>NZ_CP115463.1:4002500-4302500 GCF_027912495.1 Caulobacter sp. NIBR1757 | reverse complement strand
TACGACGGCGGCTTCGAGGGCCTGCCCGGCCCGGCCCCCTTCAACTGGCAGTATTTCGACCGCACCGGCGTCATCGCCGAACCCGGCCCCGCGCCCGACGGCGAGGGCAAGGCCCTCTACCTGCGCTTCAGCGGCGCCGTCCCCCCCGGCATCCTGGCCCGCCAGCTCCTGGCCCTGCCCCCTGGCCGCCACGTGCTGATCGGCCGCTGGAAGGGCGACGCCATTGCCGCCGCCCGCCCCCTCGTCTGGGGCCTCCGCTGTGCCGAGCGCAACGTCGCCATCGTCGATCCGGGGGTCAGCCTGTCGGGCACGACCGGCTGGACGACGTTCACGGGGACGGTGGAGGTGCCGGCGGGCTGCAACGCCCAGTGGCTGACGCTGTCATCGCCGGGGGCGGGGCGGGCGAGCGGCGAGGCGTGGTTCGACGATTTGAAGATCACGCGGTAGGCGGCGAGCCCTTCCGGCCAACGGACTCCCAGAGTGAGCGCGCCCAATCCTGACGTCTAATCGGCGAAGACTAGGAGCTAGTTGTCCTCGCGCCCCGCCAATCGGGCAGCAATTTTCGCATCCCGCTCTAGCTCAATTTGTGCCAGCGATTTCAGCACCTCTACGCTGTCAAACTCACCCGAGAAGGATTGCGGCAGGCGATAGTGAGTGCCCGCCTCGCCTTCCTCTGCGAGTCTGACGATGGCTGGGAACCACGCCGTGATGAAAGCCGCCTGCCCCCATCTGCGAAGGTTGCCATACCACTTCATTGATCCAGGAAAGACAGCAATTAGCCCGGCCGCCTCTAGCGCCGCTCGCTCAAGCTGAACTCTGCGCAGGTTGCCGTCCCCCGACACGAAGAGACGCCCGCCCCGCGCAGCAAAGGCCTCAATCCAATTTACGTCTGGTTCGCCCCTCTGACCGAGTTCCTGAGGTGTTTCCAACACCACACCGTCGGGCAATCCAATAGCCCTCAATGCACCAACGATGCGGGGGTTTATGCATTCGTCGAAGCGAATGAGGGTCAAGCAGCGATGCGGTGTTCAAACTCCACGGCCTGGGTGACCGCGCCCTTACTTACGTTGAACCAGTCCGCAGCCTCCGCTAGCCCATCGACCTGAGCGGAGGCCGCTAGCACCTCTGTTGGCACAGCAGTCTCTTGTTCCACGACCACCGGCCGGCCAAAGGCCCTTGCCGGGTCAATCCGTACCAGCGGCAAGTCCGCCGGATAAGGCTCAAGCCAAGCAGCACGCCCGCTCTTGAAGACGACACGTCCGGCAAGAGCTGGGCGAAGGACCTCTGGATGCAGATAGGCGTCAGTCAACAGATCGATGATCTTTTCGCCCTGAAGTTCAAATACCGCCGAGCCATCGGTCGTTAGTTGGCGTTCCCGAGCGAGGGGGTGAGGATCGGCCCACCGTTGGCGCATCGCCTTCATCGCTTTAGCTAGGCGCCGGCGGGTAACGCCTTCAGCCAACAAATAGCTGACCGCCCGTGCCTCAACGAGACCGTCAAAAGACAGGGCAATCCTACCCGCCACGGTAGGAAGATCGGACTCGATCAGGGGAGGGCTGCCAGAAAGCCAGGAGGCCACCTTGGACGGCTCAGCACCGATCAACGCCGCAACTTGCGTCGTTGTGAATGCTCCACGTCGACCTAGCTCGACCCATTGTTGCGGTGTTTGCACAGCTTCCTCTCTAGACGCATATGGCCCCTGAGGCGGACCAAATGCAAATCAACCTGTTTGGCGTTGCCGCAATCAGGCTGTACGGCCCTTACGGGCCCACGCCGCGCGCCGCGCGAACACCCGGGTGACCTCGGCCATGTTCTGCTCCCCCCACTGGCACAGCGGCACGAGCGCCCCGGCCAGGCTCACCCCCAGGGGCGTCAGGCTATAGTCCACCCGGGGCGGAATCTCCCGGTAGTCGGTGCGTTTGACCAGGCCGTCGGCCTCCAGCTCCTTGAGCTGCTGGATCAGCATCTTGTCGCTGACATCGCGGATGGCCCGCCGCAGCTCGCCGTAGCGGGTCGGGCCGCCCTGGGCCAGGAAGTAGAGGATCAGCGGTTTCCACTTGCCGGCGATGACGCGCAACGTGGCGTCCAGGCCGCAGGTGAAACCGGGCAGGGTGGGGGTGCAGGTCGGGTTCGACATTTTTCAGGGCGCTTACCAAAAGGTGCATACTTGCCGATAGGTGGGTGGCTAGCCAGCTAGATGCAACCTCAATGAAGGAGCACATCATGAGCAGGCTACAAGGCAAGACCGCGGTGATCACCGGCGGCGGAACGGGCATCGGACTGGCGACCGCCAGACGGTTCATCGCGGAAGGCGCGTTCGTCTATCTGTTCGGCCGCCGGCAGGCGCCGCTGGACGCCGCCGTCGCCGAGCTGGGGCCGCAGGCGCGGGCCGTGCAGGGATCGGTGACAGAGGCGGCCGACCTCGACCGGCTGTACGCGGCGGTGAAGGCCGAGCGCGGCGGCGTCGATATCGTCTTCGCCAATGCCGGCACGGGGGCCGTCGAGGCGCTCGGCCAGCTGACCGACGAGGCCTACGCCCAGACCTTCGACACCAATGTGAAGGGCCTGATCCTCACCGTTCAGAAGGCCCTGCCGCTGATGTCGGCGGGCGGCTCGATCATCCTCACCGGCTCGACCACCGGCGTCATGGGCACGGCCGGCTTCAGCCTCTACAGCGCCAGCAAGGCGGCCGTCCGCAACCTGGCCCGCAGCTGGGCCCTGGACCTGAAGGGCACGGGCATCCGGGTCAACGTCCTGTCGCCCGGACCGACGCGCACCGACCTGGCCATCGAGGTGGTCGGCGAGGAGTTCATCGAAAGCCTCGGGGCCGGCACCCCGATCGGCCGCATCGGCGAGCCGTCGGAAACGGCGGCGGCGGTCGCCTTCCTGGCCTCCTCCGACTCGAGCTTCATGACCGGCGGCGAGGTCTTCGTCGACGGCGGCCTGGCCCAGGTCTGAGGCCCGCTCAAGGTCAACACGGCGCCGGCCGACCCCGGCCGGCGCCGATGAATATGTCTAGACATATTGATTTTGGCCTCATCGGCGGGCTGCGACACGCGGCGACATCGCCGCCGTCGGATTGTAGCCCCGCCCGGGCAATCGAAGCCTACTTCCGGCCACAGCCAACCACTCTGTGGCCTACGCGCCGCCCTACAGATACAGCGCCCCGGCCCACACGGCGGCCACCCTTCCCTCAATGTTTTCAAGCGCCTGACCAGCCGCCCGCGCCTTGCCCCCCCGGATACGCGGTATAATGGTGGGCCGCTTCGATAAGGCCGCCCGGCTACGCCCCGGCCAGCAGCTCCCGATAGACCCCAAGGGTGCGGGCCATGACGATCTCGACGTCGAACAGGCGCAGGGCCTTGTCGCGGGCGGCGAGGCCCAGGCGCTGGCGCAGGTGGGCGTCGTCGTCGAGGCGGGCGATCGCTTCGACGAGGCCGGTGTGCTCGCGGACATTGACCAGCAGGCCGTCCTCATCGTGGGTGACCACCTCGCGGCAGCCCGGCACGTCGGTGGTGATCAGGGCCCGGGCGCAACCGGCCGCCTCGATCAGGGTCTTGGGCAGGCCCTCGCGGTAGCTGGGCAGGACCACGACATCGACGTCGGCCAGCAGGGCCGGCATGTCGTCGACGTGGCCGAGGTGCTCGACCAGGCCCTCGGCCATCCAGCCGGCCAGGTCCTCGGGCCTGCAGGCGGCGGGGTTGCCGGGATCGGGCTCGCCGGCCAGCAGGAAGTGGATGTTGCGGCCCTCGGCCTTGAGGACGCGGGCGGCCTCGACGAACTCCGCCAGCCCCTTGTCCCACAGCATGCGGGCGGCCAGCAGCACCTTCAGCGGCTCGTCCTCGCCGCGGACCCGGGTGCTGATCCGGAAGCGGGTCAGGTCGACGCCGCTGCCTGGAATGGTGTGAACCTTGGCCGGATGCACCAGGCCCCGGTCGACGAAGGCGGCGCGGTCGTCGGGGTTCTGGACAATCAGCCGGGCCCGCCGGCCGCCGAAGGCCAGCCAGGCCAGGGCGCGGACGACCGGCCGCAGCAGCCTGGCCGTCAGGCTGTCGCTGATGAACACGAAGCCCAGGCCGGCCACGGCGCTGACCCGGCCCCTCACCCCCGCCATCCGCCCGGCGATGCCGGCGTAGATGGCCGGCTTGATGGTGAAGCCGTGGATGATGGACACCTTCTCGGCGCGCAGCAGCCGGGCGATGTGCAGCAGCAGCTTGGCCTCGGACAGCGGGTTGAGGCTGCGGCGCTTCATCGGCAGGGGCCGCCAGTCGAAGCCCATGGCCGCCAGGCGCTCGCCATATTCCCCGGGCGGCGAGATGAGGATCAGCCGCGTGCCCTCCTCGCGCAGCCGGACCAGCAGCGGCAGACGGAAATTGTACAGGTACCAGTCGGTGTTGCCGAACAGGGCGATGGCGACGCCCTTCAGGGGGCTGCTGGTCATCGACCGGTCCGTCACGCCGCCACGCTCGCGATGACGGCGTCACGCTGGGCCTGGGCCCAGGCCTGGGCGGACAGCACCGACCACAGGCGAAGGTCATGATCGCGGCGGCCGCTGACATGCTCATCCCAGGCGGCCCGCACCGGGCCCGGGTTGAACAGGCCCTCGCGGTTCAGGGCCTGGACGCTGAGCAGGCTCTCGGCCCAGTCGCGAAGCTCGCCGCGCATCCAGCGGCCGACCGGCACGGCGAAGCCCTGCTTGGGCCGCTCGATCAGGGCGCGGGGCACATGGCGGTCCAGCACCCGGCGCAGGATGCGCTTGCCGCTGCCGCCGGCGATCTTCATCTCCATCGGAAGGCGCCAGGCGAAGTCCAACACCTTGCGGTCGAGGAAGGGCGCCCGGGCCTCGAGGCTGACGCCCATGGCGGCGCGGTCGACCTTGGCCAGGACGTCGTCGGGCAGGTAGTTGCGGGTGTCCACCGCCATGGCCCGGCGGGCGAAGCCCTCAAGCCGGGCCGGCGGCTGGCGGTCTTCCGGCAGCCGCAGGCCGCGCGCCCCGCTCCGGGCGACGGCCTCGGGGTGGGCCCACTGGCTGAGCAAGCCCATGTGGTAGTCGTCGGCGCTGGCCGCGCCCAGCACGCCGGCGAACTTGTGGGCTTTCTCGCCGGCCCGGCCGCCGGTCAGCTCGGCCGGGAGCACGCCGCCGAAGGCGCGGGTCAGCCGGTTCCAGCCGTCGGGGGAGAGGCTCCGCAGGCCCGCCGCCCCGGCCGCCCGCAGCGGACGGGGCAGGCCGCCGACCCTGTCCCACAGCCGGGCGCCGTGGAAGTAGCGGTTGTAGCCGCCGAAGATCTCGTCCCCGGCGTCGCCGCTCAGCGCCACGGTGACCTCGCGCCGGGCCAGCTGGGAAACCAGATAGGTCGGGATCTGAGAGGCGTCGGCGAAGGGCTCGTCATAGAGAGACGGCAGCTTCGGCACCACGGCCAGGCAGTCGGCGGCGGTGACATAGTGTTCGGTGTGCTCTGTCCCCAGGTGGGCGGCCACCGCCCTGGCGTGTTCGGCCTCGTTGAAGCCGGCCTCGTCGAAGCCGATGGTGAAGGTCTTCACCTTGCCGCCACGGGCGACCATCTGGGCGACGATGGCCGAGGAATCGACGCCGCCGGACAGCAGGGCCCCGAGCGGCACATCGGCGATCATCCGCGTGCCCACCGTCCGGTTCAGCAGGGCGTCGAGCGCCTCGATGGCCTCCGCCTCGCCGCCGGTCCAGGGCCGCTCGAGCGCCGAGAGGATGGCCTGGTCCGGATCCCAGTAGCGGATGACCGGCGGCGGCGCGCCGACCGCGTCCTGTGGCCCGACGCTGATCCGGCCGCCCGGCGGCAGCTTGAGGACGCCCTGCCAGATCGACCAGGGATGCGGCACATAGCCGTAGCGCAGGAAGCTCGACAGCGCCTCGGGATCCATCGCCGTCGGAAAGCCCGGCAGGGTGCGCAGCGCCTTCAGCTCCGAGCCGAAGGCCAGCGTCCCGCCGACCCAGCCGTAATAGAGGGGCTTTTCGCCGAACCGGTCGCGGATCAGGTGCAGCCGCCGCTCCTGGCGGTCCCACAGGGCGATGGCGAACTGGCCCTCGATGCGCTCCAGCGCCCCCTCGACACCCCAGTGCTCGACCGCCTCGACCAGCACCTCGGTGTCCGAATGGCCGCGCCAGTTCGGCGCGCCGCCACAGGCTTCCAGCTCGGCGCGGACGTCCAGGTAGTTGAAGATCTCGCCGTTGTAGTTGATCACCCATCGGCCGCTGGCGCTGGTCATCGGCTGCAGCCCGGCCGGCGACAGGTCGATCACCGCCAGGCGGCGCTGGCCAAAGCCGATGCCGGCCTCCGGATCGGTCCACACCCCGGCGCTGTCGGGCCCCCGGTGATAGAGGGCGTCCAGCATGGCGGTCAGGGCCGGCTCCCCGACCAATCCGGGCTCCCGCGCCGCATATAGACCGGCGATGCCGCACATGACCTATTCCCCTCGACCGGCCAGGGACCGGGCGCCGACCAGCAGATCCTCATGATATAGCCGTGCATCGCGCCAATGGTCGACCGCCGCGGCGCCGATCCTGTCGAAAAGCCGCACGTCCGCCAGGATGCGCCCGATGTCGGCCACGGCCTGGCCCTGGTTTTCATAGACCACGCCGGTCTCCAGGGGGCGGACATAGGCGCCCATCTCGCCGACCGGGGTGACGACCGGGACCAGGCCCAGCTGCATGGCCTCGATCAACGACATGGCCGCCCCCTCCTGCTCGCTGAGCTGCAGGAAGATATCATGATCGGCGGCGAGGGCGGCGATCTCATCGAGCGACCTTGCGCCGGCGAAGACGACCTTGTCGGCCAGATCGAGGGCGGCGACCTGGGCCCGCAGGCCGGCCGCGCTGCCGTCGTCGGGACCGATGATGGTGAAGATCGCGTCCGGCCGGTCGCGGGCGATCTCGGCGAACAGGGCAATGGCCCGGTCGATGCGCTTGAGCGGCGTCAGCCGGCCCCAGAAGATGAAGCGCGGCCGGGGTGCGCCCCGCGTCGTCGCCGTCAGCCGCCCGGCCATGAAGGAGATGACCCGCGTCGCCTTGCCGGCCGGCATCAGCCCGCCCAGGCCCTCGAGGCTGCGCCGGCAATCGGCCCAGACCTCGTGCGCCAGCCGCGCCTGCAGTCCGGTCGCCAGCCGGTCGGCCAGATGCACCCGGCGGTCCGAATGCAGGAACAGCACCCGGCGCGTCCGCGGGCTGAGGGCGGCGGTGGCCAGCATCGCCAGGGCCGACTTCCACAGCGAGAAGACCGCCACCGGATGGTCCAGCGCCAGCAGGCCGGCGCGGATGGCGGCGACGGGGTCGAGGGGGCTAAAGCCCTTGAGGCTGAAGCGGTTGGGGCTCGCCGGGCCCTCGACGCCGCCGCTCAGGACGGCGACGGTGACCTCGCCCGGCGCCGCCCGCGCCGCCTGGCGGGCGGCGATCTCGGCGCCGCCGACGCCGTCGTGGGGCAGGACATGCAGCAGGCCGGTCATCGGGTCAGGGTTCAGGCCTTGAAGCCGACCGCGCACCAGAAGGGCGGGCCTTCAAGGAAGCGGATGTCGGAAAGCCCCGCCGCCCGCATCATGGCGTCGATCTGCACCCGGGTGAACCGCTGTTCCAGCCGGGTGCCGAAGCGGTCGAGGGCGTCGGTGCGCATGCTGTAGAAGCTCATGTGCCGGTAGTCGGAGAGCGGCAGGTTGTCGACCTTGGCCCCCGCCTTCTCCAGCAGCCCGGCCGTGCGGGCCAGCGGCCAGTAGACGGCAGCGGCGATCAGCTGGCAGACGGCGAACTTCAGCGGCCGGGGCAGGGCGCTGACGACCTTGCGGACCAGGTCCGAGGCCCGCCAGATGGCCCGGAACAGCCACGGCTTTCCGTCCAGCGCATAGTAGAGATAGAGCAGCATCGGCGCGCCGGGCTTGAGCTTGGCGACGCAGCTGGCGATGCCGGCCGCCGTGTCGGGCACATGGTGCAGGACGCCCAGCGAGTAGCCGAAGTCCATCGAGCCGTCGGCCAGCGGCAGGTTGCCCACCCCGGCATGGTGGAAGACGGCGTTCGGCTGGTCCTTGAGCTTTTCCTTCGCCACCGCCAGGGCGGCCTCGGCCGGATCGATGCAGTGCAGGGTTCCCACCCGCCGCGCCGCCAGCCTGGCCCACCGGCCGCTGCCGCAACCAAGGTCGAAGCCGACCGGGTTCGCGGGCAGTTTTTCCCAGGGAAAGACGGCGAAGTAGCGGTCGAACAGGGCCTGGGTCTCGGCCTCGCCCATGCCGGCCTGATCGAAACGCGCCCATTCGGCCCCGAAATCGCTGACCACCTCAGGGTCGATGTTCTCCCCGTCCAGGGCCATGCCTTGTCCTCTGAGGTTGTTGACGCACCGGCTCACCCTTGCCGCAACCGGCCAGCCGGCACAACCTTTGGACCCGCCCGGCGCCACCGGCCCCGCCCACCTTTTGTGAGGGTGCGCGAAAGTTTTGATCGGTGTCACATCCGTTGGTCAAAGTTGTGCGTATATAGGGATGTCGCCGACCGCTGTCGCCCCGAAACGGGTAATGCTGGTTGATCTCGAGTTAAGAGAATATTGACGATAATCCGGCGTTTGTGGCGACGGAAGTCGCCGTCGGCGTCGTGTAACAGATTGGTGCGTCGGTGTTTTCCTGCGAACGGAACACTTTCGGACACAGTGCGCTTAGAACAGTGGCAGATTCGCCGCGCGGGGTTCAAAAAACATGGGTTTTCGGCCTAACGCCGGTTGCCGTGTCGGAGAGCCTGAGGTATTGGCTAGATCGTTCTGTGGCGCAACGTCGCATGGGACAGGTCGCTTTGAGGGGTATGCAATGATCCGGAAACTTATCGTCGCCGCTTCGGTTGGCCTTCTGCTCACGGGCCAGGTGGCCATGGCTGCGGAAGGCGCGCGCCTCGGCGGCGTGCAGGGCTCCGTGCTGGTGAACCAGAATGGCCGGTTCGTGCCGGTAACGTCTTCGACGGTGTTGAAAGCCGGCGACCGCGTGATGGCGATGGATGGCTCGGCCACCGTCACCTACGGGTCGGGCTGCAGCGTCGCCGTCTCGGCCCGCTCGATGGCCATCGTTGGCGACAGCGCGACCTGCGCCGGCGGCTCCAGCAATGTGGTCCGCGCCGCCTACCAGGACGACCAGGAAGGCTACGGCGATGCGCCCACCGACCCGGCCGGCCAGGGCTGGGACTTCTGGACCTGGGCCACCTTCGGCGTCATCACCGTCGGCGCCATGGCTGTCGCCATCAACGACGGCAACGACCCGTCTTCCCCGTAGGATTTCGGGCTCTGCCCGGTCGATCTGAGTATCTGTAGTCAAGAGCCGCGAGGGGCCGTTTCAAAAACGCCATGACCTCGCGGCTCTTTTCTTTTGCCTGCGCCGGCTTCCTGTTGACGGCCCTGCTGATCGGCGGGGCGACCCGGGAAGAGGTCATTGCCCCCGACATCGTCGGCCTGCTGGCCCTGCCCCTGCTCGGCTGGGCCATCTGGCGGCTGCGGGACCGCCCCGTAGAACGATCCGAACGCCTGGCCTTCGCCATCCTGGCCGGCTGCTTCCTGGTCGGGCTGATCCAGCTGATTCCCCTTCCGCCGGGCCTGTGGACCGCCCTGCCGGGCCGCGGCCGCATCGTTGACGACCTGGCCGCCGCCGGCCTCACGCCGGGCTGGGCCCCGATCAGCCTCAGGCCCCAGGCCACGGTCTCGGCCCTGCTGTGCCTGATTCCCGCCGCCGCCCTGTTCCTCGCCTCCCGCACCCTGGACCAGCCCGGCCGCCGCCGGCTGGTGCTGCTCATCCTCGGCGTCGGCATCGCCAGCGCCGTGGTCGGCGGGCTGCAGGTCGTCGGCGGGCCGGACAGCCCCTTGCGCTTCTATGCGGTCACCAACCCCGAGCCGGCCGTCGGCTTCTTCGCCAACCGCAACCACCTGGCCTCCCTGTTCGTCTGCCTTGTGCCGTTCGCGGCGCTGGAAGCCCTCGAGGCCGCCGCGCGCCGCCCCGTCGGCCGGGTGCGCATCGCCATCATGCTGGCGCTGGTCCTGCTGGCGGGGGCCGGGGTGCTGATGACCCAGTCGCGGGCCGGCGCCCTGTTGCTCGGCCTCGGCCTGCTCGGCGCCGTCGCCATGGGCTGGCGGGCCGGGCTGGCGAAGGACCGGGGCCGTCTGGTCCTGGCTGGCGGCGTGCTGCTGCTCGGCCTCGCCGCGGTCAGCGCGCCCCTGGTCTTCGGCAGCGTCTTCGATCGCCTCGGCGGCGGCTTCGACACCGAGATTCGCATTCCGGCCGCCCAGGTCGCCTCGGGCGCCGCCTTGACCTACGCCCCCTTCGGCTCGGGTCTCGGCAGCTTCGTGCCGATCTACATGATGCACGAGACCTCGGGCTCGATGCAGAACACCTATGTCAACCACGCCCACGACGACTGGCTGGAACTGCTGGTCGAGACCGGCCTGCTCGGCGCCGCGGTGATGGCCGCCTTCCTGGTCTGGTTCGGGCGGACCGCCCTGCGCGCCTGGCGGCAGCGTTCCGGTCCGGACGCCTCCAGAGGCGGCGGAACCGGCGCCCGGGCGGCCAGTCTGGTCATCGGCCTCTTGCTCGCCCACAGTCTGGTCGACTATCCCCTGCGCACACCGGCGATGATGTGTGTCTTCGCCCTGGCCTGCGGTCTGATGCTGGCGCCCCGCGCCGCCTCTGCCGACCGGGCCGAGTCATAGTTTCCGGAGCTTTCGAATGCTGTCCCTGAGCAATGCCCGCATCGCGGTTATCGGCCTTGGCTATGTCGGCCTGCCGCTGGCCGTGGCGTTCGGCAAGCAGTTCGACACCCTCGGCCTCGACCTGTCGGCCCCGCGAATCGCCGCCCTCAAGTCTGGGGTCGATCACACCCTGGAGGTCACCTCGGACGAACTGGCCGCCTCCAGCCGCCTGGCCTTCAGCGACAAGCCCGCCGACCTGGCCGGCCGCAACATCTTCATCGTCACCGTCCCCACCCCCATCGACGAGGCCAAGCGCCCCGACCTCACCGCCATTCGCAAGGCCAGCGAGAGCATCGGCGTCCACCTGACCCCCGGCGCTATCGTCGTCTACGAATCGACCGTCTACCCCGGCTGCACCGAGGAGATCTGCGTCCCGATCCTCGAGAAGATGTCGGGCCTGACCTTCAACAAGGACTTCTTCTGCGGCTACAGCCCCGAGCGCGCCAACCCGGGCGACAAGCTGCACCGCCTCGACACCATCACCAAGGTCACCGCCGGCTCGACGCCGGAGGCCGCCGACCTGATCGACGCCCTCTACGCCAGCGTCGTCACCGCCGGCACCCACAAGGCCAGCTCGATCAAGGTCGCCGAGGCCGCCAAGGTCATCGAGAACACCCAACGCGACCTGAACATCGCCCTGATCAACGAGATCGCCATGATCTTCGGCAAGATGGGCATCGACACCCTGGAGGTGCTGCAGGCGGCCGGCACCAAGTGGAACTTCCTGCCCTTCCGCCCCGGCCTGGTCGGCGGCCACTGCATCGGCGTCGATCCCTACTACCTGACCCACAAGGCCCAGGAGATCGGCCACCACCCGGAGGTTATCCTCGCCGGCCGCCGCATCAACGACGGCATGGCCGCCTACGTCGCCAGCCAGATCCTCAAGCTCATCCTCGGCCGCGGCATCAATCCGATCGGCGCAAAAGTCCTGGTCCTCGGCCTCGCCTTCAAGGAAGACTGCCCCGACCTGCGCAACACCAAGGTCAAGGATCTGGTCGACGAGCTGAAGTCCTACGGCCTCGACATCGACATCCACGACCCCTGGGTCGACCCGGCCGAGGCGGTGCATGAGTACGGCCTGACCCTCAACCCCGAGCCCCGGCAGGGCGACTACGCCGCCGTCGTCCTCGCCGTCGCCCACAAGCAGTTCCTGGCCCTCGGCGCCGAGGGCGTGCGGGCCTTCGGCAAGCCCGGCGCGCCGCTCTACGACGTCAAATCGGCCCTGCCGCGCGACAAGGTCGACGGACGCCTTTAAGGGTGTGCCGGATAGCGGCGACAGGGAACGCGCAAGAATGAAGGTCATGGTCACCGGCAGCGCCGGCTTCATCGGCTCGGCGGTCTCGTTGAAGCTGCTGGCGCGCGGCGACGAGGTCATCGGCCTCGACGTCATGAACGACTATTATGACCCGGCGTTGAAGCGCGCCCGCCTGGCCCGCACCCTCGACCACGACAACTACACTGCGCTGCAGATCGACCTCGCCGACCGCGAGGCGATGGAGGCGGCCTTCGCCAAACACCAGCCCCAGCGGGTCATCAACCTCGCCGCCCAGGCCGGGGTGCGCTACGCGGCGACCAACCCGCACGTCTATGTGCAGTCCAACGTCACCGGCTTCCTGCACATTCTCGAGGGCTGCCGCCACAACGGCGTCGAGCACCTGGTCTTCGCCTCGACCAGCAGCGTCTACGGGGCCAACACCAACATGCCCTTCACGGTGCACGACAGCGCCGAACACCCGCTGACCCTCTATGCGGCGACCAAGAAGGCCAACGAGCAGATGGCGCACAGTTACGCCCACCTCTACGGCTTTCCCTGCACGGGCCTGCGCTTCTTCACCGTCTACGGCCCCTGGGGCCGGCCGGACATGGCCCTGTTCCTGTTCACCAAGAAGATCCTGGCCGGCGAACCGATCCAGGTCTTCAACCACGGCAAGCACAAGCGCAGCTTCACCTACATCGACGACATCGTCGAAGGCGTCGTCCGCGTGCTCGACCAGCCGGCCGCGCCGGACCCGGCCTGGGACAGCAACAATCCCGACCCCGCCACCAGCAACGCCCCCTACCGATTGTTCAACATCGGGGCGGAGCAGCAGGTCGAGCTGTTGCGCTACATCGAGGTGCTGGAAGAGTGCCTCGGCCGCAAGGCGATCATGGAAATGCTGCCCCTGCAGCCCGGCGACGTGCCTGATACCGAGGCCGACGTCACCGATCTCGCCCGCGTCGTCGGCTACCAGCCGAAAGTGACGGTCGAGGAGGGGGTTCGCAACTTCGTCGACTGGTACCGCGGCTACAACGGTCCGCTCTAGGGGAATTGTGATGGCCGAGGCCGCTGGCAAGACCATCTCCGACAAGGACATGCGACGGATGAACTGGGGCGGCCTCAAGCCCCTGGTCCGCGACGCCCTCGCCCTGCCCGTGATCAATCCGGCCCTGATCGCCCTGGCCCGCGCCACCGGCGGAAACTGGAAGCACCGCCTGCCGGTCGCCGTCCGCTGCGCCAGCTACCGCACCCGGGATGGCCAGGAGGTGCGCCTGCTCGATCCGACCATCGACCAGATCGCCCGCGAGCTCTTCTGGCACGACGGCCAGCCCGGCCGGCGCGGTGATCGCCTGGCCATGCTGGCCCTGGAAATGATCAGCGCCGAGGCCGCCGTCTTCCTCGATATCGGCAGCTACACCGGCCTCTTCGCCCTGACCGCCGCCCGGGTGAACCCCGCCATCCGCAGCCACGCCTTCGAGATCGTCCCCGACAACCACCTGCTGATCCAGCGCAACATCGTCGAGAACGACCTGATCGGCCGCGTCCAGGCCCATCTTTGCGGTCTCGGCGGCGAGATGGGGGCCATGACCATGCCGCGCAGCAACAACCTCTCCAGCCTGGCCTCCTCCCTGTCGCTCGGCTCGACCTTCGAGGGCGGCATCTCCATTCCGGTCGAGACCCTCGACCACCGCTTCGCCGCCGAAACCGGCCCGATGGCCATGAAGATCGACGTCGAGGGTTTCGAGGGCGAGGTGCTGCGCGGCGGCATGCAGACCCTGCAACGGCTCAAGCCCGACATCATCTGCGAGGTTCTGCGCGGCCACGGCGAGGCGGTGCAGGCGGCCCTCGGCCCCCTCGGCTATCGCTTCTGGCGCTTCACCGACGACGGCATGGTCGCCGCCGCCACCATCGAAGGGGTCAAGCGCGACCGCGACTGGTTCCTCTCGGCCCGCCCGGACGCGGAGGCCTTCGTGGCCCGCCTCGAGGCGGATTGAAGGTCGACGCGATACGGGCTTGCGTGATCGCCAATGAGGCGCCGGCCGAGTCTTTCCTCTTCTCCCTAGGCTTTCCTGAAACGCGGCGTTGTCGGGCCCTTTGATCACGTCTCGGAAGCGCCCTCTCGCGCTCTTGAACCTGGGCGCAGCTGAGGTTGCGGAAGGCCGCTTCCTGATAGGCCCCGAGGGCGGCACCGGCATCGTTTAGAAGCTTCGCCACGGCGTTCTTGCTAGCGTGCGTCAACCGCGTCACGGCGCGGATCGGCATGCCTTCACACAGCAAGTGAAGGATGTGCGCGCGTTCCTCGGAAGTGCGCTTGTTCATGACGGGAACGACATCACGAATGATGCACGTTACTCAAGCATTGGGAGTCAGTCTAATAGCCGAGTCGGATCAAGCACTTAGCGGTGACCGCCAGCGATTTGACAAACAAATTCAATGTGCTAGAAAGATGGTGCCCCCGCCGGGACTCGGACCCGGAACCTTCATCTTAGCGGGACGACGCTCTATCCATTGAGCTACGGGGGCAACAGGGGTCGCGCCGAAGCGAACGGCAAGGGACTGGAATCCCCTGCCGACTGCTTCGGCTCTAGACCCTCCTAACGGGTGGTAACCAACTCACCGCCTGTTCCTTTCCTTAGCTGCACTAAGACCCCTCCGGCCGAATCCAAAAGCGAGCCGGGGGGTCGCATCTGCTCGTATACGTGTCCGCTGGTCGCGTTGCAACCCGTTCGGCGTTTGCGCATCATTTATCCCCACAAACGCAACGCGGCCCCCGAACTTGCGCAAACCAACGTTTGCTGCCATACGTGCGCCTCGGTTTTGGGATGCCTGTCATGGAAGATATGGAAGCGTTCATGCGCGATAAGATCGCGCGCCTACGCGCCGAGGCGGACGCCTTGGAGAAGACCCTCAAGGAATACCTGTCGGTTCAGGCAAGGGTAGCCGGGGCGGCGCGTCGGTCTGGAGACCACCCCCGGTCTGGCGCTTTCGGCGTCATTCTAGAGGCCATCGGAAAGGCAGGGCCGAACGGCATGACCCTGGACGAGATGATCGACGCCGCGAAGGACGAGGGATACGAGGTGAAGCGGAACACGCTTCGCTCCCAAATCTGGTCAGCGAAGGAAGAGGGCGTGCTCAGTCAGATCGAGCCCGGCCGTTACCGCGTTCCCCTTGTCCCGAAGCCGCCGCCACCGCCGCGCGAGCGAACTGCAGAGGAAGCGTTCGGGGTCCCTCAATCCGGCGGGTTCGGAGGCGGCTCGCGCGCCCAGCCCACGGGACCGCGAGAGGATTTCGGCGCGGACCTAGACGACGAAATTCCGTTCTAGTCATTCGCCCAGCGCTTCGCGGCGGCTTTTCGGGCGATTTCGCATCGTTGCTTAGGCGTCAGGGCCTCGGCCCTCGCCTTACCGCCTCGAAGCCCCCCAGCCCGCGCAATCTCTGTGCGTTGGCTGTCGGGGGCGGCCGGGCTTTTCTCCACCTCTCCCGTCGCGATCCCGGCGATCATCTTCGCCAGTTGGTCCGCGTCGCGAGGGCGCCTAGGCGTCCTCGTCACGAGCGGCCTGATACTTGTCGATAAGCGCCTGCAGATTGGCCGCTTGGTCTTTGATCCGCTGAACCTCTTCCGCGCTATAAGGGCGGTGCGCAGTGCCGTTGGCGATCTCGGCCAGCGCGTCCTGCTCCAGCTTCAGCATGGAGCGCCAGCTATTGATCATGGGGTCGTCAGAGTCGGTCATGTCTGCATAATAACTGACGGCCGGCCGGTGGCGCCATCATTCTCAACGGCGCTAAATTTCAAAGTGACCTACTACCGACGAAGCCCTGCGCGGCATCGCTGGCAAGCGCCTGACCTATCGGCGGATTGCTTGACCCAGTAATTTCCGTGTCACTCCCGGTCCCAGCTCGCCCTCAATCTCAGGGCCGGCTTGTCCGGGCGACACACTTGGGTACATCGACTGCTGTGTCACGTAATGCCGCCCTCGCGGAAGTGGCTCAAATCCGACTTCGGGGCATATGCGATTGCCCTGCGACGGGGGGGAAGGGTAGGTAACGTTTGATATCAGGGGCGCCGCGATCCGCGCCCCGCTGAGGGGCGAATTGTCGGAATGATCCTCTACTGGACCATGTTCCTGCTGCCGATCATGGCCAGCATGTCGCCCTATCGCCTCGACCGCCTGTCGCGCGGGGGGGTGATGGTGCTGCTCGGCCTGGCGTTGACCGTCATCATCGGCCTGCGCGACCACGTCGGCCACGACTGGTCGAACTACATGAAGATGTTCGAGCGCGCCGCCTCCTCGGACTTTTCCTACGTTCTCACCTCGGTCGAGCCCGGCTACGCCTTCCTCAACTGGGCCAGTTCGCGCCTCGGCTGGGGCATCTACGGGGTCAACGCCGCCTGCGCGGCCGTCGTCGTCTTCGGCCTGTTCCAGTTCCTCGAGCGCCAGCCCAACTTCTGGCGGGCCCTGGCCATCGCCACCCCGGTGCTGGTCATCGCCATCTCGATGGGCGCCACCCGCCAGGCGGTCGCCATCGGCTTCCTGATGATGGCCTTCAACGCCTTCCAGGACCGCAAGGTCATCCGCTACCTGGCCCTGGTCACCCTCGGGGTCATCTTCCACCGCTCGATGGCGGTGATGTTCCTGCCCGCCTGGTTCATCCACGGACGGCTGGCCATCTGGCCGCTGATCGTCGGCGGGCTGGTCTTCTTCGCCGCCTCGCTGTTCCTGCGCGACGCCGCCACCTACTACCAGACCAGCTACGTCGGCACCGACATCCAGGCCTCCGGGGCCCTGCCGCGCGCCGCCCTCAACGTGCTGGCCGCCGGCCTGTTCTTCTTCTACCGCAACAAGTGGATGGCCCGGTACGACGACGGGCCGATGTACACCATCATGTCCGGGGTCATCCTGCTGATGGCGCCGGCCGTGCTGTTCGCCGCCGCCGCCACCGACCGCATGAGCATGTACCTGCTGCCCATCCAGATCGGCATCTTCGCCCGCCTGCCCAACCTGGTGCCGCCGCAGTTCCGGGTGCCGGTGATGATGGGCATCTACCTGTCTTTCGCCGTGCTGATGGCCGTCTGGCTGTTCTTCTCGCCCTTCGCCCAGATCTCCTGGGTGCCTTACGAGAACCTACTGTGGACGGGCGGGACCGCCGGCCTGTGACGGCCCGGCCAGGAAGCGGGGCCCCCGTCGTCCTCATCAACGACACCCGGGCCGACCTCCACCACGGGTGCTGGCGGGTGATGCGCACGCTGGAGGCCCAGCTGGCCCGCGCCGGCTTTGCCGTCATCGCCCGCGCCCCGGCCCATGCCGACTGGCGCCAGGACCCGGCCATCGTCGAGGCGATCCCCAGGGCCGCCCTGGTGGTCGTCAACGGCGAAGGCACGCTGCACCACGACCGCCCGGCCGGCGCGGCCCTGCTGGCCGCCGGCGCGGCGGCGAAGGCGGCGGGCGTGCCGGCCGCCCTGATCAACGCCAGCTGGGACGCCAACGGCCCGGCCTATACCCACGCCCTCGCCGACTTCGCCCTGGTCAGCGCCCGCGAGACGCGTTCGGCGGCGCAGATCCAGGCCGCCGGCCTCACCGCCCGCGTCGTCCCCGACCTGTCGGTCTTCGAAGCGGTCGCCCCGCCCGCCACCCGCGTCGGCGTCGGTTTCACCGACAGCGTCCTGCGCCCCGTCGCCCTCGACCTGGAGGCGGCCCGCAAGCGCCTGGGCGGCATCGCCCTGCCCATCCATTTCAACGCCCCGGGGCTCAAGGGGAGCTTGCGAAATCTCCGCGACGGCGTCGCCAAACGTGACCTCGCCGACCCCGGCTTCCTCGTCCGCTCGATCGCCGCCCGCCTCGCCTGGCGCGCCGCCGAGACCCGCGACGAGGCCGACTACATGGCGAAAATCGCCGCCCTGTCCCTGCTGGTTACCGGCCGCTTCCACGCCGCCACCTTCGCCCTGGCCGCCGGCACGCCGGTGCTGGCCGTCGAGTCCAACACCCACAAGATCGGCGCCACCTTCGACGACGCCGGCCTCGCCTCCTGGCGGCGCATCGCCCCGGCCGATCTCGACGCCGCCCTGCTGGCCCGCGCCGCCCGCTGGGAGCCGGAGGAGGCGCAGGCCCTGGCCGACTTCCTCGCCGACGGCCGCCGCCGGACCATCGCCCTGTTCGACGACTTGGCGAGCCTGGCCCGATGATCGCCCCCGCCCCGGACGACCTCTGGGCCCTCGAACTGGCCAAGGCGCGTCAGGCGGCCGGACCCGATGCGCCTGCTGGCGGCGGCTTCTGGCCCGCCGCCCTCATCGGCCTCGCCGCCTGGCTGCGCACCGTCCTGACCACCCCGGCCGGCGATCCGCTGCCGGACGCGCCCCTGGTCGCCGCCCTGCATGGCGAGATCGCCAACCGCACCCGCCATGTCATCACCGCCCTCGCCGCCGAGGCGCCGGACACCCCGGTCCTGCTGCTTGGCCGGCCACAGCTGGGCCGCGCCGCCCTGCGCCGCGCCCTGTCGGACGCCGGCCTGAGCGGCCCCCTGGTCCGCCCCTTCGACCTGCCCGGCGCCCTTGCCGCCCTGCCGGCCATCGTCCGCCGGCTCGGGCAGGGCGCCCGCGCCGTCGCCGCCGCCGACTGGCGCCCGGCGACCCGCGACCTCGCCGCCATCTGCTTCCGGGTCATGCTCGGCGAGACCCACGCCCGCTGGGCCGCCGCCCACATCCCCGCCGGCCCCCGCACCGTCGTCTTCGGCCACACCGGCGTCGCCGACAGCAATCTTCTGGAGCGGGCCGTGCAAGCGCGCGGCGCCCGCACCGTCCACTGGGTGCATGGCGTCAGCCTGGGCCTCAACTTCGTCGGCGGTTCCAACCTGGCCGTCTTCCAGTGCGGCGCCGACGCCCGCTGGCACCAGGCCCTCGGCGGCTACGACCGCACGATCAGTCTGCCCGCCGACGCCCCCGAACCGGCCGCTGGCGGGGACGGCTGGCTGGTGCTCTCCAACCTCGTCCACCCGATGAACGCCGACTATCGCCGCCACGGCCTGGCCGGCGAGATCGCGCTGCTGGAAGCGGTCGCCGCCGCCGCCGGCGACGCCCGCAAAGTCTGGAAGCCCCACCCCATCCTCGCCAGCCTCGAGGCCGACATCCGCGCTGCCATCGAGTCCCGCGCCGCCACCCTCGGTTTCACCCGCTGGCGCGAGGGCGACGACCTCGCCCGCGCCCGCGACTTCGCCGTTGTCGTTTCGACCCCCTCGACGGTGGCCCTCGATGTCCTGAAGCTCGGCGTCCTGCCGATCCTCTACGGCGGCGCCGATCTCGACCCGGCCAGCGCCATCGCCCAGCTGCCGCTCAAGGCCGACTCCGCCGCCACCCTGATCGAGGCCGCCGGCCGTCTCCCGGCCGCCGACTTCCACGCCGTCTGGTCCGCTATCGCCCCCGGCCGCGAGCCAACCCTCGCCGACCTCCTGGCCTGACATACCCGAGATTCAAATCGGTCTGACACGCCCCGTCCGGCCCGCCCGCCCACACAGGCGCCGCCCCGTGTCATCCACAGGGGTTCGGGGTGGTTTCGGGTAGGTCCAAACGCAGGTTCGCACCGCGTTCGAGACGGTGTCGGGCGGGTGTTCGTGTGGACATAAGTGGTTGAAATAACTTGAAGAAATTTCAACCTGATCTGCTATAATGACTGCTTCATCCTAGTCGGCGCCATCCAGCCAGGCAACGATCACCTCCGCCGCCTCGACCGGCGTCAGGCCGGTGGTATCGACAGTGATCTCGGCGTGTTCCGGCTCCTCATAGGGGCTGTCCACCCCCGTGAAGTTCTTCAGCTGCCCGGCCCGCGCCTTGGCGTAGAGCCCCTTCACGTCCCGCTTCTCGGCCTCGGCCAGCGGGGTGGAGACGAAGACCTCGACGAACTCGCCTTCGCCCATCAGCTCTCGCGCCAGCCGGCGCTCGGCCCGGAAAGGAGAAATGAACGCCGTCAGCACGATCAGCCCGGCGTCGACCATCAGCCTGGCCACCTCGGCCACCCGGCGGATGTTCTCGACCCGGTCCTCCTCGGTGAAGCCGAGGTCGCGGTTCAGCCCGTGACGCACATTGTCGCCGTCGAGCAGGTAGGTATGGCGCCCGGCCGCATGCAGCCGCTTCTCGACCAGGTTGGCGATGGTCGATTTTCCGGCCCCGCTGAGGCCGGTGAACCAGACCACCCGGCCCTTCTGGCCCTTCTGGGCGGCGCGGGCCGCCTTGTCGACGTCGGTGGCCTGCCAGTGGATGTTGTCCGACCGGCGCAGGGCGAAGTGCAGCATGCCGGCCCCCACCGTCCGGTTGCTGATCCGGTCGATGAGGATGAAGCCGCCCAGGTCGCGGTTCTCGGCATAGGGGGTGAAGGGGATGGGCTTGCTGAGCGAGAGGTTGCAGACCCCGATCTCGTTGAGATCCAGCCGCTTGGCCGCCGTGTGCTCCAGCGTGTTGACGTTGACCCGGTACTTGGGCTCGGTGATCGTCGCCTGGACGGTCTGGGCCCCGATCTTCAGCAGGTAGGGCCGGCCGGGCAGCATCGGCTCGTCGTCCATCCACACCAGGGTAGCTTCGAACTGGTCGGCCACGGCGACCGGATCATCGGCGGCGGCGATGACGTCGCCTCTGGAGATGTCGATCTCGTCTTCCAGGGTCAGGGTGACCGACTGGCCGGCCACCGCCTGGTCCAGATCGCCTGGCAGCACGACGATGCGGGCCACCTGGCTTTCGCGGCCCGACGGCAGCACCCGGATGCGGTCGCCCGGCTTGACGGTCCCGGCCGCCACCTGGCCGGAGAAGCCGCGGAAGTCGAGGTTGGGCCGGTTCACCCACTGCACCGGCATGCGGAAGCTCTGGCCCTGCAGGTCGGCCTCGACCGGGGCCTCCTCCAGCCAGCGCATCAGCGGCGGGCCGTCGTACCAGGGGGCTTTCGCGGACTGTTCGGTGATGTTGTCGCCGTCCAGGGCGCTCATCGGAATGGCGGTAAAGCCGGTCAGGCCGATCTGGGCGGCGAAAGCCCGGTACTCGGCCAGGATCTCGTCGAACCGGGCCTGGCTCCAGTCGACCAGGTCCATCTTGTTGATGGCCAGGACGATGTTCTTGATGCCCAGCAGGCTGACCAGATAGCTGTGCCGCCGCGTCTGGGTCAGCACGCCCCGGCGGGCGTCGATCAGGATGACGGCGGCGTCGGCAGTCGAGGCGCCGGTGACCATGTTGCGGGTGTACTGCTCATGCCCGGGCGTGTCGGCGACGATGAACTTGCGGCTTTCGGTCGAGAAGAAGCGGTAGGCGACATCGATGGTGATGCCCTGCTCCCGCTCCGCCGCCAGCCCGTCGACCAGCAGGGCGAAGTCGATCTTCCCGCCTTGGGTGCCGACCTTTTTGGAGTCCGCCTCCAGCGCCGCCAGCTGGTCCTCGAAGATCATCTTCGAGTCATAGAGCAGCCGCCCGATCAGGGTCGACTTGCCGTCGTCGACGCTGCCGCAGGTGATGAACCGCAGCAGGCTCTTGTGGTGATGCGCCTCGAGATAGGCGTCGATGTCCTCGGCGATGAGGTTTGAAACGTGGGCCATTACACCACCCCCCGCTCATCCCGGCGAATGCCGGGACCCAGCCGCGTGATCTCGATGTCGGAAGATTGGAACTGAACAGACCGTTGCAAGCCGAGGCTACCCGGAAGCGCCAGCGCTCTGGCGGCTGGGTCCCGGCATTCGCCGGGATGAGCGGAAGGGGGGAGCTTCATCAGAAATACCCCTCCTGCTTCTTCTTCTCCATCGAGGCCGCCTGGTCGTGGTCGATCATCCGGCCCTGGCGTTCCGAGGTCGTGGTCAGCAGCATTTCCTGGATGATCTGCGGCAGGGTGGTGGCCGTGCTCTCGACCGCGCCGGTCAGCGGGTAGCAGCCGAGCGTCCTGAACCGCACCGACTTCATCATCGGCGTCTCGCCGTCGCGCAGCGGCATGCGGTCGTCATCGACCATGATCAGCGTGCCGTCGCGCTCCACCACCGGCCGCACCGCCGAATAGTAGAGGGGCACGATGGGGATGTTTTCCAGGTGGATGTATTGCCAGATATCCAGCTCGGTCCAGTTGGAGATCGGGAACACCCGGATGCTCTCGCCCGGCTGTTTGCGCGCATTGTAGAGCTTCCACAGCTCCGGCCGCTGGTTCTTGGGGTCCCAGCGGTGGCCGGCGGAGCGGAACGAAAACACCCGCTCCTTGGCCCGGCTCTTCTCCTCGTCCCGGCGGGCCCCGCCGAAGGCCGCGTCGAAGCCGTACTTGTCGAGCGCCTGCTTGAGGCCTTCGGTCTTCCACAGGTCGGTGTGGGTGGCGCTGCCGTGGTCGAAGGGGTTGATGCCGGCGGCCTCGGCCTCCGGATTCTTGTGGACCAGCAGCTCGAAGCCCAGCTCCTTGGCCATGCGCTCACGCATCTCGTACATGGCCTGGAACTTCCAGGTCGTATCGACGTGCAGCAGCGGGAACGGCGGCTTGGAGGGATAGAAGGCCTTGGCGGCCAGGTGCAGCATCACGGCGCTGTCCTTGCCGATCGAGTACAGCATCACCGGCCGCTCGGTCTCGGACACGACCTCGCGCATGATGTGGATGCTCTCGGCCTCCAGGCGCTGCAGGTGGGTCAGGCGGGCGGGGCTAAGCGTCATGTACGGCTCGGACGGGAGGGGCGTGCGTGCGCCGAGGGGGCGTTTGCGTCGCGGTGGGACTTAAGGAGGCCGGGGGCGGGGCGCAAACGAGCGATCATGATGACGCTGTCAGACAAGCTTCATCCAGCGCCTGGATAGCCCCGACGATGTGATAGAGGGTCGAGGCCGGCGACGGCTCGTCACGGAACGATCCGTCCGCCTCCATGGTCTCGAACCAAAGACCGGGACGGGGCGTGGCGAGATAGCGTAGCAGGCTTTCAGCTCCGAGCCTGGCGATCGGCCAGCCGATTTGCGGAACAAGCCCTGCCAGCAAAGCGCCGGCCCGGGTGCGCTCTGTCTGTGGCCACAGGCGCGCCGTCAAGTCGGTGGGCTTGCGGGCTTGATCCAGGGCGGCGATCGCCACACCGCGCAGCACATCGATTCCCGTAATCTCTGCCATGACAATCAGCGTCCTGGCCCACTGCCTGGAAGCGTCATTGTCGGCGAGCGACGCATGACGCAACAGCAGGAAGCCCCACTCGAACTGGTGCCCCGGCTCGACCTCCGCTTCGGGCAACGGCGCCCAGTCGAGATCGAACAGCTCCGGCAGCGTGGTATCCTTCTGGATCAGCCTCTCCCGCGCCAGCCGGGCGATGCGGTTGGAAAGGTCCGCCCAGCCGCCGTCGTCCCCGGCCTCGCGCCAGGCCAGCGCCGCCTCGAACAGATGCATCAGCGGATTGGCCCGCAGCGGCGGGCCGCGCGTGGCGTCGTCATGCACCCCGCCGTCGGGACGCCCCATCGCCTGGTTCAATGCCCCCCGCATCCGCTGGGCCAGCGACTCCAGCCCATGCCCCGGCCCCAGCGCCTGCCGCGCGGCCGACAGCGCCAGCAGGCCGAAGGCCTGTTCATAGGGCTGGGCGCTGTCATCGACCGGCCCCCCGGCTGCATCGATGGAATACCGGAGCAGCCCGTCGGGCCGGGTCAGCGGCCCGTTCAGACTGCCCAGCCCATGGGCTACCGCCTCGCGCCAGGGCCCGTCCCAGCCCATCCGCCCGGCCTGGGCGTAGACCCAGGTCTGCCGCGCCGCCACCCGCGAGCGCCGGGGCGCATCGACCGGTTCAGCCTCCAGGGTCAGCTTCTCGAAGAACCCGCCCCGCGCATGATCGGTCCCCACATTCCACCACAGCGGCAGGGCGTCCTCGAACAGCCAGGCCTTCAGCCGGTCACGCAGGGTCAGGATGTCGGGCGGGGCTGGCACGCCCTGTCTTACGGCGCGGCGGCCGGCGGCTCAACAGGCCCGGCGTTGATGCAGATCAATCCGGGGCCCGTCCGGCGGTCGCATGGTTGCTCGAACGGCGTCGGACGGATCGGACCGTACAGAGCGCCCCGCAAGGACAGGAACCATGGCCCTCATTCCCGACACCATCGCCCGCACCATCATCGATCCCTTCGCCTATGCCGACGGGGATCGCGTCGATGAGGCCTTCACCTGGCTGCGGGCCAAGGCGCCCCTGGCCCAGGCCCATCCCGAGGGCTTCGATCCCTTCTGGGTGGTCACCCGCCATGCCGACATCCAGGCGGTCGAGCGCCAGAACGAGCTCTTTCACAACGGCGACCGCTCCACCGTCCTGACCACCATCGAGTCCGACAAGCAGGTGCGGGCCATGATGGGCGGCTCGCCCCACCTGGTCCGCGCCCTGGTGCAGATGGACAACCCCGATCACCGCGCCTACCGCCACCTGACCCAGGGCGCCTTCGTCCCCCAGAGCCTGCGCAAGCTGGAGGGCCGCATCCGCGAGATCGCCCGCGGCTTCGTCGATCGCATGTGCGACATGGGCGGCCAGTGCGACTTCGCCCGCGACGTCGCCTTCCTCTATCCGCTGCATGTGATCATGGAGCTGATCGGCGTGCCGGAGACCGACGAGGGCCGCATGCTGAAGCTGACCCAGGAGCTGTTCGGCAGCGCCGACCCCGACCTCAACCGCACCGGCTCGGCGGTGACCGATACGACCGAGGGGGTGGAGACGATCCAGTCGGTGGTCATGGACTTCATGACCTATTTCAACGCCATGACGCAGGACCGCCGGGAGAATCCGCGCGACGACCTGGCCAGCCTGATCGCCAACGGCAAGATCGACGGCCAGCCGCTCGGTCACATCGAGGCGATGGGCTACTACATCATCGCCGCCACCGCCGGCCATGACACCACCTCCTCGACCACCGCCGGCGCTCTCTGGGCCCTGGCCGAGCGGCCGGAGCTCTGGCAGCGGCTGCGGAACGATCCCTCGCTGGTCGGCGGGCTGATCGAAGAATCGATCCGCTGGGTCACCCCGGTGAAGCACTTCATGCGCACCGCCACCGAGGACACCGAACTGGCCGGCCAGAAGATCGCCAAGGGCGACTGGATGATGCTGTCCTATCCGTCCGGCAACCGCGACGAGGCGGTGTTCGACGCCCCCTTCGAGTTCCGCCTGGACCGCAGCCCCAACCGCCACGTCGCCTTCGGCTACGGCGCCCATGTCTGCTTGGGCCAACACCTGGCGCGGATGGAGATGCGCATCCTCTGGGAAGAGCTGCTGCAGCGGGTGGCCAGCATCGAGCTGGACGGGACGCCCAAACGCATGGCCGCCGCCTTCGTCTGCGGGCCGAAGTCCGTGCCGATCCGCTTCAAGCTGCACTAGCCATGAACGGTTTCTCGACCTGGCAATGCCGCACCTGCGGCTACCTCTATGACGAGGAACTTGGCGATCCGTCCGAGGGCCTGGCGCCGGGCACGCGCTGGGCCGACATCCCGGATGACTGGATCTGCCCCCTCTGCGGCACGCCGAAATCCGACTTCGACATGGTGCAGATATGAGCGACGAGGCCGCCTTCGTCGCCGAGGTCCGGGCCTTCCTGGACGAAGCCCTGACACCCGACCTGCGCGAGGCCGGCCGCAACACGCTGGGCGTCCATTCCGACATCGCCGCCTGCCGCCTCTGGCACAGTCGGCTGTATGCGCGCGGCTGGGCAGCCCCGGCCTGGCCGGTCGCCTGGGGCGGGGCCGGCTGGACCGCGCGCCAGCGCTTCCTGTTCGACCGCGAGCTGGTGGCGAACGACGCCCCGGTGCTGTTCGCCGGCGGTATCCGCAGCCTGGGCCCCCTGCTCATCGAAATGGGCACGGCCGACCAGCAGGCGCGCTTTATCCAGCCCATCCTGCGCGGCGACGACCTCTGGGCCCAGGGCTTCTCCGAACCCGGCGCCGGCTCCGACCTCGCCGCCATCTCGACCCGCGCCGTGCCCGTCCCCGGCGGCTACCGCGTCACCGGCTCGAAGATCTGGACCACCGGCGCCCACCATTCCAACCGCATGTTCGCCATCGTCCGCACCGGCGACTTCGAGCGCCGCCAGCAGGGCCTGACCTTCCTGCTGCTCGACATGGACAGTCCCGGCCTGACCGTGCGGCCCATCCTCGACCTGACCGGCGAGCGGGAGTTCAACGAGGTCTTCTTCGACGGCGTCTTCGTCCCCGAAGCCAATCGCGTCGGCCCCGAGAACGACGGCTGGACGGTGGCCAAGCGGCTGATGACCCTGGCCCGCTCCAACAACACCCCCTCGGCGCTTGTCGCCCGCAGCCTGCGGCGAGCCACCGACGCCATCACCGCCGGCGGCGAGACCATCGAGCCGTCCCTGCGCCGCCGCCTGACTGGCCTCCGGATCGAGCTCGACGCCTTCGCCCAGCTGGAACTGGCCGCCCTGCCCAGCGGCCGGGCCGAGGCCGGGGCGGCGGCCACCCCCTCCATGCTCAAGCTGATCGGCAGCGAACTGCACCAGCGGGTCTGTGAGCTGGCCATGGAGGCGGCCGGGCCGCAGGCCGGAGCCGCCCTCGCCGCCATCGGCATCAACGGCGCGGAACTGGATCAAGGCGCCCGGGCCATGGCCCGCCACCTCTGCCTGCGCGCCGCCAGCATCTATTCCGGCACCAGCGAGACCCAGCGCAACCTCATCGCCCGGCAACTCCTTGGCTAGGGCTTGGCGCGGGGGCCGGGGCGCCCCATCTGCACGACAACGCTATCTTGAGGAGGAACGCCAATGTCCCTGTCGCTCTACGACGTCTCGATCCCCGTCTATCTCAACGGCCTGCGCAACCTGCTCGCCATCCTTGAAAAGTCGACCACCCACGCTGGTCCCAGCATCGCCAGCTGGCTGACCGCCCGCCTCGCCCCCGACATGCATGACCTGACCCGCCAGATCCAGATGGTCAGCGACGCGGCCAAGGGCGGCGCCGCCCGGCTGGCCAATATCGAACCGCCCTCGATGCCCGACACCGAGACCACCATCGACGAGCTGCGCGAGCGCCTGACCAGGACCATCGCCTTCATCCAGACGATCAAGCCCGAACAGGTCAACGGCCGCGAGACCGCCACCATCGAGCTGAAGTTCCCGAACGGCGCGATGACCTTCACCGGCCGCGACTTCCTGTTCAACTTCTCCCTGCCCAACTTCTACTTCCACTGCGTCACGGCCTACGGCCTGCTGCGCAAGGAAGGCGCCCCGATCGGCAAGATGGACTTCCTGGCCGGCGGCCGTCAGGCGGCCTAGCGGGAAGCGCGCGCGCCGCGGAGCAGGCTGACCAGGCCCGCGACCAGCGCCAGCCCCGCCGCCAGGCCGAGCCCGATCGCGGGCGCGGTCTGCGCGGCGGTCAGGGCGAACAGCAGGCTCATCGCCAGGGCGCCGATTGTCTGCCCCGTCACCCGCGCCGAGCCCTGCATGCCGCCGGCCGCGCCGCCGCGTCCCGGCGGGGCGGCGAGGAAATGGGTGCGGTTGTTGGGCGTCTGGAACAGGCCAAAGCCGACGCCTGCCAGGACGATGAAGGGGATCAGCCGCGCCGGCTGCCCATCCAGCGGCCAGCACGCCGCGCCGGCCAGGCCGGCGCTCAGGCAGCCGCCGCCGACGGCGCACAGCCCCGCGCTCGGGACGCGGTCGGCCAGGCGGCCGGCGACCACCGCGCTGACCGCCACGCTGAGCGGCCAGGCGGTGATGTAGAGCCCGGCCATCAGCGGGCTCTGGTTCAGGCCGTGCTGCAGCAGGAACGGCAGGGCCACCAGGCCTGCCGTCTGTCCGGCGAAACAGCAGACCGAGGCGACCACCGACAGGCGGAACGCGGCCCCGCGCAGCAGGTCGAGCGGGATCAGCGGGTCGGACCGGCCCATGTCGCGCCGGACCAGGGTCGCCAGGGCGCCGGCGCCCAGCGCGAACAGCAGGACGGCGTGATCCGGCGCCCTCGGCGCGACCGTCGCCGAGGTGATGAGCAGACCGAAGGCCAGGGCGTTGAGGGCCATGCCGGCCAGATCCGGCCGCGCCGTCTTGCGGGGACCGGTCGGCAGCGCCCGGGTCGCGGCCAGGGCGGCGGCGGCCAGCGGCAGGCCGGCGGCGAACAGCGCCGGTCGGCCTCCGACCGCCAGCACGATCGCCCCCAGGCTAGGCGCCGCCGCCGAGGCCAGGGCCACGGTCAGGGCGTTCCAGCCGATCGCCGCCCCGAGCCGGCCGCTTCCGACCGAGGCCCGCAACAGGGCGACGCCGAGCGCCATGATCGCCGCTCCGCCCAGGCCCTGGACCAACCGCGCCGCGACCAGCCACGGCAGCGACGGCGCCAGGGCGCTGAGCGCCGAGGCCGTGGCGAACACCCCGAGCCCGATGGCGAAGACCCGCCGATAGCCGTACCGCTCGCCGAGCGCCCCGGCTGGCAACAGGGCCATGACCAAGCCGGCCTGATAGGCGGTGACGACAAGGATGGCCTGGGCCGGCGCGACCCCGAACGTCTCGCCCAGCACCGGCAGGGCCAGGTTGGCGATGCCGGCGTCCAGCACGACCAGGGCCATGGCCGACAGGACCGCGAAGACGGCGACCGCCTGCCGATGGCCGGTGAGGCTCTTGTCCGGCGCGGACAGCAGGGCCTCGCTCATCGGCCCGTCGTCCAGCCGTCCGTCGGGGCCGGGTAGCGGGTCACCGCCTCGGCCTTGAGGTCGCGTTCGGTGAAGCGCAGCAGCAGGGCCGTTTCACTCAGGCAGCGGGTGTCGTGGATGTCGCCGGGCAGATAGGCTTGGGCCCGGCCGGGGCGCAGCACGGCGCTGTCGCGCTGGACCAGCCGCACCCCGCCGCCGTCCTCGACGCGGGCGAAGGTCCGCATCTCGATTTCGCCCTCCAGCACCGCATAGACCACCCAGGCGCGGCCATGGTCATGCGGCGGCCGGTAGAGGCCGGCCTGTTCGGCGTGGGCCAGCAGCAGGAAGCCGTGGTCCCCGTCGCGGCACAGTTCCTCGCCGGCCGGGCGGCGCGCCAGCAGTCCGGCCAGCCAGGCCTCCCCGCGCGGGGCGCCGGCCAGGACCTTCAGCTGTCGGCGGCATTCGCCGACAAGGTCGCTGGTCAGGGGTCCCCAGGCGGCTCGAACCTGGGTGGTGAACAGATCAAGGGCGGTCATCGCGGGTCTCCTTCAAACCTCAGGCCCGAAGGGTAGGTGGCCGTAAGACCAGGCGGAACGCGCAGCATTTGCACTGTGGTCGTGCGTCTGACGCCCTATATGATGGCCGCGTCTCCGGGAGCCCGCCCATGTCGCTGCCTGACCTCAACCTGCTGATCGCCCTCGACGCCCTTCTCGAGGAAGGCAGCGTGGCGCGGGCCTCGCGCCGCCTGCGCCTCAGCCCCTCGGCGACCAGCCGGGCCCTGACCCGGTTGCGGCAGGCGACCGGCGACCCCCTGCTGGTGCGGGCCGGCAGGGGCCTCGTGCCGACCCCGCGCGCCGAGATCCTGCGGGCCCAGGCGCATCAACTGGTCGAGGACGCCCGGGCCGTCCTGCGCCCGGCCGAACGCCACGACCTGTCGACCCTGGCGCGGACCTTCACCCTGCGGACCAGTGACGGCTTCGTCGAGAACTTCGGCCCGCGCCTGCTGGCCCGCGTCGGGGCCGAGGCGCCGGGCGTTCGCCTGAACCTGCTGCAGAAGCCGGACAAGGACAGCACGCCGCTGCGCGAGGGGCGGGTCGATCTCGAGACCGGCGTCCTGGAGCCGACCCTGGGGCCGGAACTGCGCAGCCAGGCCCTGTTCCGCGACCGTCTGGTCGGCGTCGTTCGCCAGGCTCACCCCCTGGCCGGCCGGCCGGTCGATCTGGAGGCCTATGCCGCGGCGCGCCATGTCGTCGTCTCGCGCAGCGGCTTCGACGAGGACGCCGTCGACCGGCCCTTCCTGCCGGGCGGCCTGACGCGCCACATCGCCTGCGCGGTCAGCGGCTTCGCCACCGCCCTGGCGCTGGCGCGCGGCGCCGATCTGGTCGCCACCGTGCCCGGACGCCATACGGCCGCCTTGCGCGAGGGCCTGGTCAGCTTCCCGATCCCGGCCCCGACCTCGCCCTTCACCGTCTCCATGCTGTGGCACCCGCGCCTCGACGCCGATCCGGCCCACCGCTGGCTGCGCGGTTGCCTGCGCGAGGTCTGCGGCCAGGCGGCATGATGGTCTCGCCGCTTCGATCGTCGCGTCCCGTGGCCCAAATCGCCGAAGCATCCTACATAGCCGCCATGCCCGCCCCCTTCGCCGTGATCTTCGACCGCGACGGCGTCCTCAACGAGGACTACGGCTATGCCTATGAGCCCGCCAAACTGGTCTGGATTCCCGGCGCCAGGGCCGCGATCAAGCGGGTCAACGCCGCCGGCGGGCTGGTGCTGATCGCCACCAACCAGTCGGGGATCGGGCGCGGCTACTACAGCGAAGACCAGATGCACGGCTTCCATGACGCGATGAAGCGCCAGCTGGCGGAGGACGGCGCCCGCATCGACGCCATCTACTTCTGCCCCTTCCATGAGGACGCCGCCGAGGATCGCTACCGCCAGGCCGACCATCCCGACCGCAAGCCCAACCCCGGCATGCTGCTGCGGGCGCTGAAGGACTTCGGCGTCGATCCGAAGCGGGCCCTGATGATCGGCGACAAGCCGGCCGACATGCAGGCGGCGGCGGCGGCCGGGGTCGATGGCTATCTCTATGAGGAGGGCGACCTGGAAGACTTCCTGCTGGATGCCGCCTCGCGCACGGGTCTGCCACTGTAACGCAGCTGTTTGCTTCCTTCATGCCTCCTGACGCGTTAGTCAGGGGACAATCATGCCGCTGCGGAACGCGGCGTTTCAGGAAACACCCATGTCCGAACTGCCCGCCGCCTCGCACTCGGCGCTCGACCTGATCGGCGCCACGCCCATGGTCGAGGTGACCAGGATCGACACCGGCCTCTGCCGCCTGTTCCTCAAGCTGGAAAACCAGAACCCCGGCGGCTCGATCAAGGACCGCATCGCCCGCTCGATGATCGAGGCGGCCGAGAAGGACGGAACCCTGAAGCCCGGCGGCGTCATCATCGAGGCCACCGCCGGCAACACGGGCCTAGGCCTGGCGCAAGTCGCCACCCTGAAGGGCTACAAGCTGATCCTCATTGTGCCGGACAAGATGGCGCGCGAGAAAATCCTCCACCTGCGGGCCATGGGCGTCGACGTGCGCATCACCCGCTCCGACGTCGGCAAGGGCCACCCCGAATACTACCAGGACATGGCACAGACCATCGCCCAGGGTCTGCCCGGATCGCTGTACGTCAACCAGTTCGAGAACCCGGCCAACCCGCAGGCCCATTTCGAAACCACCGCACCCGAAATCCTCACCCAGATGGACGGCGACCTCGACGCCGTGATCGTCGGCGTCGGCTCGGGCGGCACGCTCACCGGCCTCGGCCGCTACTTCCAGCAGCACAGCCCGAAAACGAAGATGATCCTCGCCGACCCGGTCGGCTCGATCCTCTACGACTACGTCAACACCGGAACCTACGGCGAGGCCGGCAGCTGGATCGTCGAGGGCATCGGCGAGGACTTCATCCCCGTGAATGCGCAGATGGACCTTGTCTCCAAGGCCTATGCCATCAGCGACCGCGAGAGCGTCGAGACGGCCCGCGAACTGCTGCAGAAGGAAGGCATCCTGGCCGGTTCGTCCTCGGGCACCCTGCTGGCGGCGGCGCTGAAGTACTGCCGCGAGCAGACCGAGCCCAAGCGCGTGGTCAGCCTGGTCTGCGATACCGGCGCCAAATACCTGACCAAGATGTTCAACGACCTCTGGGTTTCGGCTCACGGCTTCGAGGACCGCCAGGCGCGGGGCGACATCTCCGACCTGATCGCCAAGCGCTACAGCGACGGCGGGGTCATCACCATCGGCCCCGACGATACCCTGCTGACCGCCTACAACCGCATGCGCAGCGCCGACATCAGCCAGCTGCCCGTCGTCGACCACGGCAAGCTGGTCGGCATCCTCGACGAGAGCGATGTGCTCAGCGCCGTGGCCAAGGCCCATGACGCCGAAGGCTTCGCCACCAAGGTCGGCGGGGCCATGACCCGCAATGTGAAGACCCTGGAATCGCACCAGCCGCTGGAAGCCCTCACCCCCGTGTTCGAGCGCGACGAGGTGGCCGTGGTCATGGACGGCGACGAACTGCTGGGCCTGATCACCCGCGTCGACCTGATCAACCACCTGCGCAGAACCGCATAGTCCCCCTATATCTACCGATCATCCCGGCGAAAGCCGGGACCCAGCTGGCAATCGATGTATGGGTTCGCGCTGATCAGAGCCGGACCCGGCCCGCCGGTGGACACCGGGTCCCGACTTTCGTCGGGATGATCGGATTTGAGAGATGAGCACATGACCACCGACGGCAAGAACCGCCTGGCCTTCGCCACCCGCACCATCCACGCCGGCCAGAGCCCCGACCCGACCACCGGCGCGGTGATGCCGCCGATCTACGCGACCAGCACCTACGCCCAGGAAAGCCCCGGCGTGCACAAGGGCTATGAATACGCCCGCAGCCAGAACCCGACCCGCTTTGCCTTCGAGCGCTGCATCGCCGACCTGGAAAGCGGCACGGCGGCCTTCGCCTTCGCCTCCGGCCTGGCCTGCGGGGCGACGGTGATGGAGCTGCTCGACACCGGCGCCCATATCATCGCCACCGACGACATCTACGGCGGCAGCTACCGCCTGTTCGAGCGGGTCAAGAGGCGCTCTTCGGGCCTCGACTACAGCTTCATCGACCTCACCGACCTGGCCGCCGTCGAGGCCGCCATCCGGCCCGAGACGAAGATGATCTGGGTGGAGACGCCGACCAACCCGACCCTGCGGCTGGTCGATCTCGAGGCCATCGCGGCGATCGGCCGGAAGCACGGCCTGATCACCGTCGCCGACAACACCTTCGCCTCGCCTTACGTGCAGCGGCCGCTGGAGCTGGGCTTCGACATCGTCACCCATTCGACGACCAAATACCTGAACGGCCACTCCGACATGGTCGGCGGCGTCGCCATCGTCGGCGACAACGAGGAGCTCTCCGCCCAGCTGAAGTTCCTGCAGAACGCCCTCGGCGCCATCAGCGGACCGTTCGACAGCTTCCTGGCCCTGCGCGGCCTGAAGACCCTGGCCCTGCGCATGCAGCGCCATTGCGAGAGCGGCCTGAAGATCGCCCGCTGGCTGGAAAGCCATCCGGCCGTCGAGAAGGTCATCTACCCCGGCCTCGAATCCCACCCGCAGCACGCCCTCGCGAAGAAGCAGATGACCGGCGGTTTCGGCGGCATCATCTCGGTCGAGATCAAGGGGGGCCTGGCGCCGTCCCGCAAGCTGCTGGAGCGCACCCGTCTGTTCACCCTGGCCGAGTCGCTCGGCGGCGTCGAAAGCCTGATCGAGCATCCGGCCATCATGACCCATGCCTCCATCCCGCCCGAGCAGCGGGCGGCGGTCGGCATCACGGACGGTCTGGTTCGGCTTTCGGTCGGGATCGAAGATTGCGAAGACCTGATTTCAGACCTTTCGCAGGCTTTGGCTTAGTCGCTTTCGGCGTCGGTTTGGGCAGCTCCGGCGGCGGCAACGGCGCCTGCCCCGCCGCCAGCATGCGGGCGGCCAGCAGCAGGTCGGCCATCACCGCCGGGTGGTCGTGCGGCAGGGTCCAGACCCGCACTGCCCCCTCGACCCAGGCCTCGGCCATGCCGGTGATCTCCACCACCGGCTCGACGTCCTGCATGATCCGCGGGTCGGCGGCGGCGCGGGTCTTCAGGGCGGCGATATAGCCGGCCAGATCGACGCTGATCGGGATGCGGAACACCGCGTCCACCCGCCGCCGCTCATGGGCGCTCTTGTTGACGATGACGTCGCCGAACACCTTGCTGTTGGGGATGATGATCTTGAGGTTGTCGGCGGTGGTCAGTTCGGTGGTGAACAGGTCCAGGGCCCGCACCGTGCCGATGCGATTGGTGGTCTCGATGACATCGCCGACGCGGTAGGGCCGCAGCGCCAGGATCATCACGCCCGCCGCGACATTGCTCAGCGCGCCCTGCAGCGCCAGGCCCACCGCCAGCGAGGCGGCGCCGAGCACGGCCAGCACAGAGGTCGTCTTCACCCCCAGTTGCTGCAGGACCGCCACCAGGCCGACGATGATGACGATGTAGCGGACCGCCGAACCGATGAAGCTCTGCAGGGTGGCGTCCGGCGGCACATGCCGCGTCATCCGCCCGACGGCGGCCCGGGCCAGCGCCGACAGCCAGCGCGAGGCCCACAGGGTGGCCAGCAGGATGAGGGCGGCCACAGCCAGGTCGATGGCGATCTGGGTGGCGCGATCGGCAAGGTCGGCGGCGATGACCGCCTCGGGACGGACGCTGGCGAGCAGTTTCGAAGTGGCGGTCATGGTCCGGGTCTAGCGCGGCGCGGGGCGGATGCCTACTCGCTCGCCGGCTGGGATTGCTCGGCGCTGGCGCTTTCGTCCGGCCCGCCGGGATCGTCGACGGCGGCGGCCTTGCGGGTCATGCTGCGTGGCTTGCTGATCTTGTCCCGGACGTCGACCTGGTGCGGATAGGGGATGGAAATCCCCGCGTCGTCGAAGGCTTCCTTCACCGCCTTGTGCAGGTCGCATTGCACGTCCCACTGGTCGGTTCCCTTGGTCCAGGCCCTCAGGGTCAGGGTCACCGAGGAGTCGGCGTAACCTGTGCAGCGGGCCCAGGGCGCGGGCTGGTCCAGCACGCGGGGATCGGCCCCGGCCGTCGCCAGCAAGACTTCCAGGGCCTCGCCGATATCGTCGTCGTAGTCGATGCCGACGACGACCTCCGCCCGCCGGATGGTCGGCGCCGAATAGTTGACGATCGGCTCGCCGAACACCTTGCCGTTCGGCATGATGATCTTGAGGCCATCGAGGGTGACCAGCTCGGTGGTGAACAGGTCCAGCGCCGTGACCTTGCCCTTCTGGCCGTTGACCTCGACCAGGTCGCCGGCGCGGTAGGGCCGCAGGATCAGCAGCATGACCCCGGCCGCGACATTGCTCAGCGCCCCCTGCATGGCCAGACCGACCGCCAGGGAGGCCGCGCCCAGCACCGCCAGGATCGAGGTGGCCTTGATGCCCAGCTGCTGCAGCACGGCGATCAGGCCGATGATGATGATCAGATAGCGGACGATGGAGCTGACGAAGGCCTGCAGCGCCACGTCGCCGTTGTTCCGGGCCTGCAGCTTTGCCATGGCGTCGTGCGCCAGCTTCGAGGCCCACTTGGCCAGCCAGAAGGTCGCCACCAGGATGACCACGGCGACGATCAGGCTCAGCCCCAGCTGCGCCCCCTTGTCGAGCAGGGAGGCGGCGGCCAGTTCGCCGGCCTGAACCTTGGGAAGGACGTTGGGGATTTTCGTGGGGTCGATAGCGGCCATGCGCCAGCCTAACGGGTCGATATCCCTGGCGTTCCGGAACGGTCCGGGGAAACATCCGGTTACAGCCTTTGTCTCGAATATGCCGCGTCACCAGCGTAGAGGCCCCGCCATGAGCATCGCCTTCATCGACCTCGCCGCGCAGCAGCGCCGGATCCGCGAAAAGATTGACGCCGGCATCGCCCGCGTCCTCGACCACGGCGCCTATGTCATGGGCCCGGAAGTCCGCCAGTTCGAAGCCGAGCTGGCCGCCTTCGGCCAGGCCCCGCTGGCCCTCTCCTGCGCCAACGGCACCGACGCCATCGCCCTGCCGCTGATGGCCTGGGGCGTCGGCCAGGGCGACGCGGTCTTCTGCCCCAGCTTCACCTTCGCGGCGACGCCGGAGGTCGTGCCCTGGACCAATGCGACGCCCGTCTTCGTCGATGTGCTGCCCGATACCTTCAACATGGACCCGGCCCATCTCGAGGCGACCATCCTGGCCGTCCGGGACGAGGGCCGCCTGCGCCCCGCCGTGGTCATCGCCGTCGACCTGTTCGGCCAGCCCGCAGACTACCCGGCCATTCGCGCCATTTGTGACAAGCATGGCCTGAAGCTGATCAGCGACAGCGCCCAGGGCTTCGGCTGCACCCTGAACGGCCACCATCCGATCCATTGGGCCGACGTGGCCACCACCAGCTTCTTCCCGGCCAAGCCGCTGGGCTGTTACGGCGACGGCGGGGCGGTGATCTGCAAAGACCAGGACCTCTGGGACCTGATGGACAGCTACCGCGTCCACGGCAAGGCGGTGACCCCGGATCTCGTCGGCCGCACCTTCGAGCACGAGACCAAGTACCTCAACACCCGCATCGGCATGAACAGCCGCCTGGACAGCATCCAGGCCGCCATCCTGATCGAGAAGCTGGCCATCTTCCCCGAAGAGATCGAGATGCGTCAGGTCGTCGCCGATCGCTACGCCGAAGGGCTGGCCGGGTCCGTGACCTCGACGCCGAAGGTCATCGACGGCGGCCAGTCGGTCTGGGCCCAGTACGTCATCGAGCACAAGAACCGCGATGGCCTCGCCGCCCACCTGAAGACGCAAGGCGTGCCGACCGCCGTCTACTACCCGGTGCCGATGCATGTTCAGGCGCCCTACGCCCACTTCCCGCAAGGCCCCGGCGGCCTGCCGGTGACCGAAGCCCTGGCGGAAAAGGTGCTCGCCCTGCCGATGCACCCCTACATGGACGAGGCCGTGCAGCAGCAGATCATCGACGCCGTGAAGGGCTTCAACGGGTAACGCCCAGCGGCAAGGCCCCCTTCGCTCCTTTGATGCGTATCAAGGCGTCGGACAACCGTTCGACGCAGGATGCCCCCATCAAGGGAGAAGGCCATGAGCGAGACGCCAACGATCGTCATCATCGGGGCCGGCCTGGGCGGATCCATCGCCGCCTATGACATCCACAAGGCCGTGGGCGACCGGGCCCGCGTGGTGATGGTGTCCGACGGCGACATCTTCAACTTCACGCCCTCCAATCCCTGGCTGGCCGTGGGCTGGCGGACTGCGGACTCCATCCAGGTCAAGCTGCCCGAGGTCATGAAACGCAAGGGCGTCGAGTTCATCAACGTCCCGGCCAGCGCCCTGCGCCCGGCCGACAAGGCCATCGACCTGGCTGATGGCCGCAGCCTCTCCTACGACTACCTGGTCATCGCCACCGGACCGGAGCTGGCCTTCGACGAGATCCCCGGCCTCGGCCCGCAGGGGCACACCCGCTCGATCTGCACCGGCCCCCACGCCGCCGACACCGCCGCCGCCTTCGACGCCTTCGTCGCCGCCCCGGGTCCCATCGTGGTCGGCGCCGTCCAGGGCGCCTCCTGCTTCGGGCCGGCCTACGAGTTCGCGATGATCCTCGACACCGAGCTTCGCCGCCGGCGCCTCCGCGACAAGGCCCCGATGACCTTTGTCACCTCCGAACCCTACATCGGCCATCTGGGCCTCGACGGGGTCGGCGACACCAAGGGTCTGCTCGAAAGCGAGATGCGGCAGCGCCACATCAAGTGGATCACCAACGCCCGGGTGAAATCGGTCGACGCCGGCCTGATGCATGTCGAGGAGGTCGCCGAGGATGGCGCGGTCAAGGCCACGCACCAGCTGCCTTTCGTCTTCTCGATGATGTTGCCGGCCTTCCGGGGTGTCGCCGCCGTGCGCGGCGTCGAGGGGCTGACCAACCCGCGCGGCTTCATCCTGGTCGACCGGCATCAGCGCAATCCGACCTGGCCGGACATCTTCGCGCTCGGGGTCTGCATCGCCATCCCGCCGACCGGCCCGACGCCGGTGCCGGTCGGCGTGCCCAAGACCGGCTTCATGATCGAGAGCATGGTCTCGGCCATCTCCGCCAATCTGCGCGAACTGCTGGGTGGCGAGGCCCCGACCCATGAGGCGACCTGGAACGCCATCTGCCTGGCCGACTTCGGCGACGGCGGCGTGGCCTTCATGGCCCAGCCGCAGATCCCGCCGCGCAACATCAACTGGTCGGCCAGCGGCAAGTGGGTCCACACCGCCAAGGGCGCCTTCGAGGGCTACTTCCTGCACAAGGTCCGCACCGGCCAGGCCGAGCCGCTCTACGAGAAGCTCGCCCTGGACCTGATCGGCGCCCACAAGGTTCGCCGTTCGCCGACCGCATCCTGAGGAGACTGAACAATGACCGTCGATAAAGCCGTGATGATGTTCGCCGGGGTCATGGTGTTGATCAGCCTCGCCCTGACCCAATGGGTTCACCCGGCCTGGATCTGGCTGACCGTGTTTGTCGGCGCCAATCTGATCCAGGCCTCGATCACCGGCTTCTGCCCGGCGGCGATGGTGTTCAAGGCCCTGGGCGTCGGCCGCGGCGCGGCCTTCAAATAGGCCTCCGGTCTAGTCCCGGTCCGGCGCTCCCAGCGGGAAGAAGGGGCGGAAGTAGCGCGCCTCCTCCACGCACCGTGCGAACGACGGTCGCTTCAACAGCCGCTGGCGATAGGCCCGCAGCACCGGCCAGTCCTCGGTGATCTCCAGCACCCAGTCGGCATAGAAGAGCGACATCGAGGCCGCCGTATCGGCCATGCTGTAGACCTCGCCGCAGGCCCAGGTCTTGCCGGCAAGCGCCCCCTCCAGCCAGTCGTAGGCCTTGCGCAGGCGCGTATGGGCCAGCTCCAGCCCATCCTCGCTCTTCATCGGGATCTGGCCGAGCTTGCTGGCCACGGCCACCTGCATGGCGTCCATCACATGCAGGTCGAAGAAGCGGTCCATGAACCGCACGTCCAGCGCCGCCATCGGATCCTCGGGGATCAGCCGCACCGGCCCGGGATGCTTCAGTTGCAGATACTCGACGATGATGCTGGCCTCGACCACCGGGGTGTCCCCGTCGAGCAGCATCGGGAACTTGCCGATCGGCCACTTTTCCAGCCAGGCGCCGATATGATCGGGATGGTCCGGCCCGATCTCGCGGAACTCGAAGGGCGTGGCGTTCTCATAGAGGGCGATCAGCGCCTTCTGGGTATAGGACGAGAAGGGGTGACCATAGAGCGCCAGCGTCATCGAATTCTCCCGGTAGACCACTTGTTATTTGCAAGGGGTTGCAAACTAGCCGGACCACTTGCATCTAGCAAGGGGTGAGAAGACGCCATGGCCCAGACTGAAAGATCCGGCTGTCCCATCAACCTGACGCTTGAGGAACTCGGCGACCGCTGGAGCCTGATCGTCATCCGCGACCTGATGTTCGGAAACCGCCGCACCTTCGGCCGGCTGTTGGCCGAGAGCGAGGAGGGCATCGCCTCGAACATCCTGGCTGACCGGCTCAGGCGGCTGACGAACTCGGGCCTGCTGACCCGGGCGCCGGATCCCGCCCACCGGCAGAAGGGCGTCTACAGCCTGACCGAGGCGGCGATCCAGCTCGTGCCATTGCTGGCGATGATGGGCGCCTGGGGGCGGCGGTTCAAACAGCCGAGCCGGGACCTGTCGGTGCGGGCCGAGCTCCTCGAGGCGGGGGGACCGCCCCTGTGGGAGGGCTTTATGGCCGAGCTGCGCCATCTGCACCTGGGGGCCGAAAAGCCGGCGCGCTCGGTGTTCGCGGAGCTGCAGGCGGCCTACGAGGCGGCAGTCGCGGCGGGCGCCTGATTCAGCATCCGCTCCAGGGTCTCCAGCACGTCCGCCTCGCGGGCCGGCTTGTCCCAGCGGATGCGGCTGATCCTCGGAAACCGCATGGCGACCCCGCTCTTGTGGCGGGTCGAGCGCTGCAGCCCCTCGAACGCCACCTCCAGCACCAGGCCGAAATCGAGATTCGCCTTCACCGACCGTACGGGTCCGAAGCGGTCGATGGTGTTGTCGCGCACGAACTTGTCGAGCTGTTTCAACTCCTCGTCGGTGAAGCCGAAATAGGCCTTGCCCACCGGCGTCAGCGTCCGGCTTCCCGCCTCGTCCTCGCGCCAGACCCCGAAGGTGAAGTCGGAATAGAAGCTCGACCGTTTGCCATGGCCCCGCTGGGCGTACATCAGCACCGCGTCGATCAGATGCGGATCGCGCTTCCACTTGAACCACGGCCCCTTGGGCCGCCCGGCCTCATAGAGACTGTCCCAGCGCTTGAGCATCAGGCCTTCGGAGAGGGCGGCGTCGCCCTCCGGCGGATTGGACCGGAGCGCCGCCAGCGCCTCCCAGGTTTCGAACGGCTGCATGGGCGACAGGTCGATGCGCGGCGAGGCGGCCCTGGCGACGAAGGCCTCCAGCCGTTCGCGGCGCATCGCGAAGCTTAAGGCCCGCAGGTCGGTCTCGCCGTCGAGCAGCAGGTCGTAGGCGCGGATGGCGGCGGGATAGGCGGCCATCATCCTGGCATCGACGGTCTTGCGGTTCAGCCGTTGCTGCAGGTCGCCGAAGCTGGCCAGGGCGCCGTCGCGGATGACCAGCAGTTCGCCGTCTATGGCCCCCTCGAAAGTCATATGCTCCAGAACGTCGGGAAAACTGTGGCTGATGTCGTCGCCGGTGCGGGTGTAGAGCCGCCGCATCCCCCGCTCGTTGACCGCCTGGATGCGGATGCCGTCCCATTTCCATTCGGCGGCGTAGTCGGCCGGATCGAGCCTGGGGAAGTCTGTCTCCTCGTCGATCGGATGGGCCAGCATCACCGACCGGAAGCGTCCGGGATTGTCGGCGCTGGGCGCCTCCGACCGGCCCTCCAGCCAGGCGAACAGGTCCTCGTAGGGCGGCGCCAAGGCGTGCCAGACCTCCTCGATCTGCGAGGTGGTGATGGCCTGGCCGTTCGAGGCCGCCATGTCGGCGCAGGCCTGTTTGGCCAGCCGGGCCGAAAACCCGACCCGCAGGCCCCCGGTCAGCAGCTTGAGCAACGCCCAGCGCCCGTCCGGCTCCAGAGCGTCGAGCCAGCGCTCGATCATCGGCTGCACCTCGGCCCGCTTGGCCGTGCGCAGGGCCTCGACCACCTCCGACAGCTCCGGCTCGCGGTTCGCGCCACGTGTCGCCGGCCAGACCAGGGCCACCGTCTCGGCCAGGTCGCCGACATAGTCGTAGGACCAGCGAAACAGCACCGGGTCCATCCGCGCCTCGACCGCCTTGCGGATGGCGGCCGGCTTGGCGGCCGAGAAGGTCAGTTCACCGGTCATCGCCGCCAGGGCCCAGCCGCGGTCCGGGTCGGGCTGGCTGTTCAGAAAGTCGCGGACCAGCACCAGCTTGGCGTTACGCGACGCCGTCAGGCTCAGGCGGTCCAGCAGTCGGGCGAAGGCGCGCATGGGAAGGGAGTGTAGCGCAGGCGCGGAGGTTCACGAGGGGCATGCGCATCGCCGACAAGTCTTGTCGTTTCGCCCCGGCCCCCCTAGGCTCTCTGCCGGGGATTGATCGGGGGGTTTCAGTGTTCTTCAAACGTGTGTTCGCTGCGGTCGCGCTGGCTGCGGCCTGTTTCTCTTCCGCGCCGGTTCTGGCCCAGGCGCCGTCCGCGCCGGCCGCCCAGGCTCAGCCCGATGTCAGCTGGCAGGACAAGATCTCACGTCAGACGGGTACGGTTCACCTGGCGGCGGCCGGGGCCAGCCTGGCGCTTGGCGACGACTACTATTTCATCGACGCCGACGGCGCCCGCCAGGTTCTGGTCGAGGGCTGGGGCAATCCGCCCGACGCCGCCGAGGGCGTGCTGGGGATGATCTTTCCCACGCGCTTCAAGCCGATGGACGACGCCTCCTGGGGGGCCGTCATCACCTTCGAGGAAACCGGCTGGGTCAGCGACAAGGATGCCGCGACCACCGACTACGACAAGCTGCTGACCGAACTGCGCAGGGGCGAGGACGACCGCAACGCCGAACGCGAAAAGGCCGGCTATCCGACCGTCAACCTGATCGGCTGGGCCGAACGGCCGACCTATAACGACAAGAGCCATGTGGCCATCTGGGCGCGGGAGCTGTCGTTCAACGGCGGCGCCAAGCATGGCCTCAACTACGATATCCGGGTCCTGGGCCGCCGCGGCGTGCTCAGCCTCAACGTCGTCTCGGCGATGACCGACCTGACCGAAATCCACGGCGTCGCCGGCGAGATCGCCAACACCGCCGCCTTCGAACAGGGCGCGGCCTATGCCGACTACAAGCCGGGCGTCGACAAGTCGGCCGGCTATGGCATCGCCGGGCTGATCGCGGCCGGAGCCGGCGTCGCGGCGGTGAAGAAGCTGGGTCTGCTGGGCCTCATCCTGGCCTTCGGCAAGAAGTTCATCGTCATCATCATCGCGGCCTTCGGCGGCATCGCCGCCTGGTTCCGCAATCTGTTCGGCAAGAAGGACCTGTCGGTCGGCGGCGGCGCGGCGCCTGCCCGCCCCTCGATCTTCGACGAACCGGCGGCCCCGGCCGAAAGCCCCGACGGCCAGGACAAGCCGCCGGCCGGTTCGGGCGACATCGTTTCCTGAGGCTCCCTCGATATCCGCCTCCCGTCGCGCAAAGCTGGCGGGGGATCCGCAAGCGATGAAGAAATCCGCCGTCCAGTCCGAGGGGCAATGCGTCTGCGGCGCCGTCCGCTTCGAGATCGACGTCCCGGCCGTCTGGGCCTGGCACGATCACGGCGAGGCCAGCCGCCGGGCCCAGGGCTGCGCCTACGCCACCTACGTAGGGACCTGGAAGAGCCGCTTCCGCTGGCTGCAGGGCGAGGACGAGCTCACTCGCTACGAGGATGAGGCGAACCGCACCACCCGCAGCTTCTGCCGCCGCTGCGGCGCCCCGGTCGCCTATGAGAAAGCCCGCTCGCCGCGCTTCATCAACATCCCCCGCAGCCTGTTTCCAGAACGGACCGGCCGCGAGCCCCGCTACCACATGAACCTCACCGAACGGGCCGACTGGACCTATTGGGGCGAGCCCCTGTCGCCGCTGAAGGGCTATCCGGGGGTGATGCGCGAGCGGCCAAGGAAGAGGCGGCTGGACCCGGTGGAGTAGATGAATATGTCTAGACATATTCAATTTGGGCCGTTCTGACGCCCTTGTCCCGGCCGATGTGTCGTTTTCGCTCGATGTGGGTTTGCCTACCGCAATCGGACCAACATTCGGCGACAGCTGACCACGCTCCGACCCACGCCGCCGGCTACATTTCCGGCGTCCCGACCAACGCCAGGGGCACAGTTTCCCAAGCTTTTTCAACGGCCAGGGCTGCGGGCGGTCCCTTGCCGGCGAGCGGCGCGGTATAATGGTTGGTCGCTTCGATAAGGGCCGCTTGGGCCTAGGCGTGCGGATGGGCCGCTGAATAGGCCGCCAGCAGGCCCGCCGCATCGACCTGGGTGTAGCGCTGGGTCGTCGACAGGCTGGCGTGGCCGAGCAGTTCCTGGATGACGCGCAGATCCGCGCCCGCGCCCAGCAGGTGAGTGGCGAAGCTGTGGCGCAGGGCGTGGGGCGTGGCGCGGTCGGGCAGGCCGAGGCGTCCGCGCAGCAGCTGCATGGCCGCCTGCACATGGCGGGGCGACAGGGCGCCGCCGCGCTTGGCGATGAACAGCGGGTCGGACGCTGATGTGGGCCAGGGCAGGGCGGCCAGATAGGCGTCCACTGCTTCGCGCACCACCGGCAGCACCGGCACGATGCGGGTCTTGCCACCCTTGCCGGTGATGCGGAGGGCCTCGGCCAGGGGGGCGTCGCCCCGGGTCAGGCTGAGCGCCTCGGAGATGCGCAGGCCGCAGCCGTAGAGCAGGGTCAGCGCCGCCTGGTCGCGCAGGCCCTCCCAGGGGTCGCGGTCCGGATCGGCCCCGGCCTCGATCAGCAGGCCGCGCGCCTGGTCCTCACTGACCGGTCGCGGCGCGCCGGGCCGCACCTTGGGCCCGCGCACCAGGGCGAGGCCCGGGCAGGGCACGCCCATGCGGCGGTCGATGAAGCCATGGAAGGAGCGGACCGCCGAAAGGGCCTGCGACAGGGATCGGGCGGCCAGCTGCTTGCCGTCGGCCCGCTCGCGCTTGTCGGCCAGCCAGGCGCGGACCTCGGCGGCCGTGACCGTGCCGAGGGCTTCGACGGAGATCAGCTCGCCGCGATGGCGGGCCAGGAAGGTCAGCCAGGAGGTCGCTCCGGCGCGGTAGGCCTCAAGCGTCCGGGGCGAGGCGCGCCGTTCAGCCGCCAGGTGGGTGATCCAGGTCTCGAGAGCCTGGTCGGCGGTCACAGCACCGGCCAACGCTCGGCGGTGCGTTCGAACACCCGGCCGAGGAAATCGACCAGCTCATGGCCCATGTCTTTTGTGAACCCCTCCGGTTCCGGCGAGCCGAAGGCCAGCACGCCCTGGCGGGCCGGCTCCCAGATGGCCAGACGGACCATGGCCATGGATTTGACGTTTGCCGCCTTGTCGCCGAACAGACCCAGCGCCGGGGCATGGAAGCCCATCCGCGCCAGCTTCTGCGGTCCCAGGATCAAATCCACCTGCCCCTCGACCAGCGGATACCAGCCGGCCGGAACCCGCATCGGACCTTCGAGGGCGACGGCCGCCCCGGTCAGGCCGAAGCGCAGGGTCGCCACCTCGTCCATCCGGCGCACGAGGTCGGAATGGTTGCGGGCTTCCAGCAGGTCGATGACTGCCGCGTGGGTCTGGGCCTGGGCCGAGAAGTTGGCGCGGGCCGTGGCCTCCAGCATGCGCCGGGCCTTAGATTCGCGCTTCGCCGTCGCCGCCACCCGGGCCAGGGCCGCCGGCCCGAAATCGACCAGGTTGGCCGCGTCGAGCCGCAGGCCCAGGTCGGCCAGCAGCTCGGGATCGTCGCGCAGCAGGGCGCCGTTCTCGCGGATCAGGTCGCGCAGGGCCGCCAGATCCGGGGCCGTATCGAGTGTCTTGATCCGCGCCCCGTCCGACATGCTCTTGCCCGCTCTGTTCTAGAGGATGGTCTGGCCCGTCTTGGCCCAGTCGCTCAGGAAAGCTTCTAGACCCTTGTCGGTTAAGGGGTGCTTGAAGAGGGCCTCGAAGACGTTCGGCGGCAGGGTGGCGCAATCGGCCCCCAGCTCGGCGCAGCGGGCCACGTGATCGGCGGTGCGCACCGAGGCAGCCAGGATCTCGGTATCGAAGCCATAGTTGTCATAGACCGTGCGGATATCGCCGATCAGGGCGCAGCCGTCGGCCCCGTGGTCGTCCAGCCGCCCGACGAAGGGCGAGACGTAGGTGGCGCCGGCCTTGGCGGCCAGCAGCGCCTGGGCCACCGAGAAGCAGAGGGTCACGTTGGTGGCGATGCCGTCGGCCGCAAAGGCGGCGCAGGCGATCAGGCCGTCGCGGGTCAGCGGCAGCTTGACCACCACATTGCCGGCGATGTCGGCCAGCTTGCGGCCTTCCTTGATCATGGTCTCGGCGTCGGTGGCCACCGCCTCGGCGCTGACAGGCCCCTCGACGAGACCGCAAATCTCGGCGATGACCTCCGCCATGGGACGACCCGACTTGGCGATCAGCGTGGGATTGGTGGTGACCCCGTCCACAAGGCCGGTCTTGACCAGGTCCGCCAGCACGGCGGTGTCGGTGGTGTCGAGGAAGAGCTGCATGGTCGGGGCGTCCGTAGAGATGGGTCGGGCGTTGTACATCAAGGCGGCCGGGCGGTCATGAGCCGAATCGCCTCCGTCCTCCTGCCCATGCCGCTGCCCGAGGCCTTCGACTACGCCGAGCCCGAGGGCATGGACCTCAACGTCGGCGATCAGGTCGCCGCCCCGCTTGGGCCCAGGCTGATGCGGGGCGTCGTCACCGCCCTGCGCGACGGGACCGGCGGCAACCGTCCGTTGAAGCCCATCTCCCACCGCATCGACGACCCACCGCTGCCGCCCGGCACCCTCGCCTTCATCGAATGGGCCGCCCGCTACGCCGCCGACAATCCCGGCTGGCCCCTGGCCATGGCCATGCGCGGCCTGCGCGCGCCGAAACCCAAGCCCGAACGGATCGTCGTCCCGACCGGCCTCGACCCCAAACGCCCGACCCCCGCCCGAACCAAGGTCCTGGAAGCCGCCGCCCGCGAAGCTCTGCCCGCCCCGCGCCTGGCCGAAGCCGCCGGGGTCTCCTCCGGCGTGGTCAAGGGCCTGATCGACGAGGGCTGCCTGGCCATCGAGGAGCGGCTCCCCGACCGCACCCCGCCGCCTCTCGACGTCTCCCCCCGCCAGGGCTCGCTCAATCCCGGCCAGGCCGCCGCCGCCGCCGAGCTGATCAAGAAGTTCGATACCCACGCCTTCTCCGCCACCCTGCTCGACGGGGTCACCGGTTCCGGCAAGACCGAGGTCTACCTCGAAGCCGCCGCCCATGCGCTCAGCAAAGATCCCGAGGCCCAAGTCCTCATCCTGCTGCCCGAGATCGCCCTCACCCAGGCAGTCATCGCCCGCGTGGCCGCCCGCTTCGGCAGCCCTCCCGGCGAATGGCACAGCGCCGTGGCGCCGCCCCGCCGCCGCACCCTCTGGGAAGACGTCGCCGCCGGCCGCAAGCGCATCGTCGTCGGGGCCCGCTCGGCCCTGTTCCTGCCCTATCGCAAGCTGGCCCTCATCGTCGTCGATGAGGAGCATGACGGCAGCTACAAGCAGGAGGAGGGCTTCATCTACCAGGGCCGCGACCTCGCCGTCGCCCGCGCCCATCTGGAGGGCTGCGCCGTCGTCCTCGCCTCGGCCACCCCCAGCCTGGAGACGCTCTGGAACGCCGAACAGGGCCGCTACGGCTGGCTGAAACTGAACGCTCGCCACGGTGTCGCCACCCTGCCCGAGGTGACGATGATCGACCTGCGCGAGACCCCGCCGGAGCGCGACCACTGGCTCTCGCCGCCGTTGGTCCAGGCCATGGCCGAAACCCTTGAACGCGGCGAGCAGACCCTGCTGTTCCTCAACCGCCGCGGCTACGCCCCGGTCGTCCTCTGCAGGGCTTGTGGAGAAAGACTGACCGCGCCCGACACCGACAGCTGGCTGGTCGAGCACCGCTACACCGGCCGCCTGGTCTGCCACCTGACCGGCTTCTCCATGCCAAAGCCCGAGGCCTGCCCCCACTGCGGCGCCAAGGACAGCCTGGTCTCCATCGGCCCCGGCGTCGAACGGGTCGAGGAGGAAGCCAAGCGCCTGTTCCCCGAGGCCCGCACCGCCATCTTCTCCTCCGACACCATGTTCAGCAGCCAGTCGGCCCGCGAGCTGGTCGAGGCCATGGAGCGCGGCGAGATCGACATCCTCGTCGCCACCCAGGCGGCGGCGAAGGGACACAACTTCCCGAACCTCACCTTGGTCGGCGTCGTCGACGCGGACCTCGGCCTGCGCGGCGGGGACTTAAGGGCCGGCGAACGCACCTTCCAGCTGCTGGCCCAGGCCGGCGGCCGGGCCGGCCGCGCCGACCGCCCCGGCCGTGTCCTCATGCAGACCTACGCCCCCGAGCATCCGGTCATGCAGGCCCTGGCCGCCTCCGACCGCGACAGCTTCGTCGCCGCCGAGATGGAGCTGCGCCAGCTCTCCGGCCTGCCCCCCTTCGGCCGGCTGGCCGCCGTCATCCTCTCCGGGCCTGACCCGGTCCAGCTCGAGGCCTTCGCCCAGGACATGGCCCGCGTCGCCCCCAACACCCCGGGCGTGGAGATCTTCGGCCCCGCCGACGCGCCGCTGGGCCTGATCCGGGGCCGGCGCCGCAAACGCCTGCTGGTCCGCGCCGACCGCAATGTCGATCTGTCCGCCTACATGGCGGCCTGGAAGGCCCGGGTGAAACCGCGCGGCCAGCTGCGCCTGACCATCGACATCGACCCCTACAGTTTTCTGTGAGCGACGCCGACGCTCCGGGGCGGTGATCCCCTTGGGCCCAGACTGGGTTCCGCCCGCATGGCGCGAGCCGGTGGCCGCCTCTACCAAAGCCCCATCACCTGAGGGCGCGTGCATGGGCTCCACATCAATTCTGGTCGTCGATGACGACGCGGCCTTTCGCGCCGCGGTCAGCCGCCTGCTGGGCAGCGCCGGATACAGGGTTGCCGAGGCTCAGGGTGGCGGCCGGGCCCAGACGGTCCTGCAGTCGGCGCGGCCCGACATCCTGGTCACTGACATCATCATGCCGGACGGCGACGGCATCGAACTGATCAATGCCGTCAAATGGCGCTATCCGACCATTCGCATCCTGGCCGTCAGCGGCCGGGGCTGTCTGGGCACGCTCGATCTGCTGAAGATGGCGGCCATGGTCGGCGCCGACGCCACCCTGAGCAAACCGTTGGGGCCCGAGGATCTGCTGTCGAAGGTCGCGGGTCTCGTGGCCATGGGCCCGGGAAGCTATCCGACCTAGCCGCAGGCCTGGCGGAGCTCGCCGTCGGGGCAGGGCGGCGACGCCTTGCGGATGAGGTCGGCGACGACCTCGAAGTTTCGGACGGCCAGCCGTTCGATGCCGACCCGGGCGCCGGCCAGTTCCCGATAGGCATGGTCGGTGAACCGCAGCTCGTTGCCCTGCCGGACGATCCAGCCCGCGTCGACCAGGTCGCCCACCTTGCGCCGCACCGTCTCCTTGGGCAGCCCGAGGGAATCGGCCACCGACCGGACATTCGTCCCCAGGCTCGGAAACACGGGAATCGTCCCGTCCAGCAGCTCCTCCTGGGCATAGGTTGCGAACAGCGGATGCTCGGTGGTCCGGATGGCCACGGCCAGCATGATCAGGAACTTGTCGAAGTCGCCGCCGCAGGCGTCCCGCGCCACGCAGAGCAGATCGGCGAGCGGCCGCAGGAAGCGCAGCGCGGCTTTCGGATACTGCGTCGCCACCAGGCGAAGCAGGGCGTCGGGGTCTTTCCCGCGGTCGAGAATCTGGACGTTCAACGGAAAGGCGCTCCTCGCCTAGACCTTCGACAGCGGCGGGAAAGATTTCCCCTGAGGAAGGCGAGGTCACTATGTAGGAACGCTGGTCTCCCGGCGCTACCGGCCCTCCGGCCCGTGCGACAATCGGGCGCCCCGAAACCGGGCGCCCGATCCGCCGCCCTCTAGGCCGCGGCGATGGCCTTCTCAACGTCCTGCAGCGCGTGTCCGGTCAGGTCCTTGGCGATCTCGCCGACCAGGGCCGCCGTCAGCCTGGCGTGATACTGCGGCCGGATGGCCCCCAGGGTGCGCGGCGCGGCGATGATCAGCAGGTGGGTGATCTCTCCCGCCAGCACCTGCTTGTTGAGCAGGGCGACGACCCCGGCCGAGAAGCCGTCTTCCCGGTCCTGGCCGCCGTCGGGGTTGGCCGAGCTGCCGTGACGGCCGGGCGTGGCGCCCTGGTGGTCGGCGTCGATCGCCGCATGGTCCAGCGGCGTCAGCTTCAGATCGGCCTCGTCGCCGGCGTTGCGGAACAGGTTGAACTTCTCGCCATCGGCGACGGCGACGGTGGCGCCCTTGGGAAGCTGCATGGGGAAATCTCCGGATCGGCCACGGGAGGTGGCGCTTGAAGCAGGGACATCCCACGCTCGCATAGATAGCCCCGCAGGAGCCTCGAGGGTTCCCGAACGCGACGATCGTCGCCCCGTCGAGACCCCCGTCACTGCGTCAGGACCAGGCTTTCCGGGAAAGGGCCGCCCTTGAAGTCCAGCTGGCCGGCCGGCCCGGCCGCGCGCTTCACAAAGCCGGCCTTGATGATCTGCTTGGCCAGTTCGGGGGCCTGCATCAGGCTGACCTGGTCGCCGAGGCACCGGTGCTCGCCAAAGCCCAGGTGCAGGTAGTGATAGGCCGGCCGGCCGGGCTTGAAGCTGTCCGGATCGGTCACCACGGTGGCGTCATGCATGGCGGAGGCGATGCTGGCGAACACCAGGGTGCCGGCCGCCAGCGTGGTCTGGCGCGGTGTGCCGGCGGCGATCGTATAGGGCTCGACCAGCAGCCGGACGACGAACGGGGCCATCGGGTTGAAGCGCAACGCCTCCCAGAAGATGGCGTCGAAGCTCGCGTCGTCGTTCGCCTGGATGGCGCGCTGGGCGGCGGCCAGCTGGTCGGGACGGTCGATCAGCTGGTCGATGGCCTGAACGATGGCGGCCGAGGTGGTCTCGATGCCGCCGACCAGCAGGCCCATGGTGTTGGACAGGATGCGGCCCTGGTCGAAACCGATCTGCGGCGGGGTCTGCAGGCGCAGCATGCGGGCGACGACGTCGTCGATCTTCGGGTCGGCCTTCACCTGCTGGGCCCGGCGCGGCAGGAAGTCGTCCAGGTAGGCCTTCATCTCGGCCCCGGCCGTGACGCAGGCCTGCTGCACCTGGGGGTCGTTGCTCAGGTTGTGGAACATGTTGTTCTGGGTGGCGTAGGACCAGCGCAGCATCGCCGTCACGTCCGGACCCGGGAAGCCAAAATACTGGCCGGTCAGGGCGATCGGGCCGGGGCGGGTGACCTGTGAGACCAGCTCCAGCCGGCCGTCCGGCGAGGCGCCCTGGGCGATCAGCCCGGCCCCGATCCGGGCCACTGTCTGGCGCACGCCCGGCATGTCGATCTGCTGGATCAGCGCCCGCATGATGCCCTTGTCGCGCTGGTTGTAGACTGTGCCGTCGCGGGCCAGCATGAACGGGCCGACCGACGGGTCCATCTTGGGGGCATAGGGCTTGACCGTGAATTGCAGGTTCCGGGTCAGCGCCTCCTCGACGTCGGCGAACATCGCCAGGACGGTCGGCCCGCCGGGCGTGATCAGGATCGGCCGGCTGGTCCTCAGCTCCTTGAACAGCGCCAGCGGCTTGGTGGCGATCCATTGAAAGAGCAGGGCCAGCTTCTGCTGCGGCTGCTGCGCGGCGTCATAGGCGGCCAGAAACGATGAGGCTGCGACATCGACCATTTTTGACCTCGGCTTGGTGGGTTTGGCGGTTTGAAAAGGGGCCCCGGGACGCGCCCGCCGGGCGAGGGCGCGGCGCGTCACATCCAGAATCTGTATCGCATGTTGATGATCCCTCCAAATTGTATTCATATGGCTGCATCGCGGAGGGGAAACGTCGATGTCGGGATCTCGGAAAGCCGCCCTGTGGGGCCTGGTTCTGCTTGTCGTGGTGGTGATCGCCGCCATCGGCATTCCGAAGGTGCTGGCCTTCGTCAATCCGCCCCTGCCGCCGCCCCAGCCGGTGCGCGAGGCCCGCTGGCTCGACCAGGGCTGGGCCGAGAACGACCGCTACTGGTTCCACCACGCCACGCAAGGCACCTCGACCCTGCCGATCCCCTACACCTGGTTCGTGGCCCTGGCCGAGCCGAAGATCCTGCCCGGCAAGGAGACGCTGTTCATCGACAGCGCCTACATGCAGAAGCTCGGCTTCATCCCCAGCCCGCCGTCGGGCGGCGGCCAGGCCGGTCCGGCCGGCGGGGTCGAGACGGCCTACGGCTACAAGGCCAAAATCGGCGGCGTGCCCGCCGAGCCCGGGGTCGAGAGCAACCGGGGGCTCAATCCGGCCGGCATGCCGGTGGGCTTCGCCATCACCAAGGCCTACCCCGACCCGACGACCGGCAGGATGCTGCCCGACCAGGTCGGCCTGACCTGCGCCGCCTGCCATACCGGCCACCTGGAGTACAACGGCGTCTCCCTGCGCATCGACGGCGCCAACGCCGCCACCAGCCTGGGCCAGCTGACCGCGACCCTGGGCGCGGCGCTGTTGCTGACCGACATCCTTCCCTGGCGCTTCGATTCCTTCGCCGACCGGGTGCTCGGCCCGAAGGCCACCAAGGCCGACCGCAACAAGCTGCACGCCGAGCTGAAGGCGACGATCAGCGCCCTGGCCGCCGGGGCCAAGGCGACCTCGGCGATCGACAAGCGCGACGGCGTGACCGAAGGCTACAACCGGCTCGACGCCCTCAACCGCATCGGCAACGCGGTGTTCTACGCCAACCTGCTGCCGGCCAAGTCGGCGACCTTCGACCCGTTGGACAACTACGCGGCCGTCAACGCGCCGGTGAAGTATCCGCACCTGTGGAACACCCCCTGGTTCAACTGGGCGCAGTACGACGCCTCGATCGGCCAGCCGGCCATCCGCAATGTCGGCGAGGCGATCGGGGTGCAGGCCAAGGTCAACATGACCACCTTCGACCAGCCGCATAAGCTGTGGGACTCCTCGGTGGCGGTCGGCAACGTGGCGCGGATGGAGCAGCAGCTCGAGGGGCCGAACCCGTTGACGCGGGGGCCCGACGGCCGGGTGCGCGGCTTCCAGGGGCTGTTGGCGCCGAAGTGGCCGCAGGACGTCCTGGGCCGCATCGACATGGCCAAGGCGCAGGCCGGTCGCCAAGTCTACGCCCTGCGCTGCCAGGGCTGCCACCTGCCGCCGGTCGATGACCCGAACCAGGCCCTCTATAGCCCCACCCTGTGGACCACGGCCAACGAGCATGGCGAAAGCTACTTGAAGCTCAAGGTCATCCCGCTCAGCCTGGTCGGCACCGACCCCGGCCAGGCGGAAATCCTGTCCGGCCGCAAGATCAAGGCCCCGCTGGCGCTCGGCCTGCAGCCCGGCGTGACCAACCCGGCCACCGGGGTCACCTGCTTCACCACCCCGACAACACCGGCCACCGAGATGAGCTTCGGCCAGGCCCTGGCCTCGGCGGTGCAGTCCGTGGTCGACAAGTTCCACCGCGACGAGGGCACGCCGATCAAGAGCGACGCGGCCGAGGCCGACAAGGGCAACCGCCCCAACTGCATACAGGCCCCGCCGGCCTACAAGGCCCGGCCGCTGAACGGCATCTGGGCGACGCCGCCCTATCTGCACAACGGCTCGGTGCCGTCGCTGTCGGCCCTGCTGGGACCGCCGGCGGAGCGTCCGTCCAGCTTCTGCCTGGGCAACCGCGCCTACGACCCGCTCGTGGTTGGTCTCGACGTCAAGACCTGCCCGCGCGGGGCCTTCAAGCTGGACACCAGCCTCAAGGGCAGCTCCAACCAGGGCCACGAGTTCCGCGACGCTCCGGCCGGGACCAAGGGCGTGGTCGGCCCGGCCCTCAGTCCGCAGGAGCGGGCGGCGGTGATCGAGTTCCTGAAGACGCAGTAGGGGCGGAAAGCGGTCGGCTCCTAGGGGGCTGGCCGCACCTCGACCGCCAGCAGATAGCCGCGTCCCCGGAAGGTGCGGATGATCTCGCCGCCCATGGACAGCCGTCGGCGCAGGCGACTGATCCGCAGATCCACGGCCCGGCTGTCCGCCGTCCAGTCGTGGCTGCTGGACACCGCCTGAAGCCGCGCCCGGGCCACGACCTTGCCCGGCTGTTCGGCCAGAGCCCGCAGCATCAGAAATTCGGCGCGGGGCAGGCGCACGATGCATCCGGCGGGATCGCGCAGGGTCTCTCCATCCAGGTCCAGCTGGTAGCCGGCGAACAGAAGGCGCTGGCCGGGACTGTCGTCGACCGGGCCGGGCGCGCCGCGCCGCCCGCGCAGGACGGCCTTGAGCCGCGCGACCAGCTCCCGCGCGTTGACCGGCTTGGCCATGTAGTCGTCCGCCCCCAGCTCCAGCCCCAGCAGCCGGTCGATGAGGTTGTCCCGCGAGCCCAGCAGGATCACCACGGGCCGTCCGGGAACCACCAGCAGGTCACGCAACGCCCGCTGGTCCGGCTCTTCGGACGGCTCCAGGTCGCAGACGATCGCGGAGTAGACGTCGTCCTCGAGCGCCAGCGCCATTTCAGGCCGGTCGCCCGCCTCCGCCACGGCGCAGTCCTGCAACTGGAGGCGTTCCGCCAGGACCTGGCGGTGATGAGGGTCACGATCAACCAGAAGCACGCGAAGGTCATCGAAACCGCTGGCGGACATGAAAGGCGACTCCAGAGCTGATGGGCTCCCCCCGGTCGGTCGCGAAAGCGCCCAAGGACCCCGGGGTGCATGGCCCCGGGGTCTCGCGGGCTGGTCGGCTACCAGCGCTTCTGTACGGTGATGAAGGCGCGCCGGCCGCGCAGGTCGTAGGCGTTCAGGGCCGAGGTGCCGACCCGGAACTCGCCCGTCGAGACGGAGGGCGGATCCTCGTCGAAGACGTTCTGCAGGCCGACTGTCAGGGTCGTGTCGCCCATCGCCTTGCGCACCGAGACCGAATGATAGGTTTGGAACTCGGTGTACTGCTTATAGTAGACATAATTATAGTAGGTAGATCCGGACTTGTAGTCATAGTCGGAAGAACTGGCGTACTTGCTCGAAGCGTAGGTGTCCGCCCCATAGATTTCCGTGTTGGAGCCCTTGCCGATGTACTGGGTCGCCCAGTTGAGGGTCCAGTCCCCCGTCCGCCAGGTCAGGGTGGTGTTCCCCAGGAAGTCCGGGCCCCGGTAGTTGTAGGTGGAGCCGTTGTAGTCTTCCTCATCGGTGCCGAGCACCCGGGTGGTGTCCTGCAGTTGCCAGGTGAACTGGGCGTTGAGGGTCAGGTTGCCCATGTCGAACTCGTGGCGGTAGGTCACCGACAGGTCGATGCCGCGGTTCCGCTGTTCGGCCACGTTGACGTAGCTGTTGTAGACGGTGGTGATCTGGCCGGTCGTCGAATCCCGCTCGAACAGGCTGCAGAACGGGCTGCCGCCTGTCGTTGTGGCGTTGTAGCACTGGTAGAGGATGTTGCCCGCGCCGAACTGATCGATCTCGTTGTTCACGAGGATGTCGAAATAGTCGACAGCGATGTTCAGGTCGGCGAACTGCGGCGTGAAGATCACCCCGATCGTCGAGGCGTCCGAGGTTTCCGCCTTCAGCACCCCGGCCCCGCCGCCGGCGACGACGAGGGCCGATGAGCCGTAGCCGGCCCAATCGGAGGCCAGCCCCGCGGCCGCGCAGTTGGCCTGGATGCGGGCGTTGGTGCTGTCGCCCCAGTTGATGCAGGGATCGATGCTGGTCTGGCCGATGTAGCTGGTCTGGTTGGCCAGGTAGAGCTCGTACAGGGCAGGCGCGCGGAACGAGGTGCCCTTGGTGCCGCGCAGGCGCAGCCAGTCGTTGACCTGCCAGTTGAGGCCGACCTTGTAGGTGCTGTCGCTGCCGTAGCTCGAGACATCGGTGTAGCGGCCCGACAGGGACAGATCGAGCAGTTCCACCCCCGGCAGGCCCTTGAGCAACGGGACCGAGAACTCGCCGTAGATCTCCTTCGTCTCGTAGGAGCCTTCGGTGTGGCCGGCGGCTGTCAGGCCCCAGTTGTTGCTGGAGACGGACTCGCGACCCGGCTGGTCATCCAGTTCGTCGCGCCGGTAGACGACCCCGAAGGCCGCGCCGACCGGGCCGGCCGGCAGGGTGAACAGATCGCCCGAGACGGTGGCCTCGACGGTGTACTGCTCATAGTCGGTGTGGCCCTTGTCGACCCCGAACAGGAAGGCCTTCTCGGCGTCGGTGAACTGGCCGGACAGGATGCGGGTGCTGGACCAGGGGATGCCCTCGGCCGGCAGGCTGGAGCAGTCGCCGCCCGACACGGTGATGGCAGCCTGGTTGCAGGCCACCCCGTAGGCGGTGGTGGCATAGACCCGGTCGGCATAGACCGAGCTGATGCTGTAGTCGCCGGAAGACAGGCCGTACTGGCCGTAGATGTCCCAGCTCCAGCCGCCAAGGTCGCCCTTCAGCCCGCCGAGCAGGCGATAGTAGTCGACATCCTGCTTGCTGTCGTAGGGGATGGAGATCACCGGATAGACGGTCGATCCGCCGCTGATGCCGTTCTGGTAGAACTTGTTGTTCGGGTTGGTGCTGGCCAGGGTCGGGAACAGCTGGCGGGTGCTGTCCTGCTCGGACGAGCGGTTGTTGTACAGCGCCTCGCCGTAGGCGGTGATCTGGGGCGTGATGTCGAAGCCGCCTGCCACATAGAGGCTGGCGCGCTGCACCGGGCTGATGATCGTCGAGCGGTCCCAGTAGGGGGTGTCGTAGTTGGCGTAGGTGTAGGTGTCCGGATAGTTGGCCCGGCCCTGGCGCGCCATGTCGGCGAAGGGCGAGTTGTTGCCGGTGGTCGGATAGGTCACCCCGGTCTTGAGGTACTGCAGATAGCCGTAAGAGCTGCCGTAAAGGACGTTGTTGACCTGATTGTAGCACTTGTAGCCGCTGCCATCGTACTCGCTGTAGTCGATGCGCTTGCCGGTGTCCGGATCGACCAGGTAGTCGGCGGCGCACTGGGTGTCTTCACGATCGCCGCGCCGCAGGGCCACCTGCTCGAAGTAGTTGGCGGCGATGGTGATGTAGCCGCGATCGAAGGTTTTGCCCCAGGCGCCGTCGATGCTGTACTGCTCGCCGCCCGACTGGAACGGCATGTTGGCATTGACGGTCAGCTTGCCGCCGTCGAGGTTGGTCTGGGTGATGTAGTTGACCACCCCGGCCACGGCGTCGGACCCATAGATCGACGAGGCGCCGTCCTTCAGGATCTCGACCCGCTCGATGAGCGAACTGGGGATGGTGTTCAGGTCGACCGGGCCGACCGTGCCGCGAACCCCGGCCGGCGGCAGGCGGCGGCCGTTGAACAGCACCAGGGTGCGGGTCGCGCCCAGGCCGCGCAGCGAAATGGTGTTCACCCCGGGGCCGCCGGTCACGACATAGCCGGTCAGGCTGTTGTTGACCTGGAAAGCCCCGCCGGTCACCGAGCTGGACTGCAGGATCTCGGCCGTGTCGACCAGCCCGGCCAGGGAGGACTCCTCGGTGGTGATGACCTGCACCGGCATGGCGCTGTTGTATTCCGTCCGCTTGATCCGCGACCCGGTGACGACCAGGGCCTCGACGTCGCCCTCATCGCGGTCCTCCGCGTCGTCCGTCGTGGTGGTCGGCGGGGTCTGGACGGCCGGCTTGGCGGGCTGGCTCTGGGCCAGGGCCGGAGCCCCGAAACCGGCGGCGGTCAGGCCCACCAGCGCCGTCGCGCCCATCAACTTCAATCTGGAGATCATCGGGATCGATTCCTCAACGCTTTGCCGCCACCCCCTCTGGGCATCGGACGCGCTGGGAGAGGCGGTCCGGCGGAATGGGCAGAGCCTATGGGTCTCGATCCTGCCTCAACAAATACACATTTGGCCGTGTGAACAATTGAAGAAGCCAAAGCGGCCTGATTTCCACAGTTTGTATCCAACTGTGTACAAACTATTATTCATCGCAGACCAAATTTTGGCATGCTATTTCAATTTGAAAGCAATCAGAAACCTATCGTGTCGATATGATGACTTGATCTGGTCGCCGTCATCCCTGGCCATAGTCCGGCGAGCCGCGCAGCCGCATGGCGTCGGTCAGCGGCGGGGCCCCATAGAGGCGGCGGTAGTCGCGGCTGAACTGCGAGGGGCTTTCGTAGCCGACCGCGAAGCCGGCGCTGGCGGCGTCCATCGCCTCGACCACCATCCTCCGTCGCGCCTCCTGCAGCCGCAGGCGGGTGCGGTACTGCAGCGGACTGAGGGTGGTGGCGGCCTTGAAATGGCTGTGAAAGGACGAGGGGCTCATGCCGACGTCGGCCGCCAGGCGTTCGACGCTGACCGGCCCGGCGTAGTTGCGGCGCAGCCAGGCGATGGCGCGGCCGACCTTGGCCAGACGGCTCTCCGCGGTGGCGATGTGGCGGATCATCGGCGCCTGCGCCCCCGACAGCAGCCGGTAGAGGATTTCCCGCTCGGCGAGCGGGGCCAGGGCCGGGGCGTCTCCCGGCGCATCGAGCAGCCGCGCCAGCCGCAGCGCCGCGTCCAGCAGGCCCGGCTCCACCTCGCTGACCCCCAGGGCGGGCCCGACCGGCGCCGACGCCGGCTCGGGCCCGTTCCGCGGCATCAGGTCGGAGAGGACGGACAGGTCGATGTCGAGCGCCAGGCAGAGGTAGGGCCGCTCGGGGCTCGCCTCCAGGATCGAACCGACCAGCGGCAGGTCGACCGACACCGCCAGATACTTGGCCGGATCGTAGACATAGCCGCGCCCGCCCAGCTCCACCTGCTTGCGCCCCTGGGCGATGATGCACAGCGACGGCCGATAGACGGTCGGAACCGCCTCCGTCGGCCTGCAGGATCGGATAAGGCTTAAGCGGGGCAGGGCGCTGGCGTGCATGCCGTCGGCCGGCACATGGCGGGCAATGATCTCGGCGAGCTCGTCGATCTGCGGCATGCCGCACCCTGTCATCCGGCCCCCGTGAGGAGCAAGAGCCGCGAACAGCGCCTGGAGGATCGTGCAAGAATGGCGGAGGGCTGTTCTACCGCTCGCCCCGCCGTTCGGACGAGAAGGCTTCAGCGTCGACGACATCCCATGTCGGCGAAAAAGGAGCTCGAACATCATGTCAGACACGCAAGGCAAGGTCGTCGTCATCACCGGCGCGAGCAGCGGCATCGGCGAGGCCACGGCCCGCGGGCTCGCCGCCGCCGGCATGAAGGTCGTCCTCGGCGCCCGCCGCACCGGGCGGCTGCAGGCGCTTGCCCAGGAGATCCAGGCCGCCGGCGGCGTGGCCGCCTTCCAGGGGCTCGATGTCGCCGACCGCGCGGCCTTCGAAGCCTTCATCGCCTTCGCCGAGGCCCGCTTTGGCCGCGTCGATGTCATCGTCAACAACGCCGGCCTGATGCCGCTGTCGCCGCTGACGGCGCTGAAGACCGACGAGTGGGACCGGATGATCGACGTCAACGTGCGCGGCGTGCTCAACGGCATCGCGGCGGTCCTGCCCCGCTTCCAGGCCCAGGGCGCCGGCCATGTCGTCAACGTCGCCTCGGTCGCGGCCCATGGCGTCTGGCCGACGACGGCGGTCTATTCGGCCACCAAGGCGGCGGTGTGGACCATCACCGAGGGCCTGCGCCAGGAGCATCCCGAAATCCGCACCACGGTCATCTCGCCCGGCGTCGTGGAGAGCGAACTCGCCGCCACCATCACCGACCCCGACACCGCCGCCTACATCGAGGAGGCGCGCCGGGTCGCCCTGAAGCCCGACGTCATCGCCCAGGCCATCCGCTACGCCATCGAGCAGCCCGCCGACGTCGCCGTCAACGAGATGATCGTCCGCCCGATGGGCGGGGCGTTCTGAGGCGGGGCCGGTGGCGGCGGACCCTGTGCTCCTGCCGTCGCCGGGCCCGCGCGAGACCGTCGGAACCACTGCCTTGTCAGGAGCCCTGCTCCAGGCACGCGGGCGGAGCAGGCTTTCCGGGAGGCGTCAGTCCTTGACGGCCTGACGGATGGGCTTCCGCTCGTCAGGGCCTAGCTGTGACTGGTCCGTGAGTCCTGGCCAAGGCCCCCGGCGGTCGAGACGGCTTCGGCGACCCGGCCATCCCGGACGCTGAATGTCCGGTCCGCCCGCTGGAGCAGGGCGGAGCTATGCGCAACATATATGCGGGTGACGGGAATTTCACTCAGCACTGCCGCGACGCGCTGGTCATTCGCCGGGTCGAGATTGGCCGTCCCTTCATCGAGGATGATTAGAGCGGGACTCCGATAGAACAACCTTGCCAGATAGATGCGTTGCTTCTGGCCTGACGAAAAAGTGCCAGCTCCTGCGGACAGCGGCGTGTCGAAGCCCATAGGCATCATGTCGATTTCCTGAGCGATGTTGGCGGCCTCAGCAGCAGCCCGAACGGCTTCATCGCTCGCCGTGTCGTCAAAGTTCGTGATGTTCTCCCGAATCGTGCCTTCGAAAACTTCGTCGTCCTGCAACACGATTCCCACCCGCTGCCGGAACGCGGGCAGGTACAGGCGATCTATGTCGATGCCGTCAATCAGCACTCTTCCCTTTGTCGGGCGCACCAATCCCAGCATCAATCGAATGAGCGTCGACTTCCCTGAGCCGGATGCCCCGGTCAGGCCGACCGCTTCGCCCGGCGCAATCCGAAACGTGACGTTCTGCAACACGTCGCGATCGTTCGCCGCGTAGCGGAAGCTGACATCCTGGAATTCAATCTCACCGACAATGCGGGGAAGGTGGATCAACGGGTTCCCCTCCCCAGAGAAAATACCGTTCTCGGGCGGCTGATCCAGAAGGTCATGAACTCGGTCGAGATGGATGCGTGAAGAGCGAAGCTGAACAGCTGTCCTAACCAGACTGAGTGCTCTCTGGCGCACGTACAGCCGATATACGAAGAATGCCAGGAGGACTCCCAGCGTCAGTTGCTTGTTCAAGATCAGAAACGCGCCAAAGGCAACGATTAGCAAATTCTCGATGGCCAGTAACAAGCCTTCGATTTCGTTTATCCTGGCGCCAAATATCCGAGAACTGAACGATGCGCCCGAGTATGCCCAATGGCTTTTGCGCCAGATGCCGAAACGTGGGGCTTCAAGGCCTTGGGCCTTGATGGATTGAATGGCGCGAATGTTCTGAAGCATCGCGCCGGCTTCCTGTGCACTCGTAACGACTTCCTTCTGCGTCAGGGCCGCTTCCCGCTCGGCCCAGAAGAACCGAAATCCACAAATGCCAAGCACCAAGGCGCCGGACACCGCCGACAAGGTCGGATCGTAGGACAGCATAATCGCTGCGGAGATGACCAAGACCAGGACGTTGATCACGGCATCGACCAAATCGCGCGTCAGCCAGATCTTGATGCGGTGCACGGACTGGAATTTGGACAGAACATCGGCGGGGCCACGCGAAAGAAAGAACCGGACAGGGATGGTCAGCAGGTGCGCCGCGACTGAAGCCGACAGTTCTCGGCCCAACCGCCGACTGAGCCCTTCGAGCGTCATGCTGCGAAGGTAACCGAGCAGTGCCTGCACCGCGTAGACAATCAGGAAGAAGGCCGCCGTTGGCAGGATCAGGCTCTTGATCGACCAGGACAAGGCCCGGTCGATGATGATCTGCATGTAAAGGGGGGCCACCAAAGCCAGTGCCTCCAGCGCCAATGTAAGGACAAAGGCGAGCCCGATAGGGCCAGCTGGTGGTCTGGCGTGGCGCAGCAACGCGCGCCAGCCCGAGGACGAAGTCGCTTCTGGCGCCGGATCTCCGGAAATGCCGAAGATGACCGCTACACCGGAATAGACCCTGTCGAACTCAGCCCTCGGGATCGTCAGCGGCCCTTCTTCAGGATCGAAGATAAGGGCCTTCTCGCTGGTCAGCTTTCGCAGCACCACAAAGTGCTGGCCACGCCAGTGCAGGATCGCCGGTTCGTCGCGAGCGCGAAGGGCGGTCGCGTCCATGGCATAGGCCTCGCCCGCCAATCCGGCGATCTTTCCGGCCGCCAACAGGTCGCGAAGAGTCATGCCTCGCGTGGAGGGCGGAAACAACGTCCGCAGTTGTGCAAGACCCATCGGCCGGCCGCAGTGTTGGCTGATCATGCAAAGGCAGGCGAGACCACACTCAGCCGACTCTGATTGGGGCACGAACCTCATCGGACGAGCTCGATCGGCTGATGCATACGATAGAGCGCCAGTGGCGAAACCCAGCGCGTGCCGGTCATGACGACAGGGGTGCCTTTTGGCACGACCATTTCACGGGGGAGCCTCACTTGAACGCTCGCCGGCCCCGTCGCCAGGCAAGGCGCTGAACCTTCCCACCTGTGTTCGCCGTGAGCCGAACGGACGTGAATGTCCTGTGCAACCCCCAGGAGTGTGCAGGCTTCGCGCGAAGCCCCCCGGACGACGAGCCGGCCGTTTGGGGCGACCACTCCCGATACTTCGACAGAGAGCGGAATCCAGGGGCTGACCAAAGAGAACGCCAGGCCGATGATGCTGGCCGCCAGCAGCAGGAATGCTGAAGGCGGCGGTGTGCACGGCTCGTCATCGGTTTCCGACGAGAATGACAGTGTCGGCTCGCCCACTATGCGAACGCCAGGCTTAGGGCCGCCAACAGGCCAGGTCGTGGCGCGCTCAACGTTAGATAGAGAGCCTTAACCATGTCGGCGTAATGCTCGAGGCATCATCCACGGAGGCTTCACATGCACCGGCGAGCAGCTATAGCGCTTTCGGCCCTGACCTTTTTCGCCGCCAGCGCGGCGAAGGCTGACATGGCGCCGTCTCTGATTGATCAGTTGAGCGGCCCTGCCGCCGAACAGATCTTCCGCGAACGCCCTGGGCTGTCGCGTTTCGCGACCTCCGGCTCCCCCGATGCCAAAGTCTATCCGGACGTGGCGACGGAGTTGAAAGGCGCGCTCGAGCGGACGAGGGCGATGATGGCTGCCGAGAGCGCTGACTGGAGCGAGGTTCTTGAGGTGCGGATCAGCACCCGAAACGAAGCCGATCGCGAGGCTGCCATCGCTGTCATCGCCGAGTACCCCGAGGTGGCTCGGCTCCCCGTCTCTTTCTCGGTCGTCAACAAGCTGCCCGCGACGCGGGCGCGGGTGTCTCTTGATGTGGTCGCCGAAGAACGACATTGAAATGACTTCGCTAGTCATGGGCCGCGTGTAGGCGGTCCAGAATGCGTTCGATGTTCACACCGCTTTCGACCAGCCAGGCAGCTACCTCGCCATAGAAGGCCTGCAGGGCGCTGCAAAACACCGATGGGTTGTCGAAGCCGCGTGCCTCGCTGTAGCGATTGGTGATGCTGCCGCCACGGCAAACGCCCCACCACTCGCACGTCTTGCAGCGTTCGGGAGGTTGGAAGCGCGCGCGGCCAATCTCCTCCCACGGCGAGCTCCCCAGGACGTCCGCTATGGTGCTTCGCGAGATGTTGAACTCATCTCCGCGGAAGCGTGGCGCCACGGTCTTGATCGTGTCTTCCGGTCCGATATCCCCATTGGATGAGATGGTGAAGAGATGCCTGTATTCGCGTGCGTCAGATCTGGCCTGACGAGCGAAGTCATCCGACTGGAGACAGTTGGAGATCTCATCGATAAAACGAATTGAGACTTCCGGATCATCCAATTCCACCCAGTACCGAAAGACTTCGATCATGAATCGACCGACGCCATCGATGTATTTGGCCGTCGCGATTGGATCGTCGAAATGGATATCAGGGGTGAGAAAATTCAGGTGGCGACACTTCAGTTCCTCAACGAAGTGCCGGGCCACGTCCCGCCCGCTTAGCTCCGGATCCATCACACCGAGCAGACCAGGCAGCGCAGCTTCACCTCGATGGGCCGCACCCACAAGGCGTTGGTATCCAGAGATCGTGCGGTCATAGGTGCCACGGCCGCGCTTGTCGATCCGCGCCCTGTCGTTCTTCTCTTTGGGCCCGTCGAGACTGATTCCGACCGCAACACGATGCCGACGAAAAATTTCGATCCACTCTTGGTCTATCAACATGCCGTTGCTTTGGAGGGTGATACTTACCGTCTCCAGCGCGGTGCGCTGCGGCAACTCTCGTAGCTTCCTGCAAAACTCATCAATCCGGGCCTTTGGCGCCATCAACGGCTCGCCGCCGTGGAGCCCGACAGTGACTGTCTTTAGGCCAAGCGTCGAAGCCGTCTCAGCGACGTAGTCAACGAAGCCATCGCATGTCGCCTCGGAGATGTAGGCCGGATGTTCCCGATAGGTCTGGTCGCCGTGGAAAAAGAAGTAGCAGTAGGAGCAGGCGATGTTGCAGCGCTCTGCTACCTTGACGACAAACCCCAGCGCTTGTCGTTGCGACAAGACCTCAGGGAGCGGTGCGTACGCCGCCACCAAGGACGACACCGCCTAGTAGATGCAGGAAATGTCGTATTCCCACTCGAAGTGGCCAGTAGCGACGTCTCGGTAGTGGTTGCTCGTCTGCGAGAACTGGCTGTGATCGACGATAAACACCATTTTCGGAGGTTCGCAGCCGCCAGAAATCTGGTCCAGCTCCTGATCGCGCAACAAGCGGCTACCACCCCCCGTGACGCCTTCGTTCGCTCTGGATTCGATGCCCTTCCGAACAAGATCCCGGACACTCATAAGCCTATCCCCCATCCCGGTTGCCACTCGAGCGCGTATCGTTAACGAACGGTTAACAATCGTCAATAGGGGTTGCGATTCTTTAGTCTGGTAGTTGTGTGACTCACGGTCGTGTTGAAGCTTCGTTCGCCCGTCCGGGCGACGGGCTTTCGGGACCCCGCCCTGCTCGAAGTCGGCGTGCGAGTCACCGTGGTTGTCCTGCATCCACCATGCCTTGAAGCGCGCCGCTTCGTATCATCGCCGTGGAGGGCCGTCTTGGCGGGGCGGCCTGACATAGGGGGTGAAGCCAAGGTCGATTCTAGCGCGGTACGGGCCTTTCACTCAGGCCAACAGTACAGCTTTCCATCCCGCGGAAGCAGGCTTCACGACGTCTCCCGGTGAAGCCTGACCGCAAGCCGGCCCTCCCTGGCGTCTCGCTGACCCCCTAATGCCGCGTCTCCTCCGACGCCTGCGCCCGCCTCGCCTGCCGCGCCCGGCTCCACATGTTCAGCGCCTCGACCCCCGCCGAGAACGCCATCGCCGCGTAGATGTACCCCTTGGGCACATGCATGCCGAAGCCGTCGGCGATCAGCACCATGCCGATCATCAGCAGGAAGCCCAGCGCCAGCATCACCACCGTCGGGTTCTTGTTGATGAAATTGCCCAGCGGGTCGGCGGCCAGCAGCATGACGGTGATCGAGACCAGCACGGCGACGACCATGATCGGCAGGTGCTCGGTCATGCCGACGGCGGTCAGGATGCTGTCGATCGAGAAGACCAGGTCGAGCAGCACGATCTGGAAGATGGCCGAGCCGACGTTGGTGATGACCACGTCGGTCTTGTCCAGGACGCCGCCGTTGTCCGGGGCCGGGTCGACCGTGTGGTGGATTTCCTTGGTCGCCTTCCACATCAGGAACAGGCCGCCGCCGATCAGGATCAGGTCCTTCCAGCTGAATTCATTGCCGAACAGGGTGAAGACCGGCTGCGTCAGCCCGACGATCCAGGCGATCGTCGACAGCAGGATCAGCCGCATGACCAGGGCCAGGCCGATGCCGAGGCGCCGCACCTTCTGGCGGTTGGCCTCGGGCAGCTTGTTCGAGAGAATCGAGATGAAGATGAGGTTGTCGATCCCCAGCACCACCTCCATCACGATCAGGGTGACCAGGGCCGCCCAGGCCGCCGGGTCCGTCAGAAGTTGCGCGATTCCGTCCACGTGGCTCTCAAGCCTCCCTAAACCTTCGTGGGCTCATACTTGGGATCGACCGCGACAATTGGAAGCACCCCCTCGAACAATGTTGGCCCAGAGATGAATGACGCCGCCCATATCAAGCCGCTGACGGGCCTGCGTTTCTTCGCGGCCATGTGGGTCGTGCTCTATCACTATTGGCCGAATCTGCAGGTCGGCGCCGGCTCCGCCCTGGTCGAGCCGGCCCTGATCGGCAAGGGCTACCTGGGGGTGGAGCTGTTCTTCACCCTGTCGGGCTTCATCCTCTGCCACGTCTATCTGGAAAGCTTCGGCGAGGGCCGGTTCCGTTACGGGGCCTTCCTGTGGAACCGGCTGGCGCGGGTCTATCCGCTGCATCTCGCCACCCTGCTGGGCGTCATGGCGCTGGGCGTCGGGGCCACCGCCGCCGGCTTCGCCATCGACGCCAACATCCTCAGCTGGGAGTCGCTGCCCGCCAACCTGCTGCTGCTGCAGGCCTGGGGCGCCGCCCCGCAGGCGGCCTTCAACCACCCCAGCTGGTCGATCTCGGCCGAGTGGTTCGCCTACCTGACCTTCCCGCTCTTTGCCTGGGCCGCCTGGCGGCTGCGCCATCGCGCCTGGCTGGGGGCCGGTCTGGCGCTCGGCTTCATGGCCGTCCTCTACCCCGTCTATACCGCCCTCACCGGCGAGAGTCTGACCGAGGCCACCATCCACTGGGGCATCCTGCGCATCGTTCCCTGCTTCGCGCTGGGCTGCGCCATGCATGGCCTGTGGCGGGCCGGGGCGGTCAAAACGCTGCGGGCCGGGGCCGTGGGCGCCGCTTTTATGGGCGCCGGCGCCCTGATGGTCGCGGTGTCGGGGGCCCCGGATCTGCTGGCCGTGGCCGGCTTCGGGGGGCTGATCCTCTGCCTCGCGGGGATGGCGGAGCATGGTTCGCGATTCGCCAGCGGACAAACGTCGGTATATCTCGGTGAGATCAGCTATTCGGTCTATATGATCTGCGTGCCCTGGAAGCTTCTGTTTGTGAATGCAGCAACCAGATTGTTGAATACAACAGACGATCGGCTGCCCTGGTACATCTGGTTGCTGTTCATCGCCTCGGTGATTCCATTGGCCGCCGCCAGCTATCACCTGATCGAGAAGCCGGCCCGCGCCCGCATGAAGCTTCTGATGGATTCATGGGCGAAAAGACGATCTGTCGCGCCGGCGATGTGAAAAGACTCTTTTCATTCCCCTGTGAGATGACTAAGCGTTACCGATCGTTTCCACGGGGGAGCATCCCAGCATGCGTTCACGGGCCAGAACCGTTCTCGGATCTTTGACCGCTGCTCTGATGATCAGCCTGATCCCCGCGGTCTCGTCCGCTGAAACCTACTGGCAATGCGTGCCGTTCGCCCGCCTGCTGTCGGGCATCCAGATCTTCGGCGACGCCCACACCTGGTGGGGTCAGGCCGTGCAGCGCTACCAGACCGGCGACACGCCGCAGATGGGCGCCGTGCTCAGCTTCAAGGCCACCGCCCGCATGAAGCTCGGCCATGTGGCCGTCGTTTCCCGCGTGCTGACCGACCGCGTCATCCAGATCACCCATGCCAACTGGTCGGCCATCGGCGGGGCCCGCGGCAAGGTCGAGAAGGACGTCACCGTCGTCGACGTCTCGCCGGCCGGCAACTGGACCCAGGTCAAGGTCTGGTACGATCCGATCCGCGACCTCGGCACCAGCGTCTATCCGACCCACGGCTTCATCTATCCCGACGGCCAGGCCCAGAAGATGGCCCAGGCCTCCGGCCGCTTCGCCCTCGCCCAGGACACCGCCACCCTGGTGGCCAACAGCGCCGCCGGCCATGTGGTCGGCTCGGTGCAGCCGGGCGCCTCGCCCCTGGCCCTGCTCAACAAGGCCGCCGAAACCTCCGACAACATCGCCGACCTGATCCAGAAGGCGACCGGCGGCGGCGACAAGAAGTAGCGACATACCCGAGATTCAAAAGTGCCAGAGGGCCGGTGGAAACACCGGCCCTTTCGCTTTGCCGGCGCTGGCCCACCCGGCCCCCATCGGCGGCCACCCCGACGCCACCGCGCCCCCACCGGCCCCCCACCGCTTCCCCCGCGCCCACCCGCCGGCCGCCTACCGGCCCCCTTTTGATTGAATTGAACAATCCCGGCCCAAGGCCCATTGGCCCCACCGATGGCTGTTATAATGGTGGGCCGCTTCGATAACCCCGCCCAGGACCCGCCAATGATCCGACTGCTCATGCGCGACGCCCAGGCGGCCGTGGACGTCACGCCGGGCGAGGGCTGGGTCCTGCCGGCCGACACGGTGTGGATCGATCTCGTCGAGCCGACCCGCGAGGAAGAGGTTCTCATCGAACAGCAGCTCCAGCTGGAACTGCCGACCCGCGAGGACATGAGCGAGATCGAGGCCTCCTCCCGCCTCTACCGCGAGGGCCACGCCACCTACCTGACCGTCGAGGTGATCACCGGCGCGGCGGCCGAGGCCCCGAAGCTGACCCCGGTCACCTTCGTGCTGGTCAAGGACCGGCTGATCACCATCCGCTACGCCCACCCCCGCGCCTTCAAGCTGTTCGAAGCCACCCTGGCCGAACGCGGCGGGGCGCTCTGCGACGCCGGCGAGTCGGTGTTCCTCGGCCTGCTCGACGCCATCGTCGATCGCGTCGCCGATATCCTGGAAGCCGCCTCCGAACAGGTCGAGAACCTCTCCAACCACATCTTCGAACGGCCCCGCCAGACGGCGCGGTTCGAGGTCATCCTCGGCAAGCTCGGCCGCTGGCGCGGCATCACCGCCAAGGCCCGCAACAGCCTGATCAGCCTGTCGCGCCTGCTGGTCTACGCCTCCGTCTCGCCCTTCATCGCCGAGGGCGAGGAGGACGCGGTGCGCCTCAAGTCGCTGCAGCGCGACGTGGCCAGCCTGACCGACCATGCCGGCCACCTGTCGGGCGACATCACCTTCCTGCTCGACGCCACCCTCGGCCTGATCAACATCGAGCAGAACGGCATCATCAAATTCTTCTCGATCGCCGCCGTCATCTTCCTGCCGCCGACCCTGGTCGCCAGCTATTTTGGTATGAATTTCAAATACATGGCGGAATTCAACCTGCCCTGGGGCGAGCCCCTGGCGCTCGGGCTGATGGTCGTCGCCGTGGTACTGCCGATGCTCTGGTTCAAGCGCAAGGGCTGGTTCTGACGCCCGGAACGGGCTGACCCAAAAACGGGAATTTCAGGTCGACTCTCACCCTTCCTTAAGGGCGCCAACCGAAGATCACCGTTCGATGTCCGCCGCCCCCAACCTGCTCCGCACCCTGGAACATGCCAGCCTTAAGCAGACGCTCGAGGCCCATGCGCGCTTCCTCAGCGGCCGGCCGGGCGGCAGGCGGGCCAACCTCGCCCACGCCGACCTCAGCAACCTCATGCTGGAAGGGGTCAACCTCGCCGACGCCGAGCTGACCGGGGCCCGGCTGAACGGGGCCAGCCTGATGGGTGGCGACTTCAGCCGCGCCGTCCTGTTCGGGGCCGACCTGCGCGACGCCGACCTGCGCACCGCCAACTTCACCCGCGCCGACCTGCGCGGCGTCTGCCTGCGCGGCGCCAACCTCTCGCACGCCAACCTGATGGGCGCCGACCTTCGCGAGGGCCGCATCGCCATGCAGGACAGCGCCCAGGGCTTCCGCATCCTGACCCACGACGCCCGGCCCGGCGACCTCAAGTATGCGGTCATGGCCGGGACCAACCTCGAGGGCGCCCAGCTCTCCGACGAGTCGCGCTCGGCCGACCTCACCGACGCCCTCCTGGCCGGTGCCCAGCTGGGCGGGGCCCGCCTGGCCAAGGCCCTGCTCGACGGGGCCGACATGTCCGGGGCGGAGCTGTTCAACACCGACCTCGCGGGCGCCTCGCTGAAGCGGGCGGTGCTGACCGGCGTCGACACCTCGACCGCCAACCTCGAACGGGCCGACCTCTCCGACGTGCTGCGCGCCCCGCCGCCGATCGTCTACATCGACGACGAACCCCTGGGGGACGTGCTGGCCGACCACGAACGCTTCTGCGCCACCCACGGCGCCGGCGGCCGGGCCGCCAAGCTTTCCAGCGTCGATTTCCGCTCCCTGCGCCAGCTGCGCCGCCGGGTGCTGACCGGCCTGCAGGCCCCGGGCTCGGTCTTCTTCGGCATGGACATGGAGGGGGCGCAGCTGCAGGGCAGCGACCTGTCCAGCGCCGACCTGCGCGGCGCCAACCTGCGCGGCGCCGACCTTCGGGGCGTCAAGCTGCTCGACGCCCGCCTCGACCGCGCCGACCTGCGCGGCGCCGACCTCGGCCCCCTGCTGATCGGCGAGGGCCGCTATCTGCGCGCCAACCTCACCCGCGCCGTCCTGCGCCAGGCCGACCTGCGCGAGGCCCGGGCCCGCCGCGTCCGCCTGCTGGAAGCCGACCTCACCGGCGCGAAACTGGACGGCGCCGACCTGTCGGGGGCGGAGCGGGAGTTCTAGGCTACATCCCCCGCCGCAGCGGGATCAGGTCGGGGAAGTCGCTGTCGCGCTTCTCGGCCTTGGCCTTGAAGGCCTCGGCCATATGGGCCCCGCTGAACATCCCCGTCTGCCACACCGCGATATAGTCGAGCGCGTCCTTGATCGTGTGGTCGCGGGCGTAGTTGATCATCACCTTGGACCCGGCCACGGCCAGCGGCGACTTGCTGGCGATCTCCCGGGCCGTGGCCAGGGCGTGCTCGACGCACTGCTCGTGGGTCTCGAACACCTCGTTGACCAGGCCGATCGCCTGCGCCTTGGCGGCCGGCAGGCGGCGGCCCGTATAGGCCAGCTCACGCACCCAGCCCTCGGGGATCAGCTTGCAAAGCCGGGGAAAGGTGCCGACGTCGGCGGTCATGCCGATGTTGATCTCCTGGATCACGAAGAAGGCGTCCGCCGTGCAATAACGAATATCCGCCGACGAGGTCAGATCGACCGCCCCGCCGACGCAGCCGCCCTGGATCGCCGCGATCACCGGCATCCGCGCCTCGTCCAGGCAGCTGATGACGTCCTGCAGGTGATGCACATGGTAGCGGAAGCTCTCGCCGGCGTTCTCCTTGTCGGCCGGCTTCAGGCCCGTCGTGCTGCCCCCGCCGCCGAATACGGCCAGGTCCATGCCGGCGCAGAAGTGCTTGCCGGTCGAACTGAGCACGATGGCGCGGGCCCGGGCGTTGTCGCTGATGTCCTTCACGATCACCGGCAACTCGTTCCAGAAGGCCCGGACCATGGTGTTGTACTCGTCCGGCCGCTTGAGCTGGATATGGGCGACCCCGCCCTCAATGGTGACGGCGAAGCAGGTCCAGTCGGTGGTGGTCACATCGACCGGGGCGTGGGCGTTCATGGCGGTTTCTCCCGTTTGCCCCAGCATGGCGCCCTGACGCGGGGAAAACCAAGCCCCTTGCGTTCCGTTGGGTCTGGCGGTCATGACGGACCTGATGAGCACCGATCCCGCACCGCCCGGCCCCGCCTTCCGCCGGCGCCGCATTCCGATCAACAGCCCGGCCGGCGACGGGGTGATGACCGGCATCGAGATGGGGCCCGAAGGCCGGCCGATCGATCTGGTCTTCTGCCATGCCAACGGCTTCAACGCCCTGACCTACCGCACCCTGCTCAGCCCCGTGGCCGAGGCCGGCCATCGCGTCCTGGCCATCGACATGCGTGGCCATGGCCGCTGCGAGCTGGAAGCCGATCCCGGCGACGGTCACGGCTCCTGGGCCAACTTCGGCTCCGACCTGATCGGCCTGCTGGAAACCCTGGAGGTCCCGCCGGCCGTCGTCGCCGGCCATTCGATGGGCGGCACCTCCGGCCTGGTGGCGGCGGGGCTGCGCCCGGACCTGCTGGGCCGTCTGGTGCTGCTGGACCCGGTGGTCATGCGCGAGGACGTGGCCCGGACCCTGGGGGAAACCGCCGGCTCCTCGCCCCTGGCGATCGGGGCCTTGCGGCGTCGCAACCAGTTCGACAGCCGCGAGGCGGCCTATGACGCTTATCTCGGTCGCGGGGCCTTCAGGACCTGGCCGGCCGCCATGCTGGCCGACTACCTGGCCGACGGCCTTGTGCCGAACGAGGCGGGCGGTTTCAGGCTGGCCTGCGCCCCGGCCTGGGAAGCGGCCAACTTCTCGGCCCGCGAGCATCGGCCCTGGCCGGGGTTCTTCGACTCGACCTGCCCGATCCGCATCCTGAAGGCGGAGATCGCTTCGACCTGCCAGGTGGACGACCGGATGGACGAGCTGACCGCGACCGGCCGCATCACCGTCGAAACCATCCCGGGCACGAGCCACTTCCTGCCGATGGAGGTCCCCGATCTGGTGCGGGCGGCCTTGCTGGAGGCGTTGGCCTAGCGACTACAGCGCCAGTCCGTCGATGGCCGTCGCCATCATCGCTTCCCGCGCCGCCTCCTCGATCGGCACCACCTTGCGGGCGTCGAGGTCGAAGGTGATGGCCACCGCCTCGCTGGTCCCCCAGACCTTGCCGGTCTCCGGGTCGAGCATCCAGTGGACCATCCGCATGGTCCGCCCATCGACGCCGACCAGTCCCGACCGCAGCTCGAACCGCTCGCCGGCCCGCGGCCAGTCCAGCTGCACCAGGCGGTACTCCAGCACCGCCCCGCCGGTGCGGGCCGGCTTGCTCAGGGCGTGCTCGGCGGCGAGGGCCCGCAGGGGTCCGACCAGCGCGCCGATGCCGTCCGACACCCGGCCGATGAACAGCTCGGAGCGCATGCGGCCGAAGACATCGCATTCCTGCGGCGACAGCGCCCCCAGGCCGATGCGCATCAGGCCAAGCTCATCGGCCCTGGCCAGGCTGGCGAGGCTGGACACCGGCTCCAGCGGCACGCTCCGGGCCCGCGCCTTTTCCGGCACGGCCATGGTCAGGCCGGCGGCAAGGCCGCGGGTGCGCTCCGACCAGGGGAAGGCGGTGCCGTCGCGCGCCGTGACGTGGGTGACGACGGTCTGGAAGCTGGCGGCGATGTCGCCGGTGTTCGAATGGATCAGCAGCTGGACGAGGCGGGCCTCGCTCTCGCCCATCTCGACGACGCCGCCGATCATGTGCAGGGCGGCGCCGGCATGGGCTTCCTTGAGGAAGCGGATGTGCTGCTCGCGGACCAGCAAGGTCGAGGTCGCATCGGCGCGGAAGGCCTCCGGCATGCCGATCATGGCGGCCAGGGAGGCCAGCCCTTCCACCGCCTTGACGACGTAGAAGCGCACATTCATGTGCCCCATCTCGTCGCATTCCCAGGTGTTGACGCCCCCGCGCCAGATCTCGACGCCCTCGAAACTCATCCGGCCCCACAATCGGCGCAGAGGCCGTGGGCCTCGATGGTCACGCTCTGGACGGTGAAACCCGGTCCCCGGGCGGCCGTCTCGATGCTGTCCAGCACCGCCGGGTCGATCTCGCGGGTGGCCCCGCAGCAGTCGCAGATCAGGAAGGCGGCGGCGTGGTTGTCGGCGCCCTCAGCGGCCGAGTGGCGGCAGGCGACATAGGCGTTGAGGCTCTCGATCCGGTGGGCGAACCCCTGTTTCGACAGGAATTCCAGGGCCCGGTAGACGGTCGGCGGCTTGGCCGGCGCCCCGTCGGCGAAGGCGGCGATCAGGTCATAGGCCTTCACCGGCTGGCCGGCCTGCAACAGCTGTTCGAGCACTCGGCGGCGCGGCGGGGTCAGCTTCTGTCCGGCCTCGGCGCAGCGCGCATCGGCGGCGACCAGCTCGGCGCTCAGGGCGCCGCCGCTCAGGCCGTGGCTGTGATGGTCGTGGCCGCAGGACATGCCCTTCAGGTAGCCATGCCGGCGGCAAAGGGCAAGCTGACCGGTTTTGCTGGCGGCCGGGCCATGGGGCGGGCAAACTGCGCCAAGGGGAGGCCGTCATGGACATCTGGATCGCGATCCTGGTCGGGCTGGTGCTGCTGATCATCGGCGGCGACATCCTTGTGCGGGGAGCGACCAGCGCCGCCCGGACGCTGGGCGTCAGCCCCCTGGTGATCGGCCTGACCCTGGTCGGTTTCGGCACCTCGACGCCGGAGCTGGTCATCAGCCTTCAGGCGGCCTTCGCCGGCTCGCCCGGCATCGCGGTCGGCAACGTCGTCGGCTCCAACATCTCCAATGCCTTGCTGATCCTTGGCCTGACCGCCCTGATCTCGCCGATCCTCGTCGACCGCCGCGCCTTTCTGCGGGACGGGCCCGTCCTGGCCCTGGCGACGGCGGGCTCCATCTGGGCCCTGCTTCAAGGCGAACTGGGCCGGACCGTCGGGATGATCGGGGTCGGCCTGCTCGTCGGCTACATCGTTCTGGTCTGGCTGCTGGAGCGAAAGGCGCCCGGTCCCGAGGGCGAGCGCATCGAGGATGAGGCCGATCTGGTGGCGCCGGGCTGGCTGGGCAGTCTGTGGGTGTCGCTGATCCTGGCGGCCGGCGGCATCGCGGTGACCATCATCGGGGCCGGGATCCTGGTCGATGGCTCGGTGTCCCTGGCCCGGTCGATGGGCGTCTCGGATACCATTGTCGGCCTGACCATCGTGGCGGTCGGCACCTCGGCGCCCGAACTGGTGACCAGCATCACCGCCGCCCTGCGCCGCCAGGGGGATGTGGCCCTGGGCAACGTCATCGGCTCAAACCTCTATAATCTGCTGGGCATCCTGGGCGTCACCGCCATCGTCAAACCCATCGCCGTGCCGCCGGAGATTCTCGGTGTCGATATCTGGGTGCTGGCGGCGGCGACCGGCGCGGCCATCCTGTTCGCGCTGCGAGGCATGAAGATCCACCGGCACGAGGGGGCGGCGTTGGTCGCCGGCTACCTGGCCTACACAGCCTGGCTGCTGCACACGGCCGGGGCCTTCTAGGCCTCAGCCGCCGGTGCGCTTCTTGGGGATGTTGTCGCGGTTGGCGGCGGGCGGTCCCGCCGAGCCGACCGCCGGGCCGGTACTGGAGGGCCGCGCCGCCGTCTCCTCGTCCGACCAGGTCAGCTGCACTTCCGAGCCACTGCCGGCCGGGCTGGCGATGACCTGCATGGCGCCCTTGCCGTCGCCGCTGTCGCCGGCGGTCAGCATGCGCACATTGGCGCCCATCTCGGCGTTCATGGTCACCGGCTTGCCCGCGGCCTCCACCTTGCCCTCGTAGAAATCGATGATCGCCGCGGTGCTGGCGTTGGCTCGGTAGGTCACGGTGCCGCCCTTGCCGACGCCGCTCTCGCCGACCACGCTGTTGACCACCACGGCGCCGGGATACAGCGGCGCATAGGCGGGGGTGGCGACCTTCGAGGCCGCCGCGCCGACCGAAACGGTGGCGCCGTCGGTGGTGACGGTCTGGTCGGGACCCAGAGGGCCAGTCGGGGCGGCGGGGGCCTCGGCCTTGGCGGCCGGTTCAGCCGGGGAGGGCGTCTCGGACTCTTCGGCCTTGCCGCAGGCGGCCAGCAGAAGCACCGCCGAGGCGGCGACGAGCGAGAAGCGGATCATGGACATGGAAGCTCCGACGGCAGTGCGCCGATGTAAGCGCCCCCGCAGGCCATAAGCAACCGCCGCTCCGAGGGTTCCCGAAGCGGCGGTGATTGGTGTGGCTATTGGAACAGCTTGTTCCAGCGGCGCTTGGTGCGGCTCTTCCAGGCGCCCCGGTGATAGGCGTCCGAACCGATCAGCGGCACCACGGTCGTGGCCTCGGCGAAGACCATCTGTTCGAAGGTGGTGTCCACCTTGCCCCAGCTGGCGGCCTCTTTCAGGGTCGAGGACGAGCAGGCGCCGTCCCGCACGTCGGCGACGGTGATCTGCACGGCGTACTTGTGCATGTCCGCCTCGACGCCGAGAATCTCGGCGCAGACCACGGTGTCCTGGGCGAAGTTCTTGGGAACCCCGCCGCCGACCATGAACAGGCCGGTGGTGCCGGCGGCGATCTTGATGTCGGTCAGTTCGCGGAAGTCGGCGACGGCGTCGATCATCAGATAGGGCTTCTTCAGCGCGATCTGTTCCTTCTGGTGCTTGACCAGGCCGAACCCGGCCGAGCTGTCGACAAAGGCCGGGCAGAAGATCGGCACGCCCTCTTCGTAAGCCGTCTGGATCAGGCTGCCGGGCTTCTTGGCGTTGCCTTCCGACAGCCACTTGCCGATTTCCCAGATGAACTCACGGCTGGAATAGCCGCGCGGCTCCAGCCGGTTGGCGATCTCCAGGATGGTGTGGTCGCAGGCCTGGAGCTCTTCCTCATCGATGTAGGTGTCGTAGATGCGGTCGATGTAGTTCTCGCGCAGCACGTTGTCGTCGACCTGGCCAGCGGCCTGGTAGTGCTTGAAGCCGAGGGCCTCGAAGAAATCCATGTCGATGATCGAGGCGCCGGTGGCGACGATGGCGTCGACCATGCCGAACTTCACCATGTCGCGGTAGACATGCATGCAGCCGCCGGCCGAGGTCGAGCCGGCCAGGATCAGCCACGGGCTGCAGTCGGGGTCTTCGATGGCCATCGAGAAGATGTCGGCGGCGCGGGCCGTGTCGCGGCTCGAGAAGCTCATCTTGCGCATCGAATCGATGATCGGACGGGCGTCGAAGCTGGTCATGTCGACGTGCTCGACGGTGTTGCCGAGCAGCTGGGCCTTGGTGTTCGGAACAGGAGCGTTCATCGCTTCAGGTTTCCCTTTGGTTTTGAGCGCCCGTCGACAAAAGCATCCGCAGGCCCGGACGGAGCGACGGGCCTGCGGCAGAATGGTTGGGTACTAAACGGCTTACTTGCGCCGACGTTTCCTGCCCTTGGGGCGTGACAGCCTGACGACGTTGCTGGCCGGCTTGGGGGCCGGGATCGAGCGACGGGCCAGACCGAACATCGAGGCCATCGGGGCGTCGGTCACTTCCACCATCTCGGTCTCGCCAAACCCGTTGAAGCGGGTGGTCATGGCGACCCCGTAGGCGCCCAGCATGCCGATCTCGATGAAGTCGCCTTCCTGGATATCGGTGGGCAGGTAGAAGGGACCCGGCATGTGGTCCATGGAATCGCAGGTCGGACCGTAGAAGCGGAACGGCTTCAGGTCGCCCTCGACTTCACGGGCCTCCGCGCCTTCGCCCCGGTAGAGCTTGACCGGGAAGGGCCATTTGACGTGCGCCGCGTCGAACAGCGAGCCGTAGGACCCGTCGTTGAGGTACAGCGCCTCGCCCTTGCGCAGCTCGACCCGGGTCAGCAGCGAGGTCGACTCGGCGACGAGGGCCCGGCCGGGTTCGCACCACAGCTCGGTCGTCTCGGACACCGGCATCTCGTTGAAGCCGCGTTCGATGGCGCTGAAATAGTCGTCCATGTCCGGAGGGATCATGCCGGGATAGATGCTCGGGAAGCCGCCGCCGACATCGACCACATCGGCGAAGACGCCGGCGCGGATCAGGCTGCGGCTGACCTGCGCCATGGCCGCCTGATAGGCGGTCGGGCGCATGCACTGGCTGCCGACATGGAAGCTGACGCCCATCAGGGCGCTGGTCGCCTGACGCGCGGCCAGCAGCAGGCTGGGGGCTTCGAACGGGGTGACCCCGAACTTGCCCGACAGGCTGAAGTTGGCGCCCTCCGCATCGACCGCCATGCGGACGATGAGGTTCAGGTCGCGCGCCCCGCCGGTGGCGTCGAGGATCTTGGCCAGCTCTTCATGGGTGTCGAGCGCGAAGGTGCGCACGCCGTAGTCGAAGTAGGCCTGCGAGATCGACCGACGGCTCTTCACGGGATGCATGAAGGCCATCTGCGAGCCCGGGGCGTGCTCCGCCACAAGCGCGATTTCCGGGATCGACGCGACGTCGAACCGGGTCACACCATTCTGGACGAGCGTCTCTATGACCCACGGTGAAGGATTGGCCTTCACAGCGTAGAGGACGTCACCCTTGAACTTCGTCTGGAACCAGCGCGCTGCTGCAGCTACGGCATCGCGTCGCACGAGTGCGACAGGATGTTCCGGAGACCGCTCGCGGACCAGGTCCAGGGGAGTATGGTACGTGTGCAATTCACGTAGCCCCCTGTTAGCAGTTAAACCCAGGCCGGCGTTAGCAGCGATGAGGACAACGGGGTCCGCCGGAGCGGGGGCATATGAGGCAATAGCCCCCCCCTGTAAAGTAGTTTTTGTACCCCTCGGGGCTGTGAGGTAACTGCGCGCATGTATCGTTGGCTTTTTGTCTGGCGCAAGCTCGCCCGCCGGGTCTGGTTCCGGGTCGGCCTGTATGGCCTGGCCGGCGTTGGGGCGGCGCTGCTCGCCGCCCTGCTCGGCCGCTTCGTCCCCTCGGCGATGTCGGAACGGCTGGGCGGCCCCAATGTCGAAGGACTGCTGACCATCCTCGCCAACAGCCTGCTGGCGGTCTCGATCTTCGGGGCCGGCGCCATGGTCACCGCCTACACCTCCGTGTCCGGCAGCATCACCCCTCGCGCCGCCGGCTTGGTGACGACCGACAAGCGGCTTCAGGGCGCGTTGTCGACCTTCGTGGGCGGATTTCTCTATGCCATCGTCGCCCTGACCGCCCTGAGCTCCAGCTACTACGGCAAGGACGGCAGGACGATCGTCTACATCATCACCCTGATCGTGGTCGGACTCGTCGCCATCAACATCCTGCTGCTCATCGACCGCCTCGCGCGGCTGGCGCGGGTCGACTTCATTGTCGAGCGGATCGAGCAGGAGACCACCAAGGCCTTTCACCGGCGGGTCGAGTGGGAGGCGACAACCTGTGCGCCGCCGCGAGGCCTGCCGGTCCCGCAGACCCGCGTGGTCAGCGACCGGGTGGCCAGGGTCCAGAACATCGACGTCTCGGCCCTGGGCCGGATTGCCGAGGAACAGGGCGTACGCCTGCAGATCGTGGCCCTGCCGGGCGCAATGGTCGGCTTGGAACAGCCGCTGCTGAACATCTTCGACGGCGGGGTCGACGAAGACGTCTGCAAGGAATTGCGCTCGGCCTTTACGCTCGGCGACGGGCGCAGTTTTGACCAGGACCCGCGTCACGGCCTGATCGTGCTGGGCGAGATCGCGGCCCGGGCTCTGTCGCCGGGGGTCAATGACCCGGGCACCGCGATCGCGGTGGTCCGGTCAGGGGTGGCGCTGCTGTCCAGCTGGGACCAGCTGAACGCTGAACGGAAAAATGAAGAAGCGCCTGACCTGCGGGTCTTCGCGGACCGCCTGTCGCCGGCTGACCTGATCGACGATGTCTTCCATCCGATCGCCCGCTACGGCGCGGGGGACGTCGCCGTCTATCAATGGCTTCACAAGGGCATGCATCTGCTCGAAAGGCTGAAAATGCCCGGAATGGCGCCTGCCGCGAGAAACTTCTCCACAGACGCGCTTGCGCGGGCAAAGGTCAGCATGGCACACGCGGGAGACATGAAGAGACTGGCGGCCAGCGCAAGGGCGCCGACCGCGTGAACGCCGACACGATTTCCACCCCGCCCGGCCGGATGTGCTAGGAACGACGCCAGATCATGATGCAAGACGCTGTCCTCTCGATTAAGGGGGTCTCAAAGACCTTCGGCAAGCGCCGCGCCCTCGATGGCGTGTCGCTGGACGTCAGCAAGGGCGAGATGGTCGCCCTCATCGGCCCATCCGGCTCGGGCAAGTCCACCCTGCTGCGCTCGATCGACGGGCTGCAGACCATCGACGGGCCGAACGGCACGATCACCGCCTTCGGAACCACCTGCCAGACCAAGGGCAAGGTCGGCGACAAGGTTCGCGATGCCCGCATCCGCATCGGCTTCATCGCCCAGCAGTTCAACCTGGTCGGTCGGCTCAGCCTGTTCACCAATGTGGCGCTCGGATCGCTTGGCCGCATCGGCTATCTGCAGGGCCTGTTTGGTCGTTGGCCGCAAGAAACCAAGCAGGCGGCCATGCAGGCCCTGCACCGCGTCGGTATCTCCGACTACGCCGGCCAGCGCGCCAACACCCTGTCGGGCGGCCAGCAGCAGCGCGGCGCCATCGCCCGGGCCCTGGTCCAGAAGGCCAAGGTCATCCTCGCCGACGAACCGGTCGCCTCGCTCGACCCGGTCGCCGCCCGCAAGGTCATGGAAATCCTGCGCGAGCTGAACCGCCAGGACGGCCTGACCGTCATCGTCACCCTGCACCAGGTCGATTACGCCCTTCGCTACTGCGACCGGGTCGTCGCCCTGAAAGCCGGCAAGGTGGTCTACGACGGACCGCCCTCCGGCCTGCAGAAGCCCAAGCTTGTCGAAATCTACGGCCCGGAATTCGAAGACGTGTTCTGGGAAGGAGCTCCGCAATGATCGCCCGCCGCCTGTTCATCGGTCTGGCCGCCACGGCTGCCCTGGCGCTCGCCGCCTGTGGCGGCGGGGCTCAGGAAAAGCCCAAGAACGAGATCACCTTCTCCATTCTGTCGACCGAGAAGTCGCAGAACATGGAAACCTACTGGACGCCGATCCTGGCCGACATGGAGAAGTCCACCGGCCTGAAGGTGAAGCCCTTCTTCTCCTCCAGCTACAGCGCCCTGATCGAGGCCATGCGCTTCAAGCAGACCGATCTCGGCTGGTTCTCCAACCAATCGGGCCTGGAGGCCGTGCGCCGCTCGAACGGCGAGGTCTTCGCCCGCACGTTCGATCCTTCCGGTGTCGACGGCTACACCTCGGTGATCATCGTCCCGATCGACAGCCCGATCAAAACCCTCGACGACCTTCTGAAGTGCGACAAGTCGCTGAACTTCGGCATGGGCGACAAGAAGTCGACCAGCGGCACCCTGGCGCCGATGACCGAAGTCTTCATCCCGCGCGGCGTCAAGCCGGAGAACTGCTTCAAGACGGTGCTGACCGCCAACCACCAGTCGAACCTGTTCGCGGTCGCCAACAAGCGCCTCGACGCGGCGACCAACAACTCCACCGCCATCCGCCTGAACAAGGACCGCCAGGAAGGCCAGGCCGACAAGGTGCGGGTGATCTGGGAGTCCCCGGTGCTGCCGGAAGATCCGATCATCTGGCGCAAGGACCTCGATCCGGCCGTGAAGGAAAAGGTTCGCCAGTTCTTCCTGACCTACGGCCAGGGCGACACCCCGGCAGCCGCCAAGCAGCGTGAGAACATGAAGAAGTTGTCGATCGGCGGCTTCAAGCCGGCCGACGCCACGCACCTGCTGTTCGTCCGCAAGATGGAAGCCATGGAGCAGCTGGGCCTGGCCAAGGAAGCCGGCGATCAGGCCAAGATCGCCGAGGCGACCAAATCCATTCAGGGTATCGAGGCCGAGCAGGCCAAGGCCGCCCAGACGCCGGCGAACTAGGCCTCAAGGCGAAACGAGCAAATCCGCCCCATGACCCAAGACGCCCCCAATCTGGCCCCGCCGGTCCGACCGCTGTCGGCGCGCGCCTTCGACATCGTGATCTGGGGCGGCGTCGCCATCCTGCTGATCGTCAGTTTCGGGCCGGCCGAGATCTTCAAGTTCCCGCAACTGTTCGGCTCGGAGGGCATGCAGCAGTTCGTGGCGGGCTTCTTCTCGCCCTTCACGCCGGGCCACGAAAACTTCCTCAAGGCCGACTGGGCCCTCTACATCCGCAAGATGTGGGAGACGATCCAGATGGCTCTCTGGGGCACCTTCCTGGCCATCCTCGTCGCCATTCCGTTCGGCCTGCTGGGCGCGTCCAACATCACCCCGGCCTGGATCCAGCAGCCGGTTCGCCGGGTGCTCGACCTGGTCCGCTCGATCCCCGACCTGGTCGTCGCCCTGATCTTCATCACCGCCGTGGGCCTGGGCCCCTTCGCGGGCGTCATGGCCATGATGTTCAACACCGGCGGCGTGCTGGCCAAGCTGTTCGCCGAGGCGGTGGAGTCCATCGACAAGGGCCCGGTCGAGGGCGTTCGGGCCACCGGCGCCGGCAAGCTGGCCGAGATTGTCTGGGGCGTCATCCCGCAGGTCGCGCCCCTGTGGGTCGGCTATGCCCTGTATCGCTTCGAGAGCAACAGCCGGTCGGCCACCGTGCTCGGCCTGATCGGGGCCGGCGGCATCGGCCAGGTGCTGCTCGATTCGACCAACAGCTTCGCCTACGACCAGACCGGCTGCATCGTGCTGGTCATCGTCGTGGCGGTGTCGGGCATCGACCTGCTGAGCCAGGCCATCCGCAGCCGGTTGCTCTGAGGGCGGATCAAATCCTCCGTTTGTCGTTGCACTGTCGCAATAGCTTCGTAAGGACGGTTCCGACCAACGGGACCGTCCGATGAAGCGCCTCTTCGCCACTGCTATTTCCGTGATCGCCATGGCCTCGGCGGGGACCGCCTGGGCGGCCCGCGACTATGTCTGGGCGGCGGGGTCCTCGACGGTCTTCCCCTACACGACCCGGGTGGCCGAGACCTATTCCCGCAAGACCGGCTCGCGCACCCCCAAGGTCGAGAGCCTGGGCACGGGCGGCGGTATCAAGTTGTTCTGCGGCGGGGCGGGCGACGCCTTTCCCGACATCGCCAACGCCAGCCGGCCGATGAAGAAGTCGGAATTCGAGGCCTGCCAGAAGAACGGCGTCACCGACATCCTCGAGATCAAGGTCGGCTATGACGGCATCGTCCTGGCGATGGACAAGCGGGCTCCTGACTTCAACCTCAAGCTCGAGCACCTGTTCCTGGCCCTGTCGGCCGAGACCCTGCGCCAGGGCCGGCTGCAGAAGAATCCCTACCTGAACTGGAGCCAGATCGGCGCCGGCCTTCCGCCGAGCAAGATCCTAGTCTACGGCCCGCCGCCGACCAGCGGCACCCGCGACGCCTTCCTGGAGCTGGGCATCGAGCACGGCGCCCAGCGCTTCGACCTGCTGAGCGCCATGAAGAAGGACGACGAGAAGGCCTTCAAGGGCCGGGTCGATCCGCTGCGCTCGGACCGCTGGATCGACGCCGGCGAAAACGACAACGCCATCGTCCAGACCCTGACACGGACGCCGGGCTCGGCCGGGGTGTTTGGGTATTTCTTCTACGAAGAGAACATGGACAAGGTGAAGGTCGCCTCGATCGACGGCGTGCGTCCGACCTTCGAGACCATCGCCTCGGGCAAGTATCCGCTCAGCCGCTCGCTCTACATCTACGTCAAGAAATCGCGCCTCGACCTGACGCCGGGCCTGCGCGCCTTCGTCAAGGAATACACCTCCGACGCCGCCTCCGGGCGCGGCGGCTACCTGCAGGAACGCGGCATGATCCCCCTGCCGCCGGCCATGCACGAGAAGGTCAAGGCCAGCTTCAAGGCGGGCACGCCGATGGCGGCGCCGGAGAAGTAGACCGCTAGGAGGTCATCTCCCGGATCCACGCTCCCGCGCCTTCCAGCGCCTTGCGGCCGGCGGTCAGCTGGCCGGACCAGGCGTGCCAGACGTGCAGCATCTCCGGCCAGATCTCCAGCCGCACCGGCACGCCGGCCAGGCCGGCGGCTTCGGCCACCGCGATGCTGTCGCTCATCAGCACCTCGGCCCCGCTGACGTGGATCAGGATCGGGGCGATGCCGCTGAAGTCGCCCAGAGCCGGTGAGGCGTGCGGATGGCCGGGATCGGCCCCGCCCAGGTAGGCCTGGGCGAACTGGTCCAGACCGGCCACGCTGATCATCGGGTCCAGATGCTGCACGGCGCCGTAGGCCTTGCCGACCTGGCGCAGGTCCGCCCAGGGGCTGATGCAGAACAGGCCGGCCGGTTGCGGCAGGCCGGCGTCCCGCAGGGCGAGGGCCGTGGCCAGGGTCAGGCCGCCGCCGGCGCTGTCGCCGGCGATGACCATGCGGGCCGGATCGATGCCGGCGTCCAGCAGGTGCTTCCAGGCCTTCACCCCGTCCTCGACGGCGGCTGGGAAGGGGTTCTCCGGCCCCATGCGGTAGTCCGGGACCAGCACCGGGCAGCCGGCCTCCAGCGCCAGCCGCGCGCACATCGGCCGGTGGCTTTTCGGACTGCCGATCACATAGCCCCCGCCGTGCAGGTAGAGGATCTGGCGGCTCTCGTCATAGCCTTGTGGCGCCAGCCCCTCGGCGGCCATGCCGTCGATGTCGACCGGCACCACCAGCGTGCCCTCGGGCAGGGACCCGATCTCGCCGAACCCGTCCATCGCGGCGCGGCGCTCGGCCCAGGTCTGGGCGGGAGAGCCCTCCGGCGGCTGCAGCGAGGCGTAGAAGGCCCGCACCGCGCCGATCTCCGGATCGCGCCACTTGATTTCGCCCGTCATCGCATCCTCCCGTTTGGCGAGAGGGTGAGGGTTTAGGCCTGCATCGTCCAGCCCTCGACGCCCATCGCCGCCTGGCGGCCGGCTTCGGAGCGGGTCGGGTGGGGGTGGCAGGTGCGGGCGACGTCTTCGCTGGCGGCGGCGAAGGCCATGGCCACGCAGTACTCGCCGATCAGCTCGCCGGCCTGCGGGCCGATGATGTGGACGCCGAGGATGCGGTCGGTCTTCGCATCGGCCAGAACCTTGGCGAAGCCTTCGGTCTCATGGTTGATCTTGGCGCGGCTGTTGGCGGTGAAGGGGAACTTGCCGACCTTGTAGGCGACGCCCTCGGCCTTCAGCGCCTCCTCGGTCTTCCCGACCCAGGCCACCTCCGGATAGGTGTAGATGACGCCCGGAACCAGGTTGTAATCGACGTGACCGGCCTTGCCGGCGATCAGCTCGATACAGGCGACGGCGTCTTCCTCGGCCTTGTGGGCCAACATCGGGCCGTAGATGACATCGCCGACCGCCCAGACGTTCTCGGCGCTGGTCCTGAAGTGGTCCGTCTCGATGACGCCGCGCTTGTCCGGCGTGATGCCGACGGTTTCGAGCCCCAGACCCTCCGTGTAGGCCCGACGGCCGATGGCCAGCAGGACGTAGTCGGCCTTCAGGGTTTCGGCCTCGCCGCCGGCGGCCGGTTCGAGGGTCAGTTCGACCTCGGTCTCGCCGGCCTTGGCGGCGGTGACTTTCGTGCCCAGCTTGAAGGTCATGCCCTGCTTGGTCAGGCTGCGCTGGAAGGTCTTGGCGGTTTCCTCGTCCACCCCGGGGGTGATGCGCGGCAGGTATTCGACGACGGTGACCTCGGCGCCCAGACGGCGCCAGACCGAGCCCAGCTCCAGGCCGATGATGCCGGCCCCGATGACGACGAGGCTCTTGGGCGCCTCCGGCAGCGACAGGGCGCCGGTGGAATCGACGATCCGCTTCTGATCGACCTCGACGCCGTTCAGCGGGGTCGGCTCCGAACCGGTGGCGATGACGATGTGTCTGGTCTCGAGGATGGTCTCGGACCCGTCCTCGGCCTTCACGGCCACCTTTCCCGGACCGGCGATGCGGCCCCAGCCCTTCACATAGTCGGCCTTGTTCTTCTTGAAGAGGAACTCGATGCCCTTGGTCAGGGCTTCGACGCTCTCGGCCTTCTGGGCCATCATCTGGGTCAGGTTCAGCTTGGGGGTGACCTCGATGCCCAGCTTGGCGAAGTCCTTGTTGGCCAGCTCGTACATCTCGGAGGCGTGCAGCAGAGCCTTGGACGGCATGCAGCCGACGTTCAGGCAGGTGCCGCCCAGCTTGCCGCGGCCTTCGACGCAGGCGACTTTCAGGCCCAGCTGTCCGGCGCGGATCGCCGCATTGTAGCCGCCGGGGCCGCCCCCGATGATGACGACGTCGTACTGGGCCATCAGCCGCAAATCCTTCGTGTGAGTGTGCGCTGCATATGGCCCATCGCGGCCGATTTTTCGAGGCTTAAGAGCCGGATCAGCCGAACAAACCGACCATACCGCAGCCGAGCACGAAGCCGCTGGAGCCCAGATAGACCAGGAAGGCGTTGGTCGAGGCGCGGCGGCCGCGCCGGCTGGCCTCGTCCTTGGGCGGCAGGGCCTTCCGCGCCCAGGCGAAATAGGCCCCCTGCAGCGCGCAACAGGCCATGAAGGCGGGCGGCGCCAGCGGGCTGAGCAGGATCAGGAAAATCCCCGACATCAGGGTCAGGGCCCCGACCCCGAAGATGGTCCAGCCGCGCAAGGTTTCGACACGATCGGTCGGCTGCAGGGTCAGCTTTTCCAGCGCCCCGTCCATGAAGACGTTCGTCCGCCAGGCGTTCAGCGCCACCGCCCCGGCGAAGACGTACCAGCCGCCCAGCAGGCGGGCGACGATGGCGAGGATGCCGAGCTGCTCCTGCGGCGTCATGGCGGGTCGATCAGCATTTTCCAGGTCCACAAGCCGATCAGGACCGCGCCGCCGCCCAGGACCAGGAACAGTATCAACGCCGCCAGCGACCCCATCAGCCAGACGCGAGGCTCCGGCAATTGGCGCCTGCGGATGCCGGTGACGAGCCAGCCGGCCTCGAACCCAGCCAGCAGACCCACCGCCATGGTCAGGACCGTGGCCGGCAGGGAGCCGGTGATCGCCGGCGCGGACTCGGGATCGGGCGGCGCTTCGGTCGCGATGGCCAGGATGGCGCGGCCATCGGCCAGTTCACCGGTCGGCAGCATCAGGCGATAGCCGCCCAGCGCCGACTGGGCGACCCAGTCGATACCGCCGTAGTGCTCGTCAAACACCACGGCGCCGAGGCCGGCCGAGCGCAGGGCCGAGGCGGCGACCTGAGCGTCGGACTGGGTGTGAAAGCGGGCGAGAATCGAAAGGGTCATGCGAACGGCAACTCTAGCCGAGATTCCACCGGGCGTTACCGAGGTCTGTGAACGCCGGTAAAAGGCCTTTCCTGCTCATGACCTATTGCTCAAGCAGGTCGCGCCGTGGCCGGCTGGTCGGGCCGAAGACGACGGCGGTCAGGAACAGGAAGATGATCTCCCCGACCAGCAGTTGCCAGACCCCGTCCTGCTCGGCCGGGCTGAAACCGCCCCTGGCGAGCGCCGTACGGCCCCACAGCAGCCAGGCGCCGCCCTCGACGACCATGGCCGCCATCGACCAGCCGACCGCGTCGAGAATGGCCAGGTGAGTCACCCAGACCGCCCGCAAGCGCAAGGCCAGCGCCAGCAAGGTCACCCACAGGGGCGCCCACAGCCAGCCGGCCAGCATCGGCTCGACGGGGGCGGCGAAGCCCGGCAGAAAGGCGACCAGCGCCTTGATCAGGCTGCGCGGCGCCTGCGGCTGCAGAAACTCGGCCAACTGGGGCAGGGCGTAGGCGGCGGCGAACAGCAGGAACACCGGCGCCAGCCAGAGGACGGGCGGCCCGTGCATCGCGCGCCAGGCGCTGGTCGCGCCGGCGTCGGGAGCGGGCGTCCTGGCGGCCTTGCGGCGGCTCGGCTTCTCGCCGGCCCGCGCCGGAATTCGCGCCCGCATGGCCTTCACGGCCGCGACGAGGTTGCGCCACCAGACGGCCGGGCCCGACGGCTCCGGGCCGCTGATGATCGGATCGTTGTGATGCTCGCCCATCCCGCCCCCGGTCCGTTGCGAAGCCGAGCATGCACCAGCCGGCCCCCGAGGTCACCCCAGGGGCGGCGGTCACCCCACCAGAGCGTCGCCAACTGATCCTGTCCAGTAATGTCTGCGGGATCATTTATATGCCTACTATTCGACATAAGAAATCGCGGTTTGACATTTTATGGCGTTTCAAGTAGTCGTAGGTAAATCTCAGAACATAAGGCAAAAATTGCGGGACGCACCTTCGTGGTGGGTTTAGAAAAAGCCCTGCACTGGCGGGGTGATTCTTTGGAATTTCGCAATTTTCTTCTGTCGGCCATCGGAAGCGCCGACATGGAAAAGCTCGCGCCCCTGTTGAGCGAAGTCGCGCTCCATCGCGGCGAAGTCGTCTTTCCGGATGGCGGCGCGGTCAACCACGTCTATTTCCCCAGCTCGGCGGTGCTGTCGGTGGTCACCGTCATGCGCGACGGCCGCTACATCGAAAGCAATACCATCGGCCGCGAGGGCGGCGCCGGCCTGCTCGACGCCGCCAGCAACGCGGTCTCCTACCACAGGGTCTTCGCCCAGGTTCCCGGCAGCGCCTTCCGACTGCCCGCCGAAGCTTTCCGCACGCAGTTGACCGAGAGCCCGGACTTCGCCCGCCTGCTGTTCCGTCACGCCCTGGCCGACGCCGCCCAGACCCAGCAGTTCGTCGCCTGCAACCTGCTGCACAGCGCCGAGCAACGGCTGGCCCGCTGGCTGCTGATGACCGCCGATCGCACCGGGTCTCCGGCCTTCTCCCTGACCCAGGAGTATATGGCGGTGATGACCGGGGTGCAGCGCACGACCGTCAGCGCCCTGGCCTCGGACTTCAAGGAGCGCGGCCTCATTCGCTACAGCCGCGGCAATATCGAGATCACCGACCTGCCCGGCCTGCGGAAGACGTCCTGCGAATGCGCCGGCGTCGCCCACGCGCTGTTCCTCAGCCGGCGCGACGCCGCCTAGACCTCCTGGCGTCGCCGCTGGCGGTCGAGCAGCCAGAGCAGGACCAGTGGGACCAGCAGCAGGGCGCCCTCGACCAACAGCAGGGTGGCCAGTGGTCCCTGACCCTCGCGGTTCGAGCCCAGCACGACCCAGGCGCCGGCCTCGAGCAGGAAGGCCGCGACGGCCAGGGTGAGGGCGCCGATCACCGACTTTTTGGCGGCGTTCATGGCCATGACCCGAAGCCCGAGGGCCGCGGCCCAGACCCAGAAGGGCTCGAAGCTCCAGGCCTGGGCGGCGGGGGCGAGGAGCTCGCCGAACGGCAGGCTGCCGGCCAGGCTGAACAGCAGGTCGGTCAGGCCGATGAAGTCGCCGATGTGGGGCGAGGCGTGGAAGACGGCCAGCAGGCCGACGACCGGCGGGATCAGGCCGTTGAGGAGGCCGGGCCGGCTCGTCGCCTGATAGGCCGGCGAGCGCTTGATGCGCTGCCGGCGCTGCTTCTTCTCCGGCCCGACCTCGACGGTCTGCTCGCGGAACGAGATGCTGGAATTGATCGCCGACTGGCCGATATCGAGATCGGTTCCGCCCTGTGACCAGGGCCAGACGGGGCCGCCCGGCTCGACGATGGGCCGGCGATGATCGGTGATCTTGAGAGGGCCCGACATGCGGTCAGCATGCCGGGCGCCACATCAAACGTCCAGCAGCAGCCGCTGCGGATCCTCGATGGCTTCCTTGACCTTGACCAGGAAGGTCACGGCGCCCTGGCCATCGACGACGCGGTGGTCGTACGACAGGGCCAGGTACATCATCGGGCGGATGACGATCTGGCCGTTCACGACCATCGGCCGCTCCTGGATCTTGTGCATGCCCAGGATGCCCGATTGCGGGGCGTTGAGGATCGGCGTCGACATCAGCGAGCCGTAGACCCCGCCGTTGGAGATCGTGAAGGTGCCGCCCTGCATGTCGTCGATCGACAGCTGGCCGTCGCGGGCCTTCTTGCCGAGGGCGCCGATGGCCTTTTCGATCTCGGCCAGGCTCATGGCGTCGGCGTCACGGACCACGGGAACCACCAGGCCCTTCTCGGTGCCGACGGCGACGCCGATGTCGTAGTGGTTCTTGTAGATCAGGTCCTGGCCGTCGATCTCGGCGTTGACGTCCGGAATGGCCTTCAGGGCCGCGACGCAGGCGCGGACGAAGAAGCTCATGAAGCCGAGCTTGACGCCGTGGGTCTTCTCGAAGGTGTCCTTGTATTGATTGCGCAGGGCCATGACCGCGCTCATGTCCACCTCGTTGAAGGTGGTCAGCATGGCGGCGTTGTTCTGCGCCTCCTTCAGCCGGCGGGCGATGGTCTGGCGCAGGCGGGTCATCTTCACCCGCTCTTCGCGCTCGTGGATGGCGCGGGCCGGAGCCGGGGCGGCGGGCGCGGCCGGAGCGGCGGCGCGGGCGTCGAGGGCGGCCAGGGCGTCGCCCTTGGTGATGCGGCCGTCCTTGCCGGTGCCGGCGACGGCGGCCGGGTTCAGGCCGGTTTCGGTGACGATGCGCTGCACGCTGGGAGCCAGAGGCTTGTCGTCGGCGACGGGCGCGGACGGAGCGGGCGCCGGCGCGGCCTTGGGCGCTTCAACCTTGGGCGCGGGCGCCGCTTCGGCCTTGGGGGCCTCGGCCTTCGGGGCGGCGGCCGCGCCGCCGGCGGTCACCACGCCGAGCAGGGCGCCGGGGACGACCGTGTCGCCGTGGTTGGCGGCGATGCTTTCCAGCACGCCGTCGGCGGGGCTGGCGACCTCGAGGCTGACCTTGTCGGTTTCCAGTTCGACGATGATCTCGTCCTTCTTCACCGCCTCGCCCGGCTTTTTCTTCCAGCTGGCGACCGTCGCTTCGCTGACGGATTCGCCGAGGGCGGGGGTCATGATGTCGGCCATGGATCTTTTGCTCGTCTGTCTGTTCGGTCTGTCGCCGGGGGGAGCCGGCATCGGTCTGGTTAGGCGAAGGCGCCCTTAGGCGAAGGCGTCATTGAGGAACGCTTCGAGTTCCTTCATGTGCCGGCTCATCATGCCGGCGGCGGTCGAGGCGCTGGCCGGGCGGCCGACGTAGCGGGCCCGCTTGGCCTTGATCTTCATCCGGTCGAGGGTGAGCTCGAGCCAGGGGTCGACGAAGGTCCAGCCGCCCATGTTCTTGGGCTCTTCCTGAACCCACATCAGTTCGGCGTTCGGGAAGCGCTGCAGCAGCTGCATCACCGACTTCATCGGCCAGGGATAAAACTGTTCGATTCGCATGATGTAGACATCATCGCGACCGGACTTGGCCCGGGCCTCGACAAGGTCGAAGTAGACCTTGCCCGAGCAGGCGATGACGCGGGTGATCTGATCGTCGGGCTTCAGGGTGACGCCGCCGACGTCGCAGCCGGCCTCGGCCCCGTCGACCATGACCCGGTGGAAGCTGCCGCTCTCGGACATGTCCTCGAGGTTGGAGACCGCCTTCTTGTGGCGCAGCAGGCTCTTGGGGCTCATGACGATGAGGGGTTTACGGAACTCGCGGTGCATCTGCCGACGCAGGGCGTGGAAGTAGTTGGCCGGGGTCGAGCAGTTGACGATCTGCATGTTGTCCTCGGCGCAGGACTGCAGGAAGCGCTCGAGGCGGGCCGAGCTGTGCTCGGGGCCCTGGCCCTCGTAGCCGTGCGGCAGCAGCATGACGAGGCCGCTCATCCGCAGCCACTTGCGTTCGCCCGAGCTGATGAACTGGTCGATGACCACCTGGGCGCCGTTCACGAAGTCGCCGAACTGGGCTTCCCACAGGGTCAGGGTGTTGGGGTCGGCGAGGCTGAAGCCGTACTCGAAGCCGAGCACTGCCTCTTCCGACAGCAGGCTGTCGATGACCTCGTAGTGGGCCTGGCCGGGGCGGATGTTGTTGAGCGGCGTGTAGTGCTCTTCCGTGGTCTGATCGATCAGGTCGGAGTGGCGCTGGGTGAAGGTGCCACGGACGCTGTCCTGGCCGGACAGCCGGACCGGATAGCCCTCATCGAGCAGGGTGGCGAAGGCCAGGTGTTCGGCCAGGGCCCAGTCGATGCCCTCGCCGGTGTCGATGGCGGCGCGGCGGTTCTCGACCATGCGCTTGACGGTCTTGTGGACGTCGACGCTTTCGGGGAAGGCGGTGATCTTCTGGCCGAGGTCCTTCAGCTTCTGCAGCGGCACGCCGGTCTTGCCGCGGCGCTCTTCGTCGCCAGGCAGGCTGAGGCCGGCCCATTTGCCGTCCAGCCAGTCGGCCTTGTCGGCCTTGTAGGTCTTGCCGCCGTCGAACTCGGCGTCGAGGAAGTCGTCGAACTCTTTGATCCAGGTGTCGACGTCGGCTTGCGTCGCCACGCCCTCGGCGATCAGGCGAGTCGAGTAGATTTCGCGGGTCGAGGGATGGCCCTTGATGCGCGCGTACATCAGCGGCTGGGTCATCGTCGGGTCGTCGCCCTCGTTGTGACCAAAGCGCCGGTAGCAGAACATGTCGATGACCACGTCCTTGCCGAACTGCTGGCGGTATTCGGTGGCGACCTTGGCGGCGTAGACGACCGCCTCCGGATCATCGCCGTTGACGTGCAGGATGGGGGCCTCGACCATCAGCGCCACGTCGGACGGGTAGGGGCTGGTGCGGCTGTAGTGCGGCGCGGTGGTGAAGCCGATCTGGTTGTTGACGATGAAGTGGATGGTGCCGCCGGTGCGGTAGCCCTTCAAGCCCGACAGCGCAAAGCACTCGGCCACCACGCCCTGGCCGGCAAAGGCGGCGTCGCCGTGCAGCAGCAGCGGCAGGACGTGAGTGCGGCCGGCGTCCGGCGTCTCGCGCAGGGTGAAGGCCTGCTTGGCGCGAGCCTTGCCCAGCACCACCGGGTTGACGATTTCCAGGTGCGACGGGTTGGCGGTCAGCGACAGGTGAACGTTGTTGCCGTCGAACGATCGGTCCGAGCTGGCGCCCATGTGATATTTCACATCGCCCGAGCCCTCGACGTCCGAGGGGAGCGATGTGCCCCCTTGGAACTCGTGGAAGATGACGTGGTAGGGCTTGCCCATCACGGCGGCCAGGACGTTCAGGCGGCCGCGGTGCGGCATGCCGAGCACGATGTCCTTCACGCCCAGGGCGCCGCCGCGCTTGATGATCTGTTCCAGCGCCGGGATGCAGGCCTCGCCGCCGTCCAGACCGAAGCGCTTGGTGCCGGGGAAGCGCTTGTGCAGGAAGCGTTCGAAGCCTTCGGCCTCGATCAGCTTCTTGAGGATGGCGACCTTGCCCTCCTTGCTGAAGGTAATTTCCTTGTCGCGGCCCTCGATGCGGGCCTGCAGCCAACCCTTCTCGTCGGGATTGGAGATGTGCATGTACTGCACGCCGACGTTGCCGCAGTAGGTGCGGCGGAGGATCTCGAGAATCTCGCGCAGGGTGGCGGTTTCCAGCCCCAGCACGAAGTCGAGGAAGATCGGCCGGTCGAGGTCGGCTTCGACGAAGCCGTAGTTGCCCGGCTCCAGCTCGCTGGCGTCGCCAGGCGTAATGGCGATGCCCAGCGGGTCGAGGTTGGCCTTCAGGTGGCCGCGCATCCGGTAGGCGCGGATCATCATGATGGCGCGCAGGGAATCGGTGGTGGCGGCGCGGATGGCCTCGGCGCTGGCTCCGGGGGTCTTGGTCTCGATGGCCTTGGCCAGCTTGGCCTCGACCGCCGGCCACTGGCCGTCCAGGGCCGACAGCCATTCGGGACGCGCGGCGCTTGGGCGGTTGGGGGTCCAGGCCGGCTGGGCGGCATTGGCCTTGATGGTCTGGGCCTGGTCGGTGAGCGTGGCGAAGAAGGCTTGCCAGCTGCTGTCGACGGAGGCCGGGTTCTCGGCCCAGCGGGCGTGCAGGTCTTCGACATAGTCGGCGTTGCCGCCGTAGAGGAACGAAGTTTCGGTCAGGATCTGATTGATGATGCCTGCGTCGTCGGCCATTGCACTCGCGCCAGATTGCGTCGCCCGCAGCGGGGCGGCTTTGGAATGGGGCCTCATATAGGGCGCTCACCCGTGAATGGGGAGATAAACCGCGCGAATTTGTTGGGTTTTTTCGGGTTCTGGACACGACAACGCCGGCGATCGTCTCCGATCGCCGGCGCCGCCAGGCAAAAGCCTTAATGCTGCTTAGCCCTTGAGCACTTCCATCAGGGTCTCGCCGAGCTTCGCCGGCGAGGGCGAAACGCGGATGCCGGCCGCTTCCATGGCGGCGGTCTTGTCGCCCGCGCCGCCCTTGCCGCCCGAGATGATGGCCCCGGCGTGGCCCATGCGGCGGCCGGGAGGGGCGGTGACGCCGGCGATGAAGCCGACCATCGGCTTCCAGCGACCCTTCTTGCGCTCATCGGCGATGAACTGGGCGGCGTCTTCCTCGGCGCTGCCGCCGATTTCGCCGATCATGATGATCGACTTGGTCGCCTCGTCGGCCAGGTACATCTCGAGGATGTCGATGAATTCGGTGCCCTTGACAGGGTCGCCGCCGATGCCGACCGCCGAGGTCTGGCCGAGGCCGACGTTGGTGGTCTGGAACACCGCCTCATAGGTCAGGGTGCCGGAGCGCGAGACGACGCCGACGCTGCCTTCCGAGAAGATGCCGCCCGGCATGATGCCGATCTTGCACTGGTTCGGGGTCAGCACGCCCGGGCAGTTGGGGCCGATCAGGCGCGACTTGCTGCCGGCCAGCGAGCGCTTCACCCGCACCATGTCCAGCACCGGAATGCCTTCGGTGATGCAGACGATCAGCGGGATCTCGGCGTCGATGGCCTCGCAGATGGAGTCGGCGGCGAAGGGCGGCGGCACGTAGATCACCGAGGCGTCGGCCCCGGTGCGGTCCTTGGCCTCGGCGACGGTGTCGTACACGGGCAGGCCGACGTGGGTGGTGCCGCCCTTGCCGGGCGTCACGCCGCCGACCATCTGGGTGCCGTAGGCGATGGCCTGTTCGGTGTGGAAGGTCCCCTGGCTGCCGGTGATTCCCTGGCAGATGACCTTGGTGTTCTTGTCGATCAGAATGGACATTCGGGCTCTCTAGCCTTGAATTATGGAGTGAAGGCGGACGTTGCGCGGCTCCTAGCCGCGCACCGCCTTGACGATCTTTTCGGCGCCGTCGCTGAGGTCGTTGGCGGCGATGACGTTCAGGCCGCTCTCGGCGATGATCTTCTTGCCGAGCTCGACGTTGGTGCCTTCCAGGCGCACGACCAGCGGAACCTTCAGCCCCACTTCCTTCACCGCGGCGATGACGCCCTCGGCGATGATGTCGCAGCGCATGATGCCGCCGAAGATGTTGACCAGGATGCCTTTGACGTTCGGGTCGGCGGTGATGATCTTGAAGGCCGCGGTGACCTTCTCCTTGCCGGCGCCGCCGCCGACATCGAGGAAGTTGGCCGGCTCGGCGCCGTACAGCTTGATGATGTCCATGGTGGCCATGGCCAGGCCCGCGCCGTTGACCATGCAGCCGATTTCGCCGTCGAGGGCGATGTAGCTGAGGTCGTACTTGCTGGCCTCGATTTCCTTCTCGTCTTCCTCGGTCTCGTCACGCAGGGTGACGATGTCGGGATGACGGAACAGGGCGTTGCCGTCGAAGCTGACCTTGGCGTCCAAAACCTTGAGGTGCTGGTCGGTGGTGATGATCAGCGGGTTGATCTCCAGCATCTCCATGTCCTTGCCGACGAAGGCGGCATAGAGCTGGCCGAGGATGACGCCGGCTTCCTTGGCGAGGCCGCCGGTCAGGCCCAGGGTCTTGGCCAGGCTGCGGCCGTGGTGCGGCATGACGCCGGTGGCCGGGTCGATGCTGAAGGTGTGGATCTTCTCGGGGGTGTCGTGGGCGACCTCCTCGATGTTCATGCCGCCTTCGGTCGAGGCGACGACGCTGACCCGGCTGGTCTCACGATCGACCAGCAGCGACAGGTAGAATTCCTTTTCGATGTCCGAGCCGTCCTCGATGTAGAGGCGGTTGACCTGCTTGCCCTTGGGGCCGGTCTGGTGAGTGACCAGCACCCGGCCGAGCATCTCCTCGGCGTGCTGGCGGACTTCCTCGACCGACTTGGCGAGGCGAACGCCGCCCTTGCTGTCGGGGCCCAGGCCCTCGAAGCGGCCCTTGCCGCGGCCGCCGGCGTGGATCTGGCTCTTGACCACATAGAGCGGGCCGGGAAGCCGCTCGGCGGCGCTGGCGGCCTCGTCGGGCGTCATGGCCGCGAAGCCCTTGGACACGGGAGCGCCGAACTCGGCGAGGACGGCCTTGGCCTGATATTCGTGAATGTTCATCGCTGGAAAGGGCTCGCCTTGTGCGGTGGGGGACCGGGCGCGGTCGCAGACGGGGGCCTTATAGGCGCCGCACGTTGGGGCAGGCAACCGCCGAAAATCCTCCTTCGGCGCGAAGCGACGGGGGAGGGGGACCGCGCGCGGATACGCGCGTGGTGGAGGGGGCAGCGCAGGATTGTCAGGATGAGGTGCGTTCTGGCGCGGCTTTGACAGCTGCGTTCATGGTCATCGTCAGAGGCCGGTGCTGCCCCCTCCACCACCGCCTTCGGCGGCGGTCCCCCTCCCCCGTCACGCCTTCGGCCTGCCGGAGGAGGAACTGGCTCAGTCCACCCAGTCCTTTTGCAGCCGCCGGCTGGCCACGAAGAACAGGGCGGCGCTGACCAGATAGAAGCAGAGGCCGCTGTAGATCGAGTAGCGCAGCGCCTCGGCTCCGAAGTGGGGGGTGAGCAGGTCCGAGACGGCCCCGAAGTAGTAGGTGCCCAGGCCCAGGCCGATCAGGTTGTTGATGAACAGGAAGCTGGCCGAGGCGGTCGAGCGCATGCGGCCGGGGACCAGGTGCTGGATCGAGGTGATGATCGGACCCAGCCAGACCAGGTTCAGCCCCTGCGGGATCAGGAACAGGATGAAGGCCAGCCAGAGATTGCTGACGTTGATGGCCAGGAAGAAGCAGGGGAAGGCGATCAGGAAGGCGATGGCCGCCACCAGCGGATAGGCCCCCTTGTTCCTGCCGCCGAGCCGGTCGCCGAGCCAGCCGCCGAGCCAGACCCCGGCCGTGCCGCCGATCAGAGCCAGGGCCCCGAGGAACAGCGAGCGCTGCACCAGGTCCATGCCGAGGCTGCGTTCGAAGAAGCTGGGCAGCCAGAAGGCGACGCCATAGCCGCAGACGCTGGAGGCCGCCGCGCCGAGCGACAGCAGCCAGAAGCTGGGCTTGGGCAGCAGGGTCTTCATCACCTCTCCCATGCCGGGCGCCTTTTCGGGGGCCTTCAGCGGCTCGTCGATCGGCTGGCCGCCGGCGTCGAAATCGCCGCCGCGCTTGGGGTCCTTGACTGTCAGCTTGAAGATCGGGGCGATGACCACGCCGGCCAGGCCGACGCAGAGGAAGGCGGTGCGCCAGTCGATGGCCGCCGCGATCAGGCCGCCGAACAGGATGCCGCTGGCCGTGCCGATCGGGATGCCGAAGCTGTAGGCGGCCAGGGCCCGGGCCCGCTGGTTCGGCGGGAAGTAGTCGGCGATCAGGCTGTAGGCCGGCGCCGTGCCGCCCGCCTCGCCGACCCCGACGCCCATGCGGCAGAGGAACAGGCTCCAGAAGCCGGTGGCCAGGCCGCAGGCGGCGGTGAAGCCGCTCCAGACGGTGAGGGCGACGGTCATGATCCAGCTGCGGCTCGAACGGTCGGCCAGCCAGGCCACCGGAATGCCGAGCGCGGTGTAGAAGAGGGCGAAGGCCAGGCCGCCCATCAGGCCCAGCTGGCTGTCGGTCAGCCCCAGGTCGGCCTTGATGGAGCCGGCCAGGATGCCGAGGATCTGCCGGTCCAGGAAGTTGAAGGTGTAGACGACGATGAGGATCGCCAGGACGTAGACGCGGTATCCGGATCCGCGCTTTGCGGGGGTGGCGGCGGTCATCGGCGTCTCCTGGGGTTCTACAAAAAGAAAAGGGGCGGCCCGTTTCCAGGCCGCCCCATAAAGTCAGACTACAGGGATATCTAGAGCTTCCACTCGATGCCCAGCGTCCAGGTCGCCGGGTTGCCGTAGAAACCGACCACCGAGTTGCCGAACAGCACGCCGGCCGACTGCGGGAAGTTGTAGCCGCCGATGCGGTAGCGCTCGTCGGTGATGTTCTTGCCGGTCAGGCTGACCTTCCAGTTGCCGCCCGGAGCGACCCAGTTGGCGTTGAAGTCGTAGAGCCAGTAGCCCTCCTGATCGATGGCCGGGGCGGCGAACTCGAACATCTGCGAGTCGTCGCGGAACGACGCCGACGGGGTCAGCGACAGCGTGCCGCCGGCCACGTCGTCGAAGGTCCAGGTGGCGTTGTAGTTCATCGTCCATTCGGGCGTGTTCTGCAGCTTGGCCATGCTGGCGATGTTCAGGGTCACGCCGCCGACCGGCACCACCGACCCGTCGAGGGGGTTGGTCGCGCCGGCCGGATAGAAGCGGAAGAACTCGTTGAACTGGGCGTCGATGTAGCCGAGCGTCGCGCCGACCGAGAAGTTGTCGGTAAAGCGGGCGCGGCCTTCGAATTCCCAGCCCCACATTTCCGAGCTGCCGACGTTGTCGACGAAGCTGGCGATGCTGGCGCCCGACGGCACCTGGGTGGTGACCTGCTGGTCCTTGTATTCAGCCTTGAAGAAGTCGGTCGCGAAGGTGATTCGGCCGTCGTAGAGGCTGCCCTTCAGGCCGATTTCGTAGCTGTCGACCGTTTCGGGGTCATAGCCGTTGACCGTCGCCGGCGTCAGGATGACGTCGCCGCGCATGTCGAAGCCGCCCGACTTGAAGCCCTTGCTGTAGGAGACGTAGGTCGTCAGGTCTTCGGTCAGCTCGAAGCTCAGGCTGACCCGCGGGGTGAACTCCTCGAAGGTGTTCTCGTTGGTGTAGTCCGAGCGGACCAGCAGCGGGGCGCGCGGCGTGCCGCCCAGCAGCGGGCTGCGCGTGGCGCCCAGGAAGTTGGCGCGGTAGACGCTGCCTTCCTTCTCGTCACGGGTCCAGCGGCCGCCGATCGAGGCCTTGAACCGGTCGGTGAAGTCGATGCTGACATCGGCGAAGGCGGCGATCGACTTGGTGTCGACCGCGCCGCCGGTGCCGATGACGATGCCGGCCTGGCTGAGGATGGTGTCGAAGGCGCCTTCGGCATGGCCATCGAAGTAGTAGATGCCGGCCACGCCCTGGACGCGGTCGCCTGTGTAGGTCAGCTGGAATTCCTGGCTGAACTGGTCGTCGGCGTAGTAGCCCGGGATGTCGAGGATGGCGGCGGGCAGGCCGTCGAAGTCGATGACGGTGGTGGTTTCACCTTCACGGTAGGCGGTGATCGACTTGAAGGTCAGCTGGTCGTTGATGTCCCAGGCGGCGGTCAGCGACAGGCCCTTGGTCTCGACCTGGTTGTCGTCGCCGACACCGGCCTTGGTGTCATAGACGTCGCCCAGCGGGGCGCCGCCGGCGATCGGGACGCCGGCGCTGTTGAGCGCCTGCACTTCGCGATAGCCGTGACGCGGGTTGGAATCGTCACGCACCCAGTCGCCGGCCAGACGGAAGGACAGGGCCTCGGTCGGACGCCACTCGGCCGAGACGCGGGCGGCGATCATGTCCTTGTTGTAGTGTTCGGCGCCGGTGGTCAGGTTCTCGCCGAAACCGTCGCGGTCGTACTTGGCCACGGCCGCGCCGATGGCGAACTGGTCGCCGATCGGAACCGAGCCCGAGGCGATCAGGTCGACCTGGTTGTAGCTGCCGTAGGCGCCCTTGAGGCTGAGCTGCGGTTCAGCCGAAAGCTCCTTGGTGACGTACTTGATGGCGCCGCCGATGGTGTTGCGGCCGTACAGCGTGCCTTGCGGGCCGCGCAGCACTTCGACGCGCTGGACGTCGAACACGTCAAGCACGGCGGCCTGCGGCCGGGCCACGTAGACGTCGTCGATGTAGAGGCCGACGCCGGGCTCGAAGCCCCACAGCGGATCCTGCTGGCCGATGCCGCGGATGAAGCTGATCAGGGTCGAGTTCGAGCCGCGCGCCACCTGCACGGTGGCGTTGGGGGTGATCTGCTGCAGGATGGTGATGTCGACGCCGCCCTGGCGCTCGAGGGCCTGCTCGCTGACCGCCGAGACGGCGACCGGCACGTCTTTCAGGTTTTCCTCGCGACGGCGGGCGGTGATGACGACCTCATCAACGGTCGCGTCTCCAGCCGGAACGTCCTGGGCATAGGCCGAAGCGCTCGCGGCGCTCCAGGCCGCACCGGCCAGCAGCATGGCTTTCCACATGGTCTTCATAGTCGCCCTCCCTTGAGCGTCGGCTCGGACCTCTAGAGGGTCCTGTGGTCCGTTTGCGGACGCTGTTGATTACAAGAAATTCACCGAAACGCGAATTATCGCCGACCTTGAGTCAGGACGGGGCGCGGCGCAACGGCGGGTTGGGTTTCCGGCGACTTCAGTCGCCCTTTTTTCACCACATGGTGAATTGGCGCCACACCGCCGCCCGCGGTTTTGAACAGCGCTGTCGAATCAGGACCCCCAAAAGCGAGGATGCGCCGGCGCCGCGGACCGGGTGAGGCTGGCGCGACAACAGCAAGGAAGTCGCCATGCGTATCGCCCTCCCCGGAGCCGCCCTGGCTCTCATCGCCAGCCTGTCCGCCGTTCCGGCCCTGGCCGAGGAATGGCAGGCCACCAAGGTCGCCTGCGCCGGCGCCTATGGGGCGCTGGCCGAGGAGGTGCCCGCCCACGTGGCCTGGGGTCCGAATTTCGGGAACGGCACCAACCTGACGACCATCGACTGGGCCGCCCGTCGTCAAAGCCTGCTGAAGGCCAATCCCGGGATCGCTCGCGAGGCGGGGGACTATGAGGAAAACTTCCGCCAGATGCTACGCATGGACCGCATCGACAACGTGGCCAGGGGCACGGGCGTGGTCATCGAACTGTCGATGCGTTGCGACCAGGCCTTCGGCAACTCGCCGTCGTTCGTGATTCCGCCGAAGCGCTAGCCGATCAGCGTCTCAAAGCCGGCCGCGCAGTAGCGGTACAGCCGCTTGCGGACCGCATCCAGATCGTTGGAGCGACAGAGACCCTCCGACAGCTGGTCGATGCGGCCGGTCTCCGACAGGGCCAGCATCATGGCGCCGGTCAGGAACTGGTAGCCCCAGTAGAGCTCGGTCAGGTCAGCCCCCGGCCTGGCGCGCTTGAGGGTGTCGACCAGCTGGCGGACGACGGGATCGAAGAAGCGGTGCATGGTCTCGCCGCCCCAGGCCGGGGTGTTGTTCACCTGGGCGACCAGGGCGAAGTAGTTCTTCCAGCCGGCGCCGCCGGTCAGCGACCGCTCGATCAGCGGCTCGATGAAGGCGGTGATGACGCCCAGCGGCGTCATGGTTCCGGGATTGGCCGCTTCATAGGCGTCCATCGACGCCTTGCGGTCTTGGTTGAGAATCTCGGCCCGGCGCAGGAAGACGGCGTCGAACAGCTCGCGCTTGGCCCCGAAATAGTAGTGGATCAGGGCCGTATCGACGCCGGCCTCGGCGGCGACCTGGCGGGTGGTGACGCCATAGAAGCCGTGCCGCGCGAACAGCCCCTCGGCGGCGTCCAGGATGGCCTGGCGCATGTCGCTGCCGGAAGATTTCGCCGGCCGCCCCCGCCCATCCTTGCGTGGCCTGCCCCGTGTCGCGGTCATGGGGGACATCGATAGGCCGCGCCGGGGGCGTCTAGCAAGTCGAGGCAAGGTCCGGGAATTCAAACTCTCCCCCCGTGAAGCGGGGGGAGGACCGCTTTGGAGCGTGAGCGACAAAGCAGGAGGGGGGACCCCTGCCTGACGACTATCCCGACCGCCGGTGGGGCCCGCCTCCTGGTTTCTCGCTTGAGGCTCGAAACCTGTCCTCCTCCCGCTTTCGCGGGGGGAGAGTTTGGAAGGCCGCCCCCGTTACACCCAGCATCCGTGAAACCCGACCGGCAGCGGCACATCGGCCCGCCAGCTGCACACCGGCCCGGCCGATACCCGGGACGCCTCGAACACATGCAGCTCCGTCGCCCGCGCCTTGAGGTTCAGCGTCGTCCCGACCAGCCAGCCGTCCAGCTCCCGGCTTGAACCCGGCCGTGCCACGAAGACGAACTCCTCGGCGCAATGGTCCGGCCCGAAGTCGAAGACATCGGCCTTGCCGGTCTTCCAGTCGCTGACCGCCACCCCTTGCAGGAAGGGCTTGGCCGGGCCGCCGCCGACGGTGTTGACCACCGTCTTCATCCGCCCGCTCCCCGCGAACCGGGGATCGGTCTTCGGAAACTCGGCCGGCAGGGCGGTGACCTCGATCCGTCCCTTGCCGTCGGCCCCGAGGGTGATGAAGCTCAGCCGCGTCACCTGCGTCTCCGGCATCTTCAGGGCGGTGATCTGCGATCCGCCGCGGGCCGCGAAGCTGGCGTCGGCCTCGGTGCAGGCGTCGAAGCGGATGGTCCCGTCGGCCTCTTCCCAGGCGTCGCCCAGGTGGAAGGCGAAAAAGGCCGGCAGGTCGAAGATCCGGCGCTTGGAAAAGTCGTCCTTGTCGACGACCAGAACCTGCGTCCCCAGCTCCGGCCGCCAGCTCATGCTGGCTGCGAACGGCATCACCCGTTTGTCCTGGATCCAGGGCTGCAGCACGATGACCAGCGACCGCGCCGTGGCCGTGAAGTCGTGGATGTAGCTGGCGCGGGGCAGGGGCAGCATGCCGGTCTTCAGCAGCGAGCCGTCGGGGTTGAGGGTCCAGACGATGGCCTGCTTGCCGGCCACCCCCAGGTTCCACACCCGGCCGTTCGGCTCGATGCGCGGATGGGCCAGGAAGGGCATGTGGGCCAGATCCGGCGCGTAGGTCTTGGGCCCTTTGGTCGCCAGGGTGTCCGGGTCCAGGGCGATCGGCGAGCCCTGTTCCCAGAGGGCCAGCAGTTCGCCGCCGATCGGCAGCAGAGCGGTGTTGGCGGCGTTGCTGTCGTCGGCGCTGCGCACCGTCGCCCCCTTGGCGGCCGTGGCCGCGAAGCCCGGGCTGACCAGGGCGCCGAAGGCCTGGTCCTGCCGCCGCTTGAAGGTATCGACGAACCGGCCGGCCAGGCTGGCTCGCCCGTCGCGGATGCGGAAGGCCCGCACCAGGCCGTCGCCGTCGAACCAATGGGCCGGCGTTCCGGTCCCGCGCCGGAACCTGGCCGGTCCGTTGCGGTAGAGGGTCCCGGCCAGCCCCTTCGGGGCCCGGCCATGGATCAGCCGCAGGCTGCGGGGCGCCAGGTCGGTCTCGATATCCCCGACCGCCAGGGCCCAGGCGGGATTGGCGGCGGCCGAGGCGGCCAGCACCGCTTCGGGGGTGATGGCGGCGAGGCTGGTTCCCGCAAGGGCGGTGAGGAAGGCGCGGCGGTCCATGGCGGTTCCGATCAGTCGATAGTGATGGACTGGGTGGCGCCGTTGGCGCCGACCTCGAACACCGCGTCGGCCCAGGCCGGCGGGCCCATGGTCGAGGGAGCGTTGTTGGAGGCCGAGTAGGGCTCGGTGGGGATGCCGAAGGCGTTGGTGTTCATCCGGCCGTCGCCGTCGATGTCGTGATAGACCTTGAGGGCGTAGCGGCCCGGCTTCAGGCCCTTGATCGACTGGCCGACGGTCGCGCCGTTGACCTCCAGGCGATAGCCGCCGACCGGATTGCCGCCGGCGAAGGCCGCCTCGTTGTCGTACAGGCCGACGAACAGCGCCCCCCTGGGGGCGGTGATGCCGGAAAAGGTGACGCTGACCTCGCCGGCCTCTTGCGCCTGGGCGCGGGGGGCGTTCACAACCGCGATGGCGGTAAGCAGTGAGGCGGCGAGGGCGGCTTTGGCGGATGGGGAAAACATGGCCGGTGTCCTTGGCTGGGTTGCGATGACCCTGACCTTGGCGGCCTTCCGATGAGCTCGCAGCCGCAAAGCCGTGGGCCGACGCCGCCCGTTCGCGAACGGACAGGCCCCGCCGCTCACGCTTCGTGGATGACCACCGCCACCCAGAGCTTTGGGGCCAACCGCCATGTGCGCGGTGTCGTCCTGGCCCTGCTGGCCGGCGTCTTCCTGGCGGTGACCGGCGCCTTCGAGACCGGCGGCGGCAGCCTGACGGCGCGGCTGATCTACTGGACGCTGATGATGCTGATCGGCTCGCTGACCGGCCTCGGCATCTCGGTCTTCACGGATCGTTTCGGCTGGCTGGAGGAGCGGCCCTGGCTGCAGGGAGGGCTGATCGTGGTGCTGCTGACTCCGCCCCTGACCCTGCTGATCTGGTTGGTCACGACCCTGTTCTTCTGCCGCTGCGGTCTGCCGGTCTCGCGTATTCCGCAGTTCATCGTGCCGGTGCTGGTCGTCACGGTGGCCATGACGGCCCTCAACTACCTGGCCCAGAAGAAGCCGGAGGAGACCCATGCCGCCCCCACCGGCGCCGCGCCGCCGAGGTTCATGGATCGCCTGCCGCCGAAGCTGCGCGGCGCCGAGCTCTACGCGGTCGAGGCCGAGGACCACTATCTGCGCCTCCACACCAGCAAGGGCCAGGACCTGATCCTGATGCGCCTCTCTGACGCCGTCGCCGAGCTGGAGGGCATCGAGGGCGCCCGCACCCATCGCAGCTGGTGGGTGGCCAGGGAGGCGGTCACCGGGGCCAGGCGCGGCGACGGCCGGGCCACCCTGTCGCTGAAGGGCGGCGGCGAGGCCCCGGTCTCCAGAGCCTACGCCGGCGCCCTGCGGGCGGCCGGCTGGTACTGACGCCGCCCTTGCCATCTTCGCCGCCTTGCAGCATCTAGGCGCCAGGCGGTCCCCCAGATCGGGGGCCAAGAGGGAAGGGGGTGTGAATCCCCCGCTGTGCCCGCAACTGTCAGCGGCGAGGGCCGCATCGGTCCTTCTCCTTCACGGGAGAGGGCGCCACTGGGAAACCGGGAAGGCGACGATGCGAACCTTATGACCCGCAAGCCAGGAGACCTGCCGCCGTCGTCGTTCGTCCGTGGCCCGGGTCCAGGCTGTCGGCGCGGGGGCTCCCGTTGAAGCGACCGTCGGCCGGCGCGCCGACGTTGTCGCTTGCCTGATCCCCGCCACGCGGCGCCGCGCGGGCTCCTTTGAAAAGGAGAACGCGCCATGCGTTTCACTCCCCTGCTTCTGGCCGCCAGTTCCCTGGCCCTGCTCTCGTCCGCCGCCTATGCCGCGGACGCCGACGAGGGCGACGTCGACGCCGTGATCGTCACCCGGCTGCCGACCGAGCCTCAAGAGGTGCTCGGCCTGACCGTCATCACCGACGAGGACATCGACCGCCGCCAGGCCATCTTCGCCGCCGACCTGCTGACCACCACCCCCGGCCTGTCGCTCAGCCGCAATGGCGGCTTCGGCGGCGTCACCACCGTCCGCACCCGCGGCGCGGCCGGCGACAAGACCCTGGTGCTGCTCGACGGCGTCGTCCAGAACGACGCCTCCAGCCCCAACGGCGGCTTCGACTTCGCGGCCTTCGACCTGGCCGATATCGCGCGCATCGAGATCCTCGAAGGGCCGCAGGGGTCGCTCTGGGGCTCGGACGCCATCGGCGGGGTGATCAGCTTCACCAGCCGGGACCTGAACGGCTATCGCCTGAACCTCGAGGGCGGCAGCTTCTCGACGATCCGCGCCAGCGCCGCCGGCGGCATCGTCACCGACCGCTTCGCCGTCGGCGGCTCCGTGGCCGGCTACAGGAGCGATGGCGTCTCGAAGGCCGCCAATGGCTCCGAGGACGACGGCCTGGAAAGCTGGACGGTGTCGGTCAACGGCCGCTTCGACCTCAGCGACAAGGTCAGCCTCGACGGCCGCGTCCGCTACAACGCATACGATGTCGATATCGACGGCTACGATGCCTTCTTCGCCTTCGGCGACACCGCCGACCGCGCCAAGGCCGAGGCCTGGTCCGGCTTCGCCCGGCTGAAGGCCGAGGACGTTATCGGTCTCGACCACAGCCTGTCGGTCGATCTCTATGACATCCAGCGGGACAACATCTCGTCCTTCTCGTCCTCCTACGAGGCTGACCGCAGCACCATCCGCTACACCGCCGGCCGGGGCGGGGCGGGCGATCCGCTGGCCTTCGTGGTCGGGGTCGAGCGCGACGACACCGAGGCATCGGTCAGCACCGGCGCCAAGGCCGACCTGGGCTCGACCTCGGCCTTCGGCGTCATCCGCTTCTCGCCGGTCGAGCCGCTGACCCTGTCGGGCGCCCTGCGCTACGACAATCCCGATGAGTTCGAGGCCAAGACCACGGCCCGCGTCTCGGCGACCTGGGCGATTGGCGCCGGATTCGCGGCCCAGGCCAGCTGGGGCCAGGGCTACAAGACCCCGACCATCAGCCAGACGGTCTGCGACTTCTGCTTCCCGGCCGGTCCCTCGGTCGGGCTGAAGCCGGAAACCGCCGAAGGCTGGGACCTCGGCCTCTCCTGGCGCTCGCCCGACGACCGGGTCTTCCTCCAGGCCACCGGCTACCGGCTGCAGGTCGAGGACCAGATCTCCTACGGGACAGGGCGCTATGTGAATATCGACGAGACGCTCAGCACCGGGGTCACGGTCACCGGCGAACTCAATCTGGGCCAGTTCCTGATCAAGGCGAACTACGCCTATACCGACGCCGTCAACGAGGCGACGGGCGCGCGTCTACTGCGCGTTCCGGAGCATGCCGGCGCCGTCAGCCTCGGCTGGAGCAACGACCGCTTCAACGCCTTGCTGACCCTCCGGGCCGAGGGCGAACAGGCTGACAGCAACCCCTCGACCTTCGCCAGCGAGACCCGCGACGGCTTCGTCACCGCCGACCTGGCTGGCGGCTGGACGCTGAACGAGGCGGTCACCTTCACCGCCCGCATCGAGAACCTGACCGACGAGAACTATCAGGAAAGCCTCGGCTACGGCGAAGCCGGACGCGCCGCCTATATCGGCATCCGCTTCCGCAACTGATTTCGGCTGAAAAGAGTCCCTGGGTTCGGAACGCAATTGGCGGACCGGTGTTTACTCATCGAAGCCGCCCGATTACGCCCCCCCGAAACCCAGGGCGGTTTCCAAGAGCCCGCCAACTCCCCCCGTTGGCGGGCTCATTTCGTTTTGGTCGTCCCCCTCGGGGGAGGTGGCAGCGGCGAAGCCGCTGACGGAGGGGGTCACCGCCTCCGTCTCGGGTAAAACTGTTTGCGGCTGAACCGCCGGTGGGGACCCCCTCCACCATCGCTGCGCGATGGTCCCCCTCCCCCGATGGGGGAGGATCTTACGCCGCGTACTTCGCCACATCCTGGCGGCCGCCCGTCAGGTCCAGCACATCCCGCATCGCGAACGCCGGATCGGCCCCGTGAAGCGCCGCGTAGACCCCCCGCGCGAAGGTCATGTCGGCATGGGTCTTCACCCGCCAGTCCAGATTGGACAGGTCGCGCGGCGCCGCGAAATTGGCGTGCCGCCAGCGCACCGGGTCGGCCCGCAGGAAGGCGGTCGGCGAGGTGCGGGCTTCGGGGTCGCGCGGCGCGCATGCGGCGGCGATCAGGGCCGGGGCGGCGATGACCTCGACCTCCATGCCCTTGGGAAAACCGAACCAGCCGCGGTTGGCGACATAGTCGGCGCCGCTGTCGAGGGCGATGCGGACGGCCTTGTCGACGATGGCCGGATCGACGAAGGGGGCGTCGCCCTTGATCCGCACGACATGCGTCACACCGGCGTTGCTCTCCGCGCAGCGGGCGTAGCGGCCGAGCAGGTCGACCGGCGCGCCGCGAAAGACGGCCTGTCCCCGCGAGACGAGGAAGGCGGCCAGCGGGTCGTCGCTGGCCTCGACACTGGTGGCGACGACGATGCGCGACAGGGTGCGGGCGGCGCGCAGCCGCTCGATCTGGCGCTGGATCATCGGCTGCCCGGCCAGGCTGGCCAAGGCCTTGCCGGGCATGCGCTGGCTGGCCATGCGGGCCTGCAGGATGGCGAGGATCATGGGCGTTTGCTCCTTCTGAGCGGCGCGCCAGGCTTCTGTTCGCGTTTTTACGCGGCGGCCCAGCTGCTCCCGGAATCGAGGGCGACAGGGTCATCGAGGGCCATGTCGTCCCAGTTGAGATCAGGCGGCGGGCTGGCGGCGGCGGCGATGATGGCCGACAACTCGGCGGCGGTGGTGGGGCTGACCAGAACGGCGGAGGCCTCCGGGCGCGACAGGGCAAAGCCCAGCGCCGCCTGCAGGGGATCGCTGCGGCCCTCGGCGATCATCCGGCGCACGCGCGACAGACGCCCGGCGGCGCCCTTCAGGGTGGCGGGCACCCGGTCGGGCGGCAGGAAGAGCAGGCCGTTGAGGAAGACCGAGCGCAGTTGCACCTCGATGCCCATGGCGGCGATGCGCGCCAGCGAGCCATCGACCAGCAGCCGCTGGTCGAGCAGGGAGGCGGGGGCCTGCACCAGGTCCGGCTTGAAGCGCCGGGCGACGCCGCAGGGATCGTCCGAGGCATGCACCGAGATGCCGATGCGGGCGAACAGCCCCTGACTCTTCAGCGCCTGCAGCCGGTCCCACAGGGCCATGCCGTGCGGGCCGAACAGCTCGCCGACGCTCGGCACGACGATGGCGTCGGCCCGCTCGACGGCCAGCCGGCGCAGAGAGGCGCGCGCCTCCTGTTCGACGAAGTCCGGGCCCCGGTCGGCGCGGACGCTGTTGAGGGTCAGGCGGAAGGAGGACGGACGCGGGATCAGGTCGCCGAGGATCTGTTCGGCGCGGCCATAGACGCCCGAGACGTCCAGCACCGACAGCTGGCCGCGGGCGGCGATATTCAGGATGTCGCGCGCTTCCACCTCGGGCGGACGCGAGCGGGGGCTGGGGCTGCCGCCCAGCCCGAACTGGGCGGCGGAGAGGCCGAGCTTGGACAGGGGGAAACTCATGCGCGTCCTTCTGGAGCGGCCAGATGACTGGGACTCGAATACAGGGGGTCGAAGACCGGCCGGGGCCGGGCGAAGATTTCGGCCAGGTTGCGGGCCATCATGGCCGGCAGCACGGCGGCGTAGGCATCGACCAGGGCGGCCACCTCGACCTCGCCATGGGCGGCGCTCAGGGCATGCGGCCCGACGACGATCAGGCCCCGGGCCGTCATCTCCCGCATCCACAGCCCTTCGAGGATCGGGGCGGCGAACAGCGGGGTGGGCAGGGTCGGATCGCCGGCCAGGGTGAAAACGCGGGCCGCGCCGGCGCGTTTGATCAGGCTCTCGACCTCGGTCTGAATCTCGGCGCCCAGCACCTGCAGGTGCGGCGCGACCGGGGCGATGCCGAGGGTTTCCAGGGTGGCCGTGGCGGCGGCGAGGCTGTCGCCGCGCGGGGCGGGCAGGTCTTCGGGATCGAGGGCGGCGATCAGGTCGTCGCTGCCGGTGATGGCGCCGATCGGCCGGCCGTTGGCGATGCCGGCCCCGAACACGGAAAAGTCCGGCCGCACGTTGGAGAGGCCCTGCACGCCCTGGGCGTGGACGCGGAAGCCGCTGGAGCCTTCGTCGAAGATCAGCAGGGCGCCGGCGGCGGTCGCCGCCTTGCGGGCCAGCCGCAGCTGGCCGGGGGTCATGCCGAGCGGATCGACCAGCACGGCGGCCAGGTCGGTCTCGCCGTTGCAGACCCCGCCCTTGGGATCCCAGACGGCGACCCGCCGGCAGCCGGTGACCTTGCGGGCGGCGGCGACGGCGGCGGGCAGGGCCTGGCCCTCCTCGGCGCAGAGGGCGACGGCCGGGCGGCGCGGCAGCAGGGATGAGAGGGCGGCGGCGGCGTCCGTCGCCGTGGCCTTGCCGGCCGCGACGGCGGCCTCGATGCGGGGATGGGCGTGGCCCAGCAGCACCGCCCCGCCGGCCATGTCGAAGTCGATGCGGACGGCGCCGTCCTCGTCGGTCAGCCGGCAACCGGCGGCGACCGGCCGGCTGGGCGCGCGGCGGACAAAGCGGTCGGCGGTGAAAGCGGCGTTGGGCATGGCTGCCTCGCCCTCATGGTGAACTCAGCGGCAACCATGCGCGCCAACACCTTAAGGGAGGGTGCCCGAAGCGTTTCGCTGGGGTTAACATGGGGGGTGATCCAAGCGCTTCCAGACTGGCCTCTGTATGGCCTCGCCGACGACCAGCGGCCCGCCCTGCGCGCCCTGCGCGCGGCCGGCGAGCCCGCGGTCATGGCCACCATCGTTGCGCTCGGCGGCGGCGGCCCGCGCCCGGTCGGCGCCCAGATGGTCTTCGGCCGCGACTTCGTCAGCGGTTTTCTGTCGGGCGGCTGCGTCGAGGGCGACGTCGCCCTGCACGCCGCCGCCTGCCTTGAGGACGGCGAGCCGCTCCGCCTGGTCTATGGCGAGGGCAGCCCCTGGCCCGACATCCGCCTGCTGTGTGGCGCCCGGATCGAGATCGAGCTGCAGCGCCTCCTGCCCGACGACGCCCAGGTCGGCGCCGTCCTCGCGGCCATGGACGCAAGGCGGACCGCCGGGTTCACGACGGCCGGCGGCTTGTCCCTGACCTATGAGCCGGTCTGGAAGCTTATCGTCCTCGGCGCCGACCCCACCGCCCTGGCTGCCGCCACCCTCGGGGCCCAGTCCGGCTTCGAAACCACGCTCATCCGCCCGCGTGGCCCGATCGCCTGCCCGTTGGCCAATGTCGCCTACCGCCGGGACGAGCCGGCGCAGGCGCTCTCTGCCGTCGGTCTGGACGCCTGGACCGCCGTCGCCATCTGCGGCCACGACATGGACATCGATCACGCGGCCCTGACCACCGCCCTGCCGTCCGACGCCCCCTACGTCGGCCTGCTCGGCGCCCGCCGCCGGCTTGGCGAACGGCTGGACCGCCTGCGCGCGGCCGGGATCACCGAGAGCCAGCTTCAGCGGCTGCGCGCCCCCATCGGCCTCGACCTCGGCGGCAAGGCCCCGTGGGAGATCGCCGTGGCCGTGGTCGGAGAGGTCATCGCCGTCCGCCATGCGGGGGGACCGGTTGGCCGCGAAGCGGCCTACCTGTCCCCGGTCAGCACCGACCGCTGACCCACCTTCGATCCAGCCGGTTCGCGCCCAGGCGTCTGGAGCGCGCCCGTCATCGACCTCCTGCGCAAGCCGGGGACAGGTAGGCCGCAAGGCGGCCAACCCGTCCCCACCCTAGAACCGCTGCGCGCCGTCCAGTCGGATCGTCGTGCCGTTCAGGAAGTCGTTGTCGCAGATGTGGCCGGCGAGAATGCCGTACTCGTCCGGATCACCCATCCGCTTGGGGTTGGGCACCATCGGCCCCCAGTGGGCCTGGGCCTGTTCGTCGGTCATCCGCGAGGAATAGGCCAGGGTCAGGAAGGTGCCCGGCGCGATGGCCACGGCCCGGATGCCCAGCGGCGCGAGATCCCGCGCCACGGTCAGGGTCATCCCGATGATGCCGCCCTTGGCCGCCGAATAGGCCGCCTGACCGGGCTGGCCTTCGTAGCCGGCGATGGAGGCGGTGTTGATGACGACGCCGCGCTGGTTGGACTCCAGCGGCTCGTTGGCGGCCATGGCCTCGGCCGCCTGGCTGGTCACCGCGAAGGCGCTGTTGAGGTAGACGTTCACCGTGTGCATGAACTGCGACAGCGGCAGCCGCTTGCCCTCGCGGTTCACCGTCCGCGCCGGCCCGGTCGAGCCCGGGGCCGGCGGTCCGCCATGCACCACCACAGCGGCGCGCAGGGGCGCCAGCGACACGGCCTTGGCCACGGCCTCGGCGATGCTGTCTTCGCTCATGATGTCGGTGTGGACGAAGACCGCGCCATTGCCGACTTCCTTCGCCAGCGCCTCGCCCCGGTCGGCGTGCACGTCAGCGATGACCACCCGTGCCCCGCGCTGGGCGAGGCGGCGCACCGTGGCGCTGCCGAAACCGCCGGCCCCGCCGGTGACGAGGGCCGATGCGTTGCTGAGATCCATGATGTCCTCCCTGTTTTGCGGGGAGGCCATCACGTTGAAGGCGCGTTGAAAAGATTCACGTGGCGTCAGGCCCCGCGCTTTTGGGGACGGGTTGGCGCGAAGCGCCTACCTGTCCCCGGTCAGCACCGGCGATAGATGCAAGCGCGCTCCAGACGCATCGCGCCAACCGTCTGGATCGCGCCCCGGAGCAACTCTCGGCGCAAGCCGGGGACAGGTAGGCCGCAAGGCGGCCAACCCGTCCCCTACGCCACCTCGAACTCGGCTTCGGTCTTGGCCTTCACCTCGTCGAGCGACACGCCCGGCGCCAGTTCCAGCAGCTTCACCCCGGCGCCGCGGCCGATGGAGAAGACCCCCAGGTCAGTGATCAGGGTGTCGACCACCGCCTTGCCGGTCAGCGGCAGGGTGCATTGCTTGAGCAGCTTCGGCGCGCCGGTCTTCTCGCAATGGTCCATGACCACCACCACCCGCTTGACGCCGGCCACCAGGTCCATGGCCCCGCCCATGCCCTTGACCATCTTGCCGGGCACCATCCAGTTGGCCAGGTCGCCGTTGGCCGCCACCTGCATGGCGCCGAGGATGGACAGGTCGATGTGCCCGCCGCGGATCATGGCGAAGCTGTCGGCGCTGCTGAAATAGCTGCTGCTCGCCAGCTCGGTGATCGTCTGCTTGCCGGCGTTGATCAGGTCGGCGTCGGCCTCGCCCTCATAAGGAAAGGGCCCCATGCCCAGCATGCCGTTCTCGCTCTGCAGCGTCACATGCATCCCCTCGGGGATGTAGTTGGCCACGAGGGTGGGAATGCCGATGCCGAGGTTCACATAGAAGCCGTCCTGCAGCTCGCGGGCGGCGCGGGCGGCGGTCTCGTCGCGGGTCCAGGGCATCAGACGGCTTCCTTCTGGCGGGTGGTGACCCGTTCGATCCGCTTCTCGAACACGGCGCCCTTGAAGACGCGGTCCACATAGATGCCGGGGGTGTGGATGTTGTCCTTGTCGAGGCTGCCGATCGGCACAATCTCCTCGACCTCGACCAGGCAGACCTTGCCCGCCGTGGCCATCATCGGATTGAAGTTCCGCGCGGTCTTCCGATAGATCAGGTTGCCCTCGGCGTCGGCCTTCCAGGCCTTGACGATGGACAGATCGGCGGTCAGCCCGCGCTCCATCACATACTCCTCGCCATCGAACTCACGCACTTCCTTGCCCTCGGCGACCAGGGTGCCGACGCCGGTCTTGGTGAAGAAGGCCGGAATGCCCGCGCCGCCGGCACGGATGCGTTCGGCCAGCGTCCCTTGCGGATTGAATTCGAGCTCCAGCTCGCCGCTGAGATAAAGTTGTTCGAACAGCTTGTTCTCACCGACGTAGCTGCTCACCATCTTCTTGATCTGCCGGTTCTCCAGCAGGATGCCCAGGCCGAAGCCGTCGATTCCGCAGTTGTTGGAGACGACGGTCAGGTCCTTCACCCCGGTCTCGCGGATCGCCGCGATGAGGTTCTCAGGAATGCCGCAGAGGCCAAAGCCCCCCGCCATGATGGTCATGCCGTCGAAAAGCACCCCTTCGAGGGCTGCGGCGGCGTCCTTGCGGACCTTGTCGGCCATGAAAGCTCCTGCGGCTGGAAAACCGGCGTCCTTTCGCCCATCTCCCGGGGAAATTCAACCGTTGGTGAATTATCGGTCGCTGACCTTGGGATACCTAGCATGAGCAACGCAAAACGCGACAGCAAGGTCCTGCTGGTCATGGCCCACCCGGCGCTGGAGAAGAGCCGCGCCAACAGCCTCCTGTGGTCCGCCTCTGACGGGCTCGACGGCGTCACCCGCCACGACCTCTACGAGACCTTCCCCGACTTCGTCATCGACGTGCCGGGCGAGAAGAAGAAGCTCAAGGAGCACGACGTCATCGCCCTGCAGTTCCCCTTCTACTGGTACGCCATGCCGGCCCTGATGAAGGAGTGGTTCGATCTCGTCTGGCTGCACGGCTTCGCCTACGGCAAGGGCGGCGACAAGCTGAAGGGCAAGAAGCTGTTCGTGGCCACGACCACCGGCGGCCCGACCTCGGCCTATCACAAGCTCGGCTACAACCACTTCACCATGGAGGAGTTCCTGCGCCCGCTGGAACAGACCGCCGACCTCTGCCAGATGCAGTGGGAGACGCCCTTCGTGGTCCACGGCGCCCGCATCAAGGACGCAGCCGCTCTGGAGGCGGAGTCGCAACGCTATCGCGCGAGACTCGCCGGCCTTGTCGGTGAGAAGGTGGAGGCGGAGTCGTGATGCCTCCCCCCACACTCCGATTATCCCGACGAAAGTCGGGACCCAGTATCTGCCAGCCTTTGAAAGCGTGGCGCCGATCAGAGCGAACCTCCAGCAAAAGCGGCCTCTGGGTCCCGACTTTCGTCGGGATAATCGGGATTTCGAGATGACCTGCGCGGGGATGAAATTTTGACCGAGAACCTCCTCCTCCAGGCCCTGGTCTACCTGACCGCCGGTGTCGTCGCCGCGCCGATCGCCAAGCGGCTCGGCCTCGGCTCGGTGCTCGGCTACCTGATCGCCGGCATCGTCGTCGGCCCCTTCGCCCTGTCGCTGGTCGGCGAGCAGGAAGACGTCATGAAGTTCGCCGAGTTCGGCGTCGTCATCCTGCTGTTCATGATCGGGCTGGAGGTCCGGCCGGCCCTGCTGTGGTCGATGCGCAAGACCATCTTCGGCCTCGGCGGCGCCCAGGTGCTGGTCACCGCCCTGGCCATCGCCGGTTTCAGCCTCGCCTTCGGCCTCAACTGGAAGACCGCCCTGGCCGTCGGCCTGGTGCTGGCCATGTCCTCGACCGCCATCGTCCTGCAGACCCTCGACGAGAAGGGCCTGCGGCAAGGCCCGGTCGGCCGCGCCGCCTTCGGGGTGCTGCTGCTGCAGGACCTGGCCATCATCCCGCTGTTCGCCCTCCTGCCCCTGCTGGCCGAGGCCCCGGTCCAGCTGATTGCCCAGACCGCCCACGCGGCGGAAGGTGGCGGCCATGGCGGCGGAAGTCTGATCGCCGACTTCCCCGGCTGGCTGCAGACCCTCGCCGTCCTCGCCGCCGTCGCCGCCGTGGTCGGCGGCGGCCGTTATGTGGTCCAGCCCATCTTCCGCTTCATCGCCCAGACCCGCCTGCGCGAAATCTTCACCGCCACCGCCCTGCTGATCGTCGTCGCCGTCGCCGCCCTGATGCAGATGGTCGGGCTTTCTCCCGCGCTCGGGGCTTTCCTGGCCGGCGTGGTGCTGGCCGAAAGCGAGTACCGCCGCGAGCTGGAGACCGACATCGAGCCGTTCCGCGGCCTGCTGCTTGGCCTGTTCTTCATCACCGTCGGGGCCGGCATCAACTTCAACATCATCCTCGCCCAGCCGCTGGTGCTGGTCGGCATCGTCATCGGCCTGATGGTCCTGAAGTTCGCGGTGATGTTCGGCCTGGCCCTGATCGGCGGAGCCACCGGCCGCGCCGCCGCCGCCGTCGCCACGGCGCTGGCCCAGGGCGGCGAGTTCGCCTTCGTGCTGCTGACCTTCACCGTCGGAGCCGGGGTCATCGGCGCCGACCTGGCCGCCCTGCTGACCGCCGCCGTCGCCGTCTCCATGGCGCTCACCCCCCTGGCCATGATCCTCTACGAGAAGGTCTCGGCGATGATGGACGCCGCCATCCCCGATGTGAAACCCGACGACCCCGACTTCGACGAGGCCGAGCCCGACATCATCATCGCCGGCTTCGGCCGCTTCGGTCAGATCACCGGCCGCCTGCTGCAGGCCAACGGCTTCAAGTCGGTGGTTCTCGACAGCGACATCGAACAGATCGAGGTCCTGCGCCGCTTCGGCCGCCGCGTGCACTATGGCGACGCCACCCGCCTGGACCTGTTGCGCGCCGCCGGCGCCGAGCGGGCCCGGATGCTGATCGTCGCCCTCGACGACAAGGAGAAGACCAGCGAACTGGTCGAGAAGGCCCGCCACGCCTTCCCCAACATCACCATCCTGGCCCGGGCCTTCGACCGCCGCCACGCCTACGACCTGCTGGCCAACGGCGCCGACGCCATCGAGCGGGAGACCTTCGAGGGCGCCCTGCACCTGGGCGTCACCGCCCTGCGGTCCCTGGGCTTCCGCGCCCACCGCGCCCACAGGGCCGCCGACTACTTCCGCAATCACGACCTGCGGGCCTTCGAGGAGCTGCGCCCCATGTGGGGCCAGGAAGAGGCCTACATGCTGGCCAGCCGCGACGCCGCCCAGACGACGGAACGCCTGCTGGCCGCCGACCTGGCGCGCATGAAGCCGGGCGGCGAGGAAGGCTGGGACGTCACCGGCCGGGCGGAGGACGAGCTGGAGGCGGCGAAGGAAGACGAGCGGTGAGCTTAAGCTGCGCGCGCTGCGGCCATCACATTCCGGTCCGGGGGCTGGAAACCGCGGAAGCGCGCGCCCAGTTGGGGGGCGCGGCGCGGGAAAGCCGGGTTCGCGCTATACAGTGGCTGGTCGCCAATCACGGCTACGATATCACCGATGGCAAGGTCATCATGAATCACATCACCGGCGAGGCGATGTCCGGTGAGCGTCAGTGCTACAAATGCGGATCGACCGACATCGAAGACGGTGTGCCTTGCCCCCAATGCCGCAGTCTGGTGCTGGATTGGTAAGCGTCACTGATCCGGCAGCGCCCGTTCCAACTGCCACCGCTCCTCCTCGGGCGCGGCCGCCAGGGCCCGTTCGATCTGCCGGCGGGATTCCGCCGACAGCAGCCAGGCCTCGACCTCGGCGCTGATCCCGATGTCGACATCGTCCCGGAACGGCGGCTGCCCGTCCTCGTCGGTGAGCGAGTCCATCCAGCTCACCCGCAGCACCGCCAGATGGATCGCGGCCCAGGGATCGGCAGAGGCCCGCCATTGCTCGAGGAAGGGCGTCACTTGGGTGAGCCGCGCCAGGCCAGCCAGCCATTCGCCCGGCCCGTTGGCCGCGTAAGGCTCGGTCAGGGCCGCCGCGAAGGCCGCCCCGAAGACCGCCAGAACCGCCTCGCGCCGGTCGCGGCGCCAGCCACTCCACTCGCCATAGACCAGCTTCCCGGCCAGCACGGGCGGGTCGAATCCCATGTGGCTGTTGGGCCCGGTCGCCAGTTCCAGAATGCGCGGCAGGAAGTGTTGATAAGCGCGGGCGTCGCCGACCGTCGTCATGGCCCATCCGGCGTAGGGGCCCAGCTGGTCCTCGCTCAGCTCGGCCAGCGGCGCCCCGGTCAGCCGCTGCAATAGTTCCTCGGGCTTGCGGTGCGGCGGGGCGTCCAGGCGGCGCGGCGCGCCGACATCGGCGAAGGCGGCATAGGCCTGGCCGATGGCCAGCGCCAAGGCGCGTTCCGCCCCGCTCACCCCTTCACCAGATCATCCGCATGCACCATCGGCCCGGCCGTGTAGCCGATCACCGCCTCGATAGCGTCCGACCTCAGCCCGGCGATCTGCTCGGCGTCCACGGCGTCATACCGCGACAGCCCTCGGCCGATCTCCGCGCCGTCCTCGCCGACGATCAGCACCGCGTCGCCCTTGCCGAACCGGCCCTCGACCCGCCGCACCCCGGCCGACAGCAGGCTCTTGCCCGACATCAGCGCCTTCGCCGCCCCGGCATCCACGACCAGCGTCCCGGCCGGCGACAGGCTGCCGGCGATCCAGCTCTTGTAGGCCGCCGCCGGCGTCGTCCCGGCCTCGATGATCGTCGCCGCCGCCCCTTCTCCCAGCGCCCCAAGCGGCCGCTCGCGCCGCCCCAGCGTGATGATGGTCGCGCAGCCGGCCCCTTGCGCGATCCGCGCCGCCGCCAGCTTGGTGGCCATGCCGCCGGTGCCGACCCCGGCCCCGGCATTGGCCCCGCCGGCCATGGCGACGATCTCCGGCGTCAGCGTCTCGATCCGCTCCAGGCGCCAGGCCGCTGGATCCCGGCGCGGGTCGGCGGTGTACAGCCCGTCGATGTCGCTCAGCAGCACCAGCCGGTCGGCCCCGATCATCTGCGCCACCCGGGCGGCCAGCCGGTCGTTGTCGCCGTAGCGGATTTCCTCGGTGACGACGGTGTCGTTCTCGTTGACCACCGGCACCGCCCCCAAACCCAGCAGGGTCTCGGTCGTCGCCCGGGCGTTCAGCCAGCGCCGCCGCACCTCGGTGTCGTCGCGGGTCATCAGGACCTGGGCCACCGTGCGGCCATGCGGCTCGAAGGCCTCTTCCCAGGCCCGCATCAGCAGGGACTGACCGGCCGCCGCCGCCGCCTGCTTCTCCGGCAGGGTCAGCGCCTTGCGGGTCAGCCCCAGCCGTCGCCGGCCCAGCGCCACGGCCCCGGACGAGACGACCAGCAGCTGCGTCCCGTCCTGCATCAGCCGCGCCGCGTCGGCCGCGAAGGCCGTCAGCCAGGCGCGGTCGGCGTCGCCGCTGGCCGCGTCGGCGACCAGGGCCGAGCCGACCTTGACGACAATGCGTTTGGCCCCCGCCAGCATGTCAGATCACTGGCCGGGCTTGGGTTTTTTGAGCTTGGGCAGGGTCACCACCGGGGCGGAGAACATGTCGGCGGCCTTGTCGCAGGCCATGGCCACGCCGTTGTTACGCCAGACGGTCATGGCGTCGGCCTTGGAGAAGGCGATCACCACCTGGCATTCGCCGTCGCCCTGCCGGCCGCAGACCAGCGACCCGGCGGCGTTGGGGGCGCAGACTGTCGCCCCGGCCACCTTGACCGACCAGATCAGCACCTCGCCGTCGATGGCCGGCCGCACGGAGGCCGGTGGGCCGAGCTTGGAGGTGAAATGGGCCTTCGGCCGGCCCTTCAGCGCGGTGAGGGTGTCTTCCAGCTTTTGCGACGGCGGGGCCGGCTTGGCCGGGGCCACGGGCGCGGCGGGCGCGGTCGCCGCCGGCGCATCCGCCGCGGGCGGCGGCTTGGCCTCCGCCGGGGCGGGCGTCGCCTGGGCGACCAGCAGCATCATCGAAAGGGCAAAGGCGATCATGGGAAACTCTCTGAACGCTAGACGGGAGACCAGGGCGCGTCGTCGGCCAGCGTATCGTCTTCGTCTTCCTCGAAGATTTCACCGCGCTCACGCCGCACCATCCGCCAGCACTCGCGCAGGATGTCCCGCACATTCTGGCCCGAAACCCCGGACACCAGCCGGGGGGTGATGCCGGTGGCCTCGCGGAACTCATCGACCCGCCACTGGGCGGTCTCGGCGTCGACCGCGTCGATCTTGCTGAGCGCGACGATCTCGTTGCGCTCGGCCAGGCCCTCGCCATAGGCCTCCAGCTCGGCCCGCACCGTCTTCCAGGCCCCGACGATGTCGTCCTGGGTGATGTCGACCAGATGGATCAGCACCGCCGTGCGCTCGACGTGGCCGAGGAAGCGGGTGCCCAGCCCCTGGCCTTCCGAGGCGCCCTCGATCAGTCCAGGGATGTCGGCCAGCACGAACCGCTCGCCGACCGACAGGTCGACCATGCCGAGGTTGGGGGCCAGGGTGGTGAAGGGATAGTCGGCGATCTTCGGCTTGGCGGCGCTGGCGGCGGCCAGGAAGGTCGACTTGCCGGCGTTGGGCAGGCCGACCAGGCCGGCGTCGGCGATCAGCTTCAGGCGAAGCCAGATGGTCTTTTCCTCGCCCTCCTGGCCGGGGTTGGCGTGTTTGGGAGCCTGGTTGATCGGGCCCTTGAAGCGGTCGTTGCCCCAGCCGCCGTTGCCGCCCTTGGCCAGCAGCAGGCGCTTGCCCGCCTCGTCCATGTCGGCGATCAGGGTTTCCTTGTCCTCTTCGAGGATCTGGGTGCCGACCGGAACCTTGAGCACCACGTCGTCGCCGGCGTGGCCGTGACGGTTGCGGCCCATGCCGTGGATGCCGGTGCCGGCCTTGAAATGCTGCTGGTAGCGATAGTCGATCAGGGTGTTCAGACCCTCGACCGCCTCGACCCAAACGTCGCCGCCGCGCCCGCCGTCACCGCCGTCCGGGCCACCGTATTCGATGTACTTCTCGCGCCGGAACGACACAGCGCCGCCGCCGCCGTTGCCGGAGCGGATATAGATCTTGCACTGGTCGAGAAACTTCATGGATCGGCTTATGAATTCAAACGGGGGCAGGGAGAAGGCGCCGCCCTTACCACAAGTTCACTTGAGGTGCGCGGCTTTCGCCCGGACAATCGTCCGATCACCGCAAGGCCCACACCATGACCCGCGCCCCGAAGAAGAGCGAAACGCTCGAAATCCGTCTCCCCTACGAGACCAAGACCGCCTTCATGGCCCGCTGTCGCCTGGACGGCGTCACCGCCAGCCAGGCCCTGCGCGCCGACATCGAGGCCCGCCTGTCCCGCAAGGTCGCGGCCCCCTGGAAGCAGGTTCGCGTCCTCGCCGGCGCGGCGGTGATCCTCGGCGTCGGGGCCAGCGCCCTGCCGTCCCTCGCCGCCGCCGTCTCCGGCCCCAGCTTCGCCAGCCTCGACAGGGACCGCGACGGCGCCCTGGCCTTCCGCGAGTTCGCCGCCGCCCCGGTGCGCATCGAAGCCGGCGGCCTGAAGTTCACCGCCGACCCGGCCCTGACCCGCCAACTGCAACGCCGCGCCTTCGACAGCTGCGACGCCAACCACGACGGCGTGCTGTCGCCGGAAGAGTTCCACAAGGGCGTGCAGGTCTGAGGGCATCCCCACCCAAAAACACGCTGTCATCCTCCGGCCGCGCAGCGGACCGGGGGACCCAGGGCGGCTCTGGATAGACTCCCGGCAGTCTTTACGCGGACAATGGGTCCCCCGGTCGCCCTGCGGGCGCCGGAGGATGACAGCGATGGTGAGCGTCACCCGATCTGCTTGAAGAACCGGTCCCACTGCAGGTCCAGCCAGGTCCAGGGCTTCAACAGGCCTGCGCCGGGATGCCACGAGGCCAGCACCATGTCGGCCCGGCCGACGATGTCCTGGGCGGCGACGAAACCGACCCCGCCCGCCGCCGTCGGCCAGCGGCTGTCCAGCGAGTTGTCACGGTTGTCGCCCATCATGAAGTACTGGCCCTCGGGCACGACATAGACGTCCGTGTCGTCCCCCGGCCCCTGGCCCCGGTCGAAGGTGGCCCAGGTCCGCCCGTCCGGCAGCCGCTCGTCGAAGCGCAGCGGATGGACGTCCGGATCGTCCCGATCCTCCGCCGGCCCCATCGCCAGGCGCGGGATGGCCACGCCATTGACGCTCACCACCCCGCCCGTGACCCGCACCCGGTCGCCGGGCAGTCCGATGACCCGCTTGACCAGCGTCTTGTCCGGATCGACGCTGCTGCGGAACACCACCACCTCGCCGCGCGTCGGCCCATTCCCCAGCACCCGGCCCTCGAACAGCGGCGGGGCGAAGGGGAAGGAGGCCCGGCTCCAGCCGTAGGCGAACTTCGAGACCACGATGTAGTCGCCAGTCACCAGCCCCGGCTCCATCGACGAGGACGGGATGGTGAAGGGCTGCCAGGCGACGATGCGGAAGACCAGCGTGAGGCCGAGCGCGATGGCGACGGTGCGCAGGATGTCGAGGGTCTCGGCCAGCAGGGTCGGCTTGGGGGGATCGGCGGCGTCGGTCATGGCAGGCTCCGGAAACTGGGCCGCCAGCAGACCCGCCGCCTCGTCCGACCGCCAGCTCATCCCTGTCCGGACGCCCCTGAAAACCTGTCCGGACAGACCCGCCGTCCCCGCCGGAGCAATATGTCTAGACATATTCATCTTGCGGCAGCGGGGGACCCGTTGAACCGCCCCCACAAGACCCTGCGGGCCCTGAGCGCGGTGAGACAGGCGATTCAATCTGTCCCTCAGCCCCCGCCCGGCGTCTCCCGCGCGGCCACAAATCGACCCACAAACCCCGCGCATCGGCCACGCCGCGACCCACGCCATAGGCTACATCCCCGGCCGCCCGGCCAACCCGAAACCCCACGGCGCAAGGGTTTGAACCCTCTTTTCCCGCTCGGGGCGCGGCACCGCCCTTTTTGTAGGTCGGGCGGCCGGCGATATAATGGGTTGCCGCTTCGATAGGCGGGGCGCCAGTCTGCTGGCCGGGGAGACCAATCATGACCACGCCCGCCGCGCCGAAGCCCTCCGCGTCCTGGATCGCCATCGGCCTCTGCCTGCTGGCGGCCATGCTGGAGGGGTTCGACATCGCCTCCATGGGGGTGGCGGCGCCCAGGCTGGTCCCCGACCTCGGCCTGACGCCAGGCGAGGCGGGCGCTGCGTTCAGCGCCAGTCCGCTGGGCCTGTTCCTGGGCGCCCTGATGGCCGGGCCGTTCGCCGACCGGCTGGGCCGCAAGCCGGTGCTGCTGGCCTCGGTGATCATCTACGGCCTGTTCAGCCTGGCCACCGCCTGGGCGCCCAACCTCGACGTGCTGCTGGTCATCCGCTTCCTCTGCGGGGTCGGCCTCGGCGGGGCCATGCCGATGCTGCTGGCCATGTCGTCCGAACTGGCCGGCGAAAAGCGCAAGGCCGTGACCGTCGGCCTGGTCACCGCCGGCATGCCGCTGGGCGGCGCCCTGGTCAGCCTGCTGGCCCGCACCGACGCGGCCCAGGCCGACTGGCGGCTGATCTTCATCGTCGGCGGCGTCGCGCCGCTCCTGCTGGCCGTCTTGCTGATGCTGTTCCTGCCGGAGACCCGCGCCAAGTCGGCCGACGACGTGCTGACCGGCGACAGCCTTCACGCCCTTTTCGGCCGCGAGCGCCTGGCCACCACCGCCACCCTGTGGGTCAGCTTCGCGGCCATCGGCCTGGTGCTGCATCTGCTGCTCAACTGGCTGCCCAGCCTGCTGAACAGTCGCGGCATGGCCGGGCCGGACATCGGCGGGATCATGATCCTGTTCAACGTCGGCGGGGCGCTGGGCGGCCTGACCGCCGGCTGGGCCATCGACCGGATGGGGGCCAAGCGGCCCTTCCTGGTCATCTTCACCGTACTGATGGCGACCCTGTTCGCCATGGCTGGGCTGACGTCGATCTCCAGCCTGGCGCTGTTCGGCTTCGGGGCTGGCTTCCTGATCATGGCCGGCCAGTTCGGCCTCTACGCCCTCGCCCCCCAGCACTACGGCGAGAAGGTGCGCGGGGTCGGCGTCGGCGCGGCGGTCTCGGCCGGCCGCCTGGGCTCGGTGTTCGGGCCGCTGGTCGGCGGCGCCCTGCTCAGCCTCGGGGCCAGCAGCGGCGACGTGGTGATGGCCACCGTGCCGATCGTCGCGGTCGGCGGCTTCGCGGCCCTGGCGCTGACGGTGTGGGGGAAGAAGGCTTAGAGCGCGCCTACAGCGGCGCGCTCAGTTCCTGCACTTCCTCAAACGTCCGCAACCCCGGCTTCTGCGCGCACACCAGCACGGCCATGTTGCCCGGCGGGTGCTTGTTGGCCAGCATCTTCTCGTGGGCGTCCGGAATGGCGTCCCAGGTGAAGACTTCCGACAGGGCCGGATCGACGCGCCGGTCGATGACCAGTTGGTTGGCGGCGCTGGCCTGGGCCAGGTTGGCGAAGTGGCTGCCCTGGACGCGCTTCTGGCGCATCCACAGGAAGCGGGCGTCCATGGTCAGGTTGTAGCCGGTGGTGCCGGCGCAGATCACCACCATGCCGCCGCGCTTCACCAGGAAGACGCTGACCGGGAAGGTGGCCTCGCCCGGGTGCTCGAACACCAGGTCGACGTCGCGCTTGCCGGTGATGTTCCAGATGGCTTTGCCGAACTTGCGGCTTTCCTTCATGTAGTCGTCGAACTCGGGGCCGTTCACCGTCGGCAGCTGGCCCCAGCAGTTGAAGTCGTTGCGGTTCAGAACCGCCTTGGCGCCCTGGCTGAGCACATAGTCGACCTTGTCCTCGCTGGAGACGACGCCGATGGCATTCGCGCCTGCGACGGCGGCCAGCTGGGTGGCGAAGACGCCCAAGCCCCCCGAGGCGCCCCAGACCAGCACGTTCTGGCCGGGCTTCAGCTCATGCGGCTTGTGGCCGAACAGCATGCGGTAGGCGGTGGCGAGGGTCAGGGTGTAGCAGGCGCTCTCTTCCCAGGTCAGGTGACGCGGGCGCGGCATCAGCTGGCGCGACTGCACGCGGCAGAACTGGGCGAAGCTGCCGTCCGGGGTCTCGTAGCCCCAGATGCGCTGGCTGGAGGAGAACATCGGGTCGCCGCCATTGCACTCCTCGTCGTCGCCGTCGTCCTGGTTACAGTGGACGACGACCTCGTCGCCGACCTTCCAGCGCTTCACCTTGGCGCCGATCTTGTAGACGATGCCGGCGGCGTCGGAGCCGGCCACATGGACCGGCTGCTTGTGGCCGTCGAAGGGGCTGACCGGCGTGCCGAGCGCGGCCCACACCCCGTTGTAGTTGACGCCGGCCGCCATCACGAGAACCAGCACCTCGTCCTCGCCGATCTCCCAGGTCGGAATGACTTCGACCTGCATGGCGCTCGACGGCGAGCCATGCCGCTCCTTGCGGATGGCCCAGGCGTACATGTTGGCGGGTACATGGCCGAGCGGCGGGATCTCGCCGATCTCGTACAGGTCCTTTAGCTCGGTCTTGTCGAGGGTTTCAGTGGTCATCGGCGGTCCCCGTGGCGTTCCTGCTGCAATGCGGCAGGGGCCCGCGTCGTTCCGCGTACCCCGGCGCTGCAATCTTGAGGCCGGGATCGTGTGGCGCCGCCAGAAAGCTGGCAAGCGATTTTTGTGCGCCGCAACATGGTCGGCTGGCGAGTCCGTTGGACCAGCCCGCATTTACAGGCCGGCCCGTGAACCGCATGGATGGACGTCATGACCCTTCACGTCTCGCGACCCTCGCCCGCCGTCGTCCTGCTGGAGATGGACCAGCCGCCGGTCAACGCGCTTGGCATGGCGACCCGGGCCGAGCTGGTCGCGGCGCTCGACGCCGCCGACGCCGATCTGGCCGTCCGCTGCATCGTCCTGACCGGCCGCGGCCAGGCCTTCTGCGCCGGCGACGACCTGATCGAGGCGGCCGGTCGGGGCGAGGCGGGCCTCGAGGCCATCCACAATTTCAACGCCCTGATGAACCGCATCGAGGCGACGCGGGTCCCGATCATCGCCGCCGTCAACGGCTTCTGCCTCGGCGGCGGACTGGAACTGGCGCTAAGCTGCGACATCCGCCTGTCCAGCCCCGACGCCATCTTCACCGCCTCGGGCGTCAACGTCGGCCTGATGGCCTCGGTCCGCCGCCTGCCACGCCTGATCGGCGAAGGCCCGGCCAAGGCCATGCTGCTCAGCGGCGCCCCGGTCGACGCCGAAACCGCCCTGATCCGTGGCCTGGTCACCGGCCTTCACCGGTCCGTGGTCAAGGACGCCCTCACCCTCGCCGACCGCATCGCCACCCGCGCCCCGCTCTCGGTCGAAGCCGTCAAACGCGTCGTCGGCCGCCCCTTCGACGAACGCGCCGAACTGGCGGCCCTGTACCACAGCGAGGACCACCAGAGCGCGCTACAGGCCTTCGCCGCCAAGCGAACGCCGACGTTCCGGCGCGCTTAGGGGACAGGTTGCTCGCGCAAGCGAGCTACCTGTCCCCGGTCAGCACCGGCGTTGGCCGCAAGCGCCGCTCCAGCCGCCTTCCGCAACCGCGCCACAAACTCCCGAGCGCCGACCGGTTCGTTGCCCTTCGCGGCCGCCCGGATCGCGTCGATTTCCTTCGCCCACCGGGCGTCGATGAGCGGGTCCGGCGCGAACAAGTCTTCTACGCTCTCCACTCGCTCCAGCAGCGGAGACACCCGCACGAGCCGCCCGTCCCGTCCCAGCAGGTGCGAATGCACACTCGACCAAGGCCAATCCTGCGGTCTCTCGACCAAGCCGGCCCGTACTGGATTCAGCGCGACGTAGCGAAAGGCCGCGATCAGATGCCGCTCGTCCAACACACTGGACGAGAAGCGATCCTGGAACAGGTGACCCGTCCACCTCTCCCGTCGATTGACGAAGCCAGCGTACTGCCGGTGGGTTTCGCCGATGGCGCGCGCCAAACCATCGTCCCGGCTCGGCGTCGCGATGAGGTGAATATGGTTGGGCATCAGGCAGTAAGCCCAGATCTCAACGGCAGCCTTGTCGCACTCTTCGAGGAGAATTTGCAGATACAGCTTCTCGTCACCGGCCTTGAGGAAGATCGGCTGCCGACGTGAGCCTCGTTGGGTCACGTGATGAGGCAGATCCGGGACGACGAGGCGAGAGGTTCTAGCCATGGGAGAATCGATGGAACAATTGAAGAACATTGGTCTCGCGGTTGGAGCGAGTCAAGCCCCGCGGCCGGCGCTGACCGGGGACAGGTAGCCCGCATGGCGGGCAACCCGTCCCCCCTTATTGCGCTGCAGCACAGACATGATCATGATCCGCCCCCGATGACCCAGACCCCCTTCCAGCACGCCCCCGACGCCCCGTGGATCTTCCGCACCTATGCAGGCCACTCGACGGCGGCCAAGTCGAACGCCCTCTATCGCAAGAACCTCGCCGCCGGGCAGACCGGGCTGTCGGTGGCCTTCGACCTGCCGACCCAGACAGGCTACGACGCCGACCACATCCTGGCGCGGGGCGAGGTGGGCAAGGTCGGGGTGCCGGTCGGGCATCTGGGGGACATGCGCACCCTGTTCGAGGCGATCCCGCTGGATCGCATGAACACCTCGATGACCATCAACGCCCCGGCCGCCTGGCTGCTGGCCATGTATGTGGCGCTGGCCGACGAGCAGGGGGCGGCCCGCAACAAGCTGCAGGGCACCACCCAGAACGACCTGATCAAGGAATACCTCTCGCGCGGCACCTACATCTTCCCGCCGGAGCCCAGCCTCAAGCTGATCGGCGACATGGTCGCCTGGTGTTACCGCGAGACCCCGAAGTGGAACCCGATCAACGTCTGCAGCTACCACCTGCAGGAGGCCGGGGCGACGCCGGAGCAGGAACTGGCCTATGCCCTGGCCACCGCCATCTCGGTGCTCGACACGGTGCGGGCCGGGGGGCAGGTGCCGGAGGCGGATTTCGAGATCGTCTGTTCACGGATCAGTTTCTTCGTCAATGCCGGCGTCCGCTTCGTCACCGAACTGTGCAAGATGCGCAGCTTCACCGCCCTGTGGGACGAGATCCTCAAGGATCGCTACGGCGTCCAGGACCCCAAGGCCCGCCGCTTCCGCTACGGCGTGCAGGTCAACAGCCTCGGCCTCACCGAGCAGCAGCCGGAGAACAACCCCTACCGCATCCTGCTGGAAGCCCTGGCCGTCACCCTGTCGAAAGACGCCCGCTGCCGCGCCCTGCAGCTGCCGGCCTGGAACGAGGCGCTGGGCCTGCCCCGGCCCTGGGACCAGCAGTGGAGCCTGCGGATGCAGCAGGTGCTGGCCTACGAGACCGACCTGCTGGAATACGAGGACCTGTTCGCCGGCAGCTATGTGGTCGAGGCCAAGGTGAATGAACTGAAGGCCGGCGCCCTGGCCGAACTGGCCAGGATCGACGCCATGGGCGGCGCCTCGGCCGGTATCGGCTACATGAAGGAACAGCTGGTCAAATCCAACGCGATGCGCTTCCGCGGCATCGAGACCGGCGACATGACCGTGGTCGGCGTCAACCGCTGGACCGACACCGAAGAAAGCCCGCTGTCGGCCGGCGAAGGCTCCATCGAAACCGTCGATCCGCGTCTCGAGGCCGAGGTTGTCGGCAAGCTGAAAGCCTGGCGCGCCGCCCGTGACCAGGCCGCCGCCGACGACGCCATCCGTGTGCTGAAGGAAGCCGCCGCCGAGGGCCGCAATGTGATGGAGGCCTCCATCGCCGCCGCCCGCGCCGGGGTCACCACCGGCGAGTGGAGCTTCGCCCTGCGCGAGGTGTTCGGCGAGTATCGCGGCCCGACCGGCGTCGCCATGACCGTGGCCACCGGCGATGTGCCCCAAGAAGGGCAGGAGGACATCGAGGCCGTGAAGGCCGAGGTCGCCCGCGTCTCCGTCATCCTCGGCCGCCCGCTCACCTACCTGATCGGCAAGCCCGGCCTCGACGGCCACAGCAACGGCGCCGAACAGATCGCCACCCGAGCCAGGGCCGTCGGCATGGACGTCGTCTACGACGGCATCCGCTCGACCCCGGAAGAGATCGTGGCGACCGCTCGCGCCTCCAACGCCCACGTCGTCGGCCTCTCCATCCTCTCGGGCTCCCACCTCGACCTGGTGCAGGAGGTCGTGCGCCTGATGCGGGCCGAGGGCCTGGGCGACATCCCCGTCGTGGTCGGCGGCATCATCCCGCCGGAGGATGCGCTGATCCTCAAACAGATGGGCGTCCGCCGCGTCTATACGCCCAAGGACTTCAAGCTGACCGAGATCATGGGTGACGTGGTCAAGGTTGTGGAAGAGAGCGCTCTCGCCGACGCCCGCTAGGCGTGCCAAGGTCGAACGGCGGACGTCACTTAAGCAGGGGGCGAAGATGATCACCCAATGGCTCCTCGACCGGCCCTGGCTGTCTTCGACCTGGCAGGCGATAGGCTGGGTGTTGGCCTGTGGTGTCGCCGTCGTCTATCTGAACGGCGCGCACGGCGGCTTTCGGCCGTTCGATCCGCTTTTCGACTGGTTCCTCGCCCGGGGTTCGCTGCTGATCGGACTCTTCGGCCTGTTCGCGCTCGTCCTGGTCGTCTTCCACAGTGTCGACTGGCAGGGGCCCGTGCCGGTGCGCGGCGGCGACGGCCCGGCCTGGTCGCGGTCGATGCGCTCGAGGCTCGGTCTGATCGGCAACACGCCCTTCCTCGCGGTCATCAGCTATGGCCTGTTCGACTTCGCCCAGCGAATGGCCTTTGCATCGGACTGGGCGCGATCGGCCGTGGCCGCCTACTTCTGCCTCGACTTTTTGCTGCTGACCGCCGCCGGCCTGATGATGGCCTTTTCCACCCGACAGGTGCTTGGCATCGAGGCCGACGGCGTCCGCTTCGGCAAGCGCTTGCTGCCGTTCAGCGCTGTGGAGCGGGTGCGGGTGACCGGCGACCTCAAGGACCGGCAGGTGGCGCTGGTCGAGGCCGGCCGCGAACGCTGGCTGAGCTTGGAAACTATCGGAGTCAGCGCCCGAACCTTTATCGATCGCCTGAAGGAAGCCGCGCCGGACCTTCAGGTCGACTGGCCCATTCGAGGCGAGGGCGAGGCCTGACGCCCCAGCCGCCAGGCCGCCCACCAGCCGACCAGGGCCAGCGGCGCGAAGGCCGCGAACAGCCACACCCCCTGCGTCGCCGCCGCGGCCGGATCGATGCCCTCGCCGAAGCCCAGCACATTGGCCGCCGCCCCGGCCGCCGCCGAACCGACCGCGCCGCCGATCAGCTGCGCCGTCGGCACCGCCGAGGAGGCCAGCGCCTGCTGCTCCTCGTCGAGGCCCGACAGGATGCGACGGGTGGCGAAGGCCCAGCTGAGCCCGAAGCCGGCCCCGATCAGCACCATGCCGATCACGATGGCGACGAGGCCGCCGCGCGGCACCGCCCAGACGCTGAACATCACCCCGGCCAGCAGCACGCTGGCCCCCAGCCGGATCATCGTCCCGTCGCGGTTCTGCACCCCGGCCACGGCCAGGGCGGTCAGGGTCCAGCCGCCGGCGATGGCGGTGATCACATAGCCGGCGACCAGCGGGCTGACGTGGTGGCGGGCCTGGATCATCGCCGGGCCATAGACGGTGAAGGCGATCGAGGCCGCCTCGAGACCGAAGATCATCAGATAGCCGGCCGCCGCCGCGCTGCCGAAGTCGCCGATGGCGCGGGGCAGCAGGGCCCCCGGGGTCCGGCCGTTGACCCCGATCATCCAGGCCAGGCAGGCGGCGCCGATCACGCCCAGCCCCGCCGCCAGCAGGGGCGAGCCGACCACGCCGGCCACGGCGATGAAGCTGACCGCGGCGGTCAGGGCGGCCAGCTGGCCCCAGGCGACCGGCGTCGGATTCGCCTTGGTGCGGGGCTGGCGGGCGATCATGGTCCGGGCCGCGACGATGAAGACCAGGGCCTGGGCCGCGAACAGCCAGAAGGTCCAGCGCCACAGCCCGGGCCCGGCCAGCAGGCCGCCGAGCAGGGGTCCAAGGATGGTGGCGATCCCCCAGACCCCGGCGATGGCCCCGAACACCCGCGCCCACAGCCGCTCCGGAAACAGCGCCGTGGTCGCCACATAGCAGAGGGCCATGATGGCGCCGGCCCCGAAGCCCTGCACCAGCCGCCCGGCCACGAAGACCAGGAACCCCGGCGCCAGCGCGCTCATCGCGCAGCCCACGGCATAGACGATGGCCGAGGCGGTCAGCGCCCCGCGCAGGCCCAGCCGCAGGCTGAGCCGCCCCGACACCGCCCCCGACAGGATCGAGGCCAGCAGGAAGGCCGCCACGCTCCAGGCGAAATAGCGAAAGCCGCCGATGTCCTGGGCGATGCTGGGGGTGATGGTCACCGTCACCAGGCTGTCGGCCGCGTTCAGCCAGACCCCCAGACACAGGAACAGAAACCGGGTCAGGTACTGCGGCGCCAGGATCTCGCGCCAGCCGGGCGCCGCCTCGCTCACCCCTGGCTCCTGACCAGGGCGGTGAACCAGGCCTGCGAACGGGCCCACAGGGCCTCGGTCTCGGCCCGGGGCAGGGTGGAGCGGGCCGCCCGGCCCCAGTCCATCTGCTCGCCGATATAGCCGTCAAGCGCCGCGATGCGTGGGCCGACCCCGACCCCTTCACCCGCCGCCTGCTTGGCCCGGCGCAGCTCGGCCAGGGCGCTCGCCGTCTCCGCCGGCAGGCTGACGCCCTCCAGCAGGGCCGGCAGGTTCATCGGCGGGGCGTCCTCGCGCACCCGCAGCCAGTGCAGGGCCACGGCCGGGCGGATGACATAGAAATACTTCTTCAGCTTCACCTCATCGCGGTTCTCGATGAACCCGGCCCACTGGCGCCGCGCCAGGCCGAAATAGTGGGCGACATCCCCGTGCAGGGCCCGCCAGTCGTTGACCAGCGGCTGGAAGGTTTCGCGGAACCCCGGCGCCTCGGCGTAGACGATGGGCGAGCTCATCCATTCGGCGACGATGGCGTTGCCCCGCGCCATCAGACGCAGCGCCTTGCCGATATCCCAGCCGCCCAGGTCGATCTCGTCGATGATCGGCCGCTCGATGACGTCCCGGACGGGCCGCAGGGCCAGGTAGTCATCGACCGGCCGCAGATAGAGGAACCGGCAGTCGTAGTCGCTATCCGGCGAATGGAAGCCCCAGGCCCGGCTGCCCGACTCCACGGCCAGCAAGGGCCTCGCCCCCTCCTCGGCGCAGACACGGGCCAGCCGCGCCTCGATCTCCCGGCGGAAGTCGGCGGACACGGCCTGGTCGGGAGCGAAATCGAGGATCATGCCGCCCACTTGGGCGGAGGCCGGCCGATGGTCAAGCCGCCTCCAACAAACCTGCATGTCGCGCGTTGTAGCCTCTGCCATGCGCCTGACCCTGCCCACCCTGCCGCCCGTCACCCCCTCGCAGAGGGCGCTGGCCGGCGTGGCAGCGACGGGGCTGGAGCTGATCCTCGCCGCTTTGCTGGCCGTCGCCTGGGTCGATCGCACCGCCGCGCCGCAGGACCTGCCCTGGAAGCCGTTCTCGATGAGCCAGCCGATCGGCCTGGCCACCAAGTGGAAGCTGGCCCGCATCGCCGCCGATCCTGCCCGCTGCCGCCAGGCGCTGGACGACGCCGGCCTGACCTTCACCGAGGCGCCGGACCGCAGCCAGGGCTTCTGTTCCACGGCCAACAGCTTGCGGCTCGCCGACCCGATGCTCAGCCCTCGCGGCCCGACGATGCGCTGTGACCTGGCCCTGAACTACGCCGTCTGGCGCCGCCATGTTGTCGAACCGGCCGCCCGCAAGACCCTGGGAACCGATCTGGCGCGGGTCGAGCATTTCGGGACCTATGCCTGCCGGACGATCTACAGCCAGGAGGGGGCCCGGCCGAGCAACCACGCCACCGCCTCGGCCCTCGATGTCGCCGGCTTCCGGCTGCTGGACGGGACCGACATCTCGGTGTTGCGCGACTATCGCGACCCCGGCCCCAAGGGCGCGTTCCTGCGGCAGGTCAGAGCCGGCGCCTGCCGCCTGTTCGGCACAACCCTCGGTCCCGACTACAACGCCGCCCACGCCAACCACTTCCACCTCGACATGGGCCTCTGGTCGATCTGTCGTTGAGCACAAGGGTGAACGGCGGTCCGTGTCATGCTATGGCCGCCTTCGCCGTTAACCTTTGACCCCTCATGGCCGGATACCGCGTACCGCACCCTGACAAGCCGCATATCGTCCACCACGCCCGTCGCCAGACCCTGGCGGCGCGGCTCGTGGGCTTCGTGCTGCTGTGGGTGCTGGTCGGGATCATGGGTTTGGTCGCCGACCGCGCCATCCCCGGCCAGCACCTGCCGTGGAAGAAGCTGACCCTGGTCGATCCGGTCGGCGCCGCCACCAAGGTCAAGGCCGCCCGGGCCGGGGCCGACCCGGCCGCCTGCCGCGCCATCCTCAAGGCCGGCGGCATCGACTACGCCGAGACACCCGCCAGCTCGAACAGCTTCTGCGTGGTCAACGACGCCCTGCAGATCCGCTCCGGCATGGCCCCGCTGAAGCCCGCCGACGCCGCCATGACCTGCAAGGAGGCCCTCGCCGTCGCCCTCTGGGAGCGGCAGGTGGTGCAGACCGCCGCCTTCGCCGAACTCGACCAGGCCGTGGTCGGCATCGACCACTACGGCAGCTACAGCTGCCGCCGCATCTACGGCCAGGCCGAGGGTCCGGTCAGCGAACACGCCCTGGCCAACGCCATCGACATCGCCGGCTTCCGCCTCGCCGACGGCACGATCATCAGTGTACAGAATGACTGGAACGATCCCGGTCCCAAGGGCAAATTCCTGCACCGGGTGCGCGACGGGGCCTGCAAGGTTTTCCTCACCGTGCTGAGCCCCGACTACAACGCCGAGCACGCCAACCACTTTCACCTCGACATGGGCGGCTGGCCCAAATGCGCCTGACTTTTTTCAGCAGCGGACCTTGGGGAACCGCATTGTCGTGACCGATCCGGCTGCCTAGGCTGACCGTGAACGTGGGCGTCCAGACCCGCGCCGGAGGATGCATTGGCCGATTTCAGCGCCTTCAAGGACCGGCCCGTGCCGGCCTGGTACGCCGAGCCGCAGTTCGGCGTCTTCATCCACTGGGGCATGTTCGCCATCCCCGCCTTCGCCCCGCCGGGGGTGTCGATCAGCGATCTGTTCGTCAGCGACTATGACAACGCCTTCGTGCTCGGCCCCTATGCCGAATGGTACGCCAACGCCCTGCGCGACCCGACCAGCCCGACCGCCAAACACCATGCCGAGCACTACGGCGACGCGCCCTACGACGCCTTCCGCGCCCCCTTCGACGAGGCTTCCCAGGCCTTCGACGCCGATGCCTGGGCCGATCTCTTCCTGGCGGCCGGCGCCAAATACGTCGTCTTCGTCACCAAGCACCACGACGGCTACTGCCTCTGGCCCACCAGCGTCCCCAACCCCTGGAAGCCCGGCTGGAACAGCCAGCGTGACTTCGTCGGCGAGCTGGCCGCCGCGGTCCGCAAGCGGGGCATGCGCTTTGGCCTCTACTATTCCGGCGGCCTCGACTGGACGGCCCATCCCCGGCTGATCCGCAACATGGGCGAGATGTTCGCCGCCGTGCCGACCAGCGACGACTATCGCGCTTATGCGCTCGCCCAGGCCAAGGAACTGATCGACCGCTATCAGCCCTCCGTGCTGTGGAACGACATCGCCTGGCCGAGCGCCGAGGACCTGCCCGAGCTCTTCGCCCACTACTATGCGGTCGTGCCGGACGGGGTGATCAACGACCGCTGGCTGGGCGTCACCCCCCTGTTCGAGAGCCTGCGGGAGCCCGCCGCCTGCGCCGCCTTCAACGATCGCATCAAGGACAGCATCCAGAAGAACGGGGTGCATTTCAACGGCGGGGCGCCGCCGCCGCACTGCGACTTCCGCACCGTCGAATACGGCTCGGGCGCCCACCTCAAGGGGGTGAAGTGGGAATCGACCCGGGGTCTGGGCCTCGCCTTCGGCTACAACGCCGCCGAGGCCACCGACGACTACATGACCGGCCAGGACATCGCCGACCTCTTCGCCGAGGTGAAGGCCGATGGCGGCAACCTGCTGCTCAACGTCGGCCCCCGCGCCGATGGCTCGATCCCGGAGGTGCAGTCGAAGGCCCTGCTCGAGTTTGCACGCCTCGCCGCCGGCCCCGCTTGACGTAGCGCCAGCCGCCGGTAGTTTGCCTTCAAACAAACGTTTGAGAGGGAATGCGCCATGACCGAAGGCACGCTGTTCGACCTGACCGGCAAGGTCGCCGTCATCACCGGCTCCTCGCGGGGCATCGGCAAGGCCATCGCCGAGCGCATGGCCCAGCACGGCGCCAAGGTGACCATCTCCTCGCGCAAGGCCGGCCCCTGTGAGGAGGTCGCCGCCGAGATCAATGCGAAGTACCCGGGCGCGGCCATCGCCGTGCCGGCCAACATCTCCTCGAAGGACGACCTTCAGCGCCTGGTCGACGAGACCCGCAAGGCCTTCGGCAAGGTCGACATCGTCGTCTGCAACGCCGCCTCCAACCCCTACTATGGCCCGATGGCCGGCATCGAGGACGACCAGTTCCGCAAGATCCTCGAGAACAACGTCATCGCCAACCACTGGCTGATCAGCATGTGCATCCCGGAGATGAAGGAGCGCGGCGCCGGCAGCGTGATCATCGTCTCCAGCATCGGCGGCCTGCGCGGCAGCCCGGTGATCGGCGCCTACAACGTCTCCAAGGCCGCCGACTTCCAGCTGGCCCGCAACCTGGCCCACGAATACGGCCCGCACGGCATCCGCGTGAACTGCATCGCGCCCGGCCTGGTGAAGACGGACTTCGCCAAAGCCCTGTGGTCCAACCCCGAAACCCTGCGCCGCGCCACCGACCCGGTGCCGCTGCGCCGCATCGGCGAGCCCGACGAAATCGCCGGGGCGGCGGTCTACCTCGCCTCCGACGCCGGCAGCTTCATGACCGGCCAGGCCCTCGTCGTCGACGGCGGCGCAACGATCTGACGGGGGACGTGTTGGCGGCCTGGCCGCCTACATGTCCCCGGCTTGCGCCGACGGCTGGTCCTGCGCAAATCCAGCCGTCCGTGCTGACCGGGGACAGGTACGCAGCTTCGCTACGAACCTGTCCCCCGCGCCCGCCCCAATCGCTCCACCCCCGCATCAATCGTCTCATCTCGTTTGGCGAAGCACAGGCGGATGAGGTTCCTCGGCGCGTCCGTCTCATAAAACGCCGAGATCGGGATGGCCGCGATGCCATGGTCCTTCACGGCCCGCAGGCAGAAGTCCGCGTCCGGCTCCTCAATCCCTGACGCCGCCAGATCGACGTTGAGGAAATAGGTCCCCGCCGCCGGCAGCACCCTGAATCCCGACGCCTCCAGCCCCGCCGCCAACCGGTCCCGCGACCGCTGCAGGTCCAGCGGCATCCGCTCGAACCAGTCGGAACAGTTGTCCAACCCCCAGGCCACCGCCGCCTGCAGGTTCGGCGGCGTCGTGAAGGTCAAAAACTGGTGCGCCCCGGCGAGAGCCTTCATCAGCGGCGGCGCGGCGCACAGGAGCCCGACCTTCCAGCCGGTCATGGCGAACATCTTGCCCGCCGAGCCGATCTTCACCGTCCGCTCGCGCATCCCCGGAAAGCCCATCAGCGGCCGAAACACCCGCCCGTCGAAGGCGATCTGCTCCCAGACCTCGTCGCAGACGGCGATGGCGTCATGCGCCACGCAGAACTGCGCCAGCAGCGCCAGGTCCTCGTCGGCCCACAGGGTGGCGGCCGGATTGACCGGATTGTTCAGCACCACCAGTTTCGTCCGTGGACTGAACACCGCCTCCAGCATGGCCCGATCAATGCGGAAATCCGGCGGTCGCAGGGTCGCCAGCCTCGGGATCCCGCCGCAGCGCCGCACCATCGGCAGGTAGGCGTCGTACAGCGGCTGGAACAGCACCACCTCGTCCCCCGGCGAGATCAGCGACAGAAACGCCGCCGCCAGCGCCTCGGTCGCCCCCGAGGTCACCGTCACCTCCGCCAGGCCGTCCAGATCCAGCCCCTGGAATTTCGCATAATGCCGCGCCGCCGCCTCGCGCAGGTCCGGCAGTCCCCGCATCGGCGGATACTGGTTGTAGCCGTTCACCACCTCCCAGGCCGCCTTCTCGCGCACCGCCAGCGGGCCGGGCTCGTCCGGAAACCCCTGGCCCAGGTTGATCGCCCCGGTGTCGCGCGCCAGGCCGCTCATCACCTCGAAGATGGTGGTCGGCAGATCGGCGTAGACGGGATGGACCACGGGACGGCTCCAAATCTTGCAAGCGACCGGTGCGGCGCCCATGCTTCATGCCATGCGCATCGTCGATTTCGAACCCCGTCACGCCGAGGCCTGGAAACGCCTCAACGAGGCCTGGATCACCCGCCACTTCGCCCTGGAGCCCAGCGACCTGGAGGTGCTGGACGATCCGGTCGGCAAGGTCATCGATCCCGGCGGCCGCATCTTCATGGCCGAGGACGAGAGCGGCCGGGCCATCGGCTGCGTCGGCCTGAAGGTCGTGCCGGCCGACCACGGTGGCGGGCTGGAGGTTATCAAGATGACTGTCGATGAGGCGGCGCGCGGCACGGGCCTGGGCCGCGCCCTGATGCAGGCCTGTATCGACGGGGCCGGGACCATGGGCGCCGGCCGCCTGTACCTGGAGACCAATTCGGCCCTGGGTCCGGCGCTGGGCCTCTATCGCGCCATGGGCTTCACCGACCTGCCGCGGCAGGAAACCCCCTATCAGCGATGCGACGTCTGGATGGCGCGCGCCATTCCCTGAACGCGGAAACGCCCCCGGAGCGAACTCCGGGGGCGTCTTACGCATCGCCAGGAAGGGACGGTTCCTAGTCGAAGAGGTTGAAGACCACCGAGGCGATCAGGCCGGTGGCGATGGCCGTCAGGATGACGTCGTCGCCGTGGCGGTAGTAGCCATAGCCGCGCGGGGGCGGGGGCAGGCGGTAGGCGCGGTAGTCGACGTAGTAGCCGCGATCCCGGTAGGCCGGGGGCAGGTACTGGCCGCGCTGCCAGCGACGGTTGGCCTGGTAGCCACGCGGGGCGTAGTAGCGGCCGGCGTTGTAGCGACGATCGGCGCGGCGCTCGTAACGGCTGTCACGACGGTCGTCCCGGCGCTCGTAGCGGTCGTCGCGACGGTCATCGCGGCGGTCGTAGCGGTCATCGCGGCGTTCGGCGCGATCGTCCCGGCGCTCGTCGCGACGGTCGTAGCGGTCGTCACGACGTTCGTCGCGGCGCTCATAGCCACCGGCCCCGCCGTAGGGCTGGGCCGCGGCGGCGCCGGCGGAACCCAGAACCGACAGCGCGACGGCGGCGATCAGGAACTTCTTCATGGTCTAATCTCCCCGGCGGGTGGTTCGGACCATCCGTGGCCCCCGTCGTTGGAGGCGTTATGACAGGGCCGACTTGAGCCCAACCTGAACGGCGCTGGTCATCTCCCGTTCATGTTCGCGGAACGCCGGAAGACGAGACTGAGATTGTTGGCCGGCATGGCGACGCGGGCGTGGAGGGCGAGGCCGTGCCTGGCGGCCAGCGCCTCTACATTCTCTCGCCGCCGGAGGCCCCAGGCGGGGTTACGGCTCTTCAGGCTCGTATCGAACGCGAGGTTGGAGGGGGCGGTCTCTACTTCGTCTTCCAAATACGGCCCGTAGGTGACCAGCACGCCCTCGTCCGGCAGCAACCGGCCCGCCCCCGTGAACAGCCCCTCCGTCGCCGCCCAGGGCGAGATGTGGATCATGTTGATGCAGACGATCGCGTCCGCGCTCCGCACCGGCCAGTTGTCCGGCCGGGCGGCGTCCAGTTCAAGCGGCGCCAGCAGGTTCACGGTCCCCGCCTGCGCGCGCCAGGCGGCGATACTGGCCAGCGCCTGCGAATCGGGATCGCTCGGCTGCCAGGTCAGCCCCGGCAGGCTGGCCGCCATATGCACCGCATGCTCCCCCGCCCCCGAAGCGACCTCGAGCACCAGGCCACTGGCCGGCAGATGCGCCCGCAGCACCTCCAGAATGAGATCCTTGTTGCGCGCGGTGGCCGGAGAGGAGAGGGCGGTCATGATCCCACTCTAGCCGAAACCCGCCGAATTCAACTCTCCGCCCCAGAGGCGGAGAGTTTGAAAGCCGCGCTGCTCCGACCCAAGATGAATATGTCTAGACATATTCATCGACAAAACTCACCCGCCACACCGGCCCAGGCCCGCCTTGCCGCAGGCCGGTGCGCCACAAGGTGGTTCCAGGATGGTTTCGGAGGGGCAGAAAGGTGGGAAAATGCCGACGCCAAGGTGGGTCCTGGCCGCGCCCCAGGTGGTATCAAGGCGTTGAAAAAACGCCGGAATTACCCAAGCCCTCACCGCCCATCCGTGCTATAATCGCTTCGTTCCGGCAAACCACCCGCCGACAAACGAAACCGCTGGCGGCCCGCTGCCAACCCGCTAGGTTTCCTGCAATGCCCGCCCCGCTCATCCAGTTCGCCTCCGTCAGCAAGCGCTACGCCGGCCAGACCGCCGTCGACGCTGTCACGCTTGCCATCCCGGCCGGCCAGTTCGTCGCCGTGGTCGGCGCCTCCGGCTCCGGCAAGACCACCCTGACCAAGATGATCAACCGCCTGGTCGATCCCTCCTCCGGCCAGGTCCTCGTCGAAGGCGAGGATGTCGCGACCCAGGACCCGGTCCAGCTTCGCCGCCGCATCGGCTACGTTTTCCAGGGCGTCGGCCTGTTCCCGCACCTGACCGTGGCCGAGAACATCGCCATCACCCCGCGCCTGCTCAGATGGCCGGACGCCGGGATCATCGCCCGGGTCGCCGAACTCCTCGGCCTCGTCGATCTGCCGGGGTCTTACGCCGACCGCCGCCCCGACCAGCTGTCCGGCGGCGAGCGCCAGCGGGTCGGCGTCGCCCGGGCTCTGGCCGCCAAGCCCGCCATCCTGTTGATGGACGAGCCCTTCGGCGCCCTCGATCCGATCACCCGCGAGGCCCTCGGCCGCGCCACCCGCGACCTGCATGACAGGCTTGCCCTGACCACCGTCATGGTCACCCACGATGTCCAGGAAGCCCTGCTGCTGGCCGACCGCATCCTGGTCATGGCCGACGGCCGGCTGCTGGCCGACGCCAGCCCCCGTGAGCTGCTCAAGGGCCATGACGACCCGGCCGTCGCCGCCCTCATCGACACCCCGGCCCGCCAGGCCCGCGCCCTCTCGGCCCTCATGGGAGCGGACCAGTGAGCGAGCAGGTCGACGCCGCCTGGGCCCTGCTGCCCGACTACCTGTCGCAGCATGTGCTGCTCAGCGCCGCGGCGCTCGGTCTCGGCCTGCTGATCAGCCTGCCCCTGGCCGTGCTGGCCGCCCGCAGCCCGCTCGTCCGCTGGCCGGCCGTGACCTTCGCCGGCCTGATCCAGACCATTCCGGGCCTGGCCCTGCTGGCCCTGTTCTACCCGCTGCTGCTGGCCCTCTCCGGCTTTACCGAGAGCGCCTTCGGCTTCCGTCTGCAGGCGCTGGGCTTCCTGCCGGCCCTGCTGGCCCTGACCCTCTATTCGATGCTGCCGATCCTGCGGAACGCCGTCGCCGGCCTGACCGGGGTCGATCCGGCCGTGCGCGAGGCCGCCGACGGGGTCGGCATGACGCCTGCGCAGAAGCTGTTACGGGTCGAAGCCCCCCTGGCGGCTCCGGTCATCATGGCCGGGGTGCGCACCGCCGCCGTCTGGACCATCGGGGCCGCCACCCTTTCGACCCCGGTCGGCCAGACCAGCCTCGGCAACTACATCTTCTCCGGCCTGCAGACCGAGAACTGGGTCTTCGTCCTGTTCGGCTGCGCCGCCAGCGCCGTCCTGGCCCTGAGCGTCGATGGCCTGCTGGGCCTGGTCGAGCGCGGCGTCGCCAGACGCCAGACCCTGCCGGTGCTGGCCGGCGCGCTTCTGCTGCTGGCCGGTGTCGCCGGCGCGGCTGTCCCCAGCCTGCTGAACGCCAGCAAGCCGACCTATGTGGTCGGGGCCAAGAACTTCTCCGAGCAGTACATCCTCGCCGACCTGATCGGCGCCCGCCTGACCGCCGGCGGATCCCAGGTCGCCCGCCGCGACGGCCTGGGCTCGGCCGTCGCCTTCCGGGCCCTGGAGGCCGGCGAGATCGACGTCTACGTCGACTACAGCGGCACCCTGTGGACCAACGTCATGGGCCGCAAGGACACCCCGCCGCGCGCTCGGCTGATGGCCGAACTGACCGCCTGGATGGCCAAGGAGAAGGGCGTCACCGTCCTGGGCTCCCTCGGCTTCGAGAACGCCTACGCCCTGGCCATGGACCGCAAGCTGGCGGCGTCCCTCGGCATCGAGACCATCGCCGACCTCACCGCGCAGGCGCCGGCCCTGACCCTCGGCGCCGACCTGGAATTTCTGTCGCGCCCCGAGTGGGCCTCGATTGAGGGCGCCTACGGCCTGAACTTCGGCAAGGAAAAGTCCTTCAACCCGACCTTCATGTACCGCGCCCTGGCCAGCGGCGAGGCCGACGTCATCTCCGCCTTCTCCAGCGACGGCCGCATCGCCGCCCAGGACCTGGTGGTGCTGAGCGATCCCAAAGGCGCCGTGCCGAGCTATGACGCCGTGGTGCTGATCTCGCCCAGGCGGGCCAAGGACAAACGCCTGATCGAGGCGCTCACGCCGATGATCGGCGCCATCCCCGTCGAGGCGATGCGCAAGGCCAACTATGCCGTCGACCGCGACAAGGCCAAGCAATCCCCGGCCCAGGCGGCGGCCGAGTTGGCCAAGGTCACCAAACTTCAGTGATCCTTCTCCCGATTGTCGGGAGAAGGTGGCCCCCGAAGGGGGTCGGATGAGGGCAGCATCCGGCCAGTGAAGGTTGCCCCAACAACAGAAAGGGCAGCCCGGCCGAAGCCGGTGCTGCCCTCATCCGACCGCTTCGCGGCCACCTTCTCCCGACAAGCGGGAGAAGGGCGCTGACGCGCTGCTACTCGTCCTTGACGCGGCGCTTGCGGAAGCTGGGGTTCAGCACCTTCTTGCGCAGGCGGATGTTCTTCGGCGTCACCTCGACCAGCTCGTCTTCCTCGATGTAGGCGATGGCCTGTTCGAGGGTCATGCGGCGCGGCGGGGTCAGGCGGATCGACTCGTCCTTGCCGCTGGCCCGGACGTTGGTCAGCTGCTTGGCCTTCATCGGGTTGACGTCCAGGTCGTCCATCCGCGCGTTCTCGCCGATGATCATGCCCTGGTAGGTCTTCTCGTTGCCGCCAACGAACATGAAGCCCCGCTCTTCCAGGTTCCACAGGGCGTAGGCCTGCGTCTCGCCGTCGGAGTTGGAGATCAGCACGCCCTTGCGGCCGCCCTCGATGGCGCCCTTGTAGGGCTCGTAGTGGCTGAACACGCGGTTCAGAACGCCGGTGCCGCGGGTGTCGGTCAGGAACTCGCCCTGGTAGCCGATCAGCGAGCGCGACGGGCTCTTCAGGGTCAGGCGGGTCTTGCCAGCGCCGGACGGGCCCATGTCTTTCAGTTCAGCCTTACGGGCCGACAGCTTCTCGATGACGATGCCGCTGAACTCGTCATCGACGTCGATCATGACGTCTTCGATCGGCTCCATGCGCTCACCGGTTTCCGGATCGGTCTGGAAGACCACGCGGGGACGGCTGATCGACAGTTCGAAGCCTTCGCGGCGCATGCTCTCGATCAAAACGCCCAGCTGCAGTTCGCCACGACCGGCCACTTCGAAGGCGTCCTTCTCGGAGGTTTCGGTGACGCGGATAGCGACGTTCTGCTCCAGCTCCTTCATCAGGCGGTCGCGGATGACCCGGCTCTGCACCTTGTCTCCTTCGCGGCCGGCCAGCGGGCTGTCGTTGACCGAGACGGTCATGGAGATGGTCGGCGGATCGATCGGCTGGGCGGGCAGGGCGTCGGTGACCTCCATGGCGCACAGGGTGTCGGCCACGGTGGCCTTGCTGAGGCCGGCGATGGCGACGATGTCGCCGGCTTCGGCGTCGTCGACCGGCTGGCGCTTCAGGCCGCGGAAGGCCAGCACCTTGGTGATGCGGCCGCGCTCGATTTCCTTGCCGTCGCGCGACAGGGCGTGGATGGCCATGCCGGGAACAGCCTTGCCGCTCTCGATGCGGCCGGTCAGCAGGCGGCCCAGGAAGGGGTCGCTTTCGATCAGCACCGACAGGATCTGGAAGGGCTCGTCCTTGCGGGCGATGGCCTTGGGCTCGGGGACGTGGCGGACGATCAGGTCGAACAGCGGGCCGAGGTTATCGTTGGGCTTGCTGAGATCCATCGTCGCCCAGCCGTTCTTGCCGGAGGCGTAGATGTGCGGGAAGTCGAGCTGCTCGTCGGTGGCGCCGATGGCGGCGAACAGGTCGAAGGCGTCGTTCAGAACGCGGTCCGGATCGGCGTGCGGCCGGTCGACCTTGTTGAGGCAGAGGATCGGGCGCAGGCCCATCTTCAGGGCCTTGCCGAGCACGAACTTGGTCTGCGGCATGACGCCCTCTTCGGCGTCAACGAGGAGAACGCAGCCGTCCACCATGCCGAGGATCCGCTCGACCTCGCCGCCGAAATCGGCGTGTCCGGGGGTGTCGATGATGTTGATGCGGGTCTCGCCCGCCTCACCGTGCCACAGCACACTGGTGCACTTGGCCAGGATGGTGATGCCGCGCTCGCGCTCCTGGTCGTTGGAGTCCATGGCGCGCTCGGTCTGCGCCTCGTTGGCTCGGAAGACGCCGGACTGGGCCAGCAGCTGGTCGACGAGGGTCGTCTTGCCATGGTCGACGTGGGCGATAATGGCGATGTTGCGCAGGGACATAGGTCAACTTTATCGGGGAGGGGCGTTAGGGCCGCGAAGGCGCGCGCTTGTACGCGAGTGCGGCGCACAAAGCCACCCCGGGCGGACCGGACGACGAATGAACCCTGTGTGCCCGGCCTGAGGCGGGTTCAAACGCTTGTTTTTATTCACGGATCAGTGAATTGAGGCAGCAGTCGCCTGATTATTGTGCGCCGCAATATGACGGTTCGCGCACGGTATCACCTTACGTTACCGGTGTTTTCTGGGGCCTGATGCAGAAAAACTTCGCTGCGGAGGACATTTTGCCCTTGAGCTTTTGTGCGCCGCAACCTACTTTGAACTCGTGAGGCGGCCTCGCCGCCTCTGCCCTTCCTGGGCGTTTCCTCCCTAATGAACTGGCCGGGCCCTCGGGCTCGGCCGTTTTTTTATGCTCCCCCTCAGGGGGAGCTCCCGGCGAGCCGGGTGAGGGGGTCAACGAATACGCTGACGCCCCTTCCAACGGTGACCCCCACCACCACGGCCTGCGGCCGCGGTCCCCGCCCCCTTGGGGGCGGAACGGCTACCCCAAATCGCGCCAGCCCACCGCCAGCGCCTCGGTCAGGCGCGCCACATCCGCCTTCAGCCGCTCCAGCCCCTCCGTCGGCTCCAGCGTCGTCTCATCCAGGTACAAAGCCCGGTCGATCTCGATCTGCAGGGCGTGGATGCGTCGGGCGGGCCGGCCGTAGAACTCGGTGGTGTAACCGCCGGCATAGGGGGCGTTGCGGACCACCCGGTGGTCCATGGCCTCAAGCACTTTCTCCACCAGCCGGGTCAGGGCCGGCGCGCAGGCGGCGCCGAAGCGGTCGCCGAGCACCATGTCGCAACCCTTGCCGTGGCGCGGGGTGACCACCGTCCTGGCCGCCGCCGAGGGCATCGAGTGCCAGTCGATCAGGATGGCCATGCCGTGGGCGGCGTGGGCTTCGCCGATCAGCCGGGCCAGGGCGTCGTGATAGGGCCGGTGGGCGGTGCGGATCCGCGCCTCGGCCTCGGCGTAGCGCAGTTTGCGGCCGTAGATCTTCTGGCCCTCGCCGGCCAGCTTGGCGATCGCCCCCAGGCCCGCCGCCACCCGCGCCGTGCGGCCCTGGACATGCGGCGGCAGCTCGTCCTCGAACATCGCCGGGTCCAGCTCCCAGGGATCGCGGTTGAGATCGATGTAGGCCCGCCCGTAGCCGGCCGTCAGCACCGTCACCCCGGCCCGCGGGGCGGCGGCGATCAGTTCATCGACGAAGGCGTCCTCCGACCGGCGCATCAGGGCCTCGCCGACCGCCGCGGCCTCCAGCATCTCGGGCGGATAGACCCGGCCGGAATGGGGGGAGGCGAAGATCAGGGGCGTCGCGGGGGCGCCCGCAACAGGCGGGTCGATCCGGTATGCGATGCCGCCCGCCGCTGCCGAAGGCGTCGCCGGTGTCTCTGTCCGGTGCGGATCGGTCAGCGTCATGGCGCCAATTTCGTCCGCCCCCGGCGCCGGGTCAAAGGCTTTCGCTGCACGCGGACCTGCGGTTCCTGCTCGCGCGACAGGCGCGGTTCATCCGCCCTTTACGGGTTCGGGTGTAGGGTAAAGGCAACACAGTTATCGCCAAGGGTCTCGAGAACACCATATGCCCCGCATCCTGCTGGCCGAAGACGACGATTCCCTGCGCAACTTCCTGTCGCGCGCCCTGGAGCGCGCTGGCTACGACGTCCGCGCCTGCGCCGATGGCGAAGAGGCGGCCGGCTGCCTCGACGAGGACTGGGACCTGCTGCTGACCGACATCGTCATGCCTGGGATGGACGGCATCGAGGTGGCCCGCCACGCGGCCGCCCGGCATCCGGGCCTGCGGATCATGTTCATCACCGGCTTCGCCGCCGTCGCCCTGTCGGCCGGCGACCGCGCTCCGGCCGGCGCCAAGGTGCTGTCCAAGCCGATCCACCTGCGGGAGATCGTCACCGAGGTTGATCGGATGATGGCGGCGGCCTGATCGAAAATAACGAAACGGGACCTGTTGCGCCGGCCGGCAAGCCTCGCTATAGACCCCGCCTTCCTGCCGGTATGGACGTGTAGCTCAGCGGGAGAGCACTTCGTTGACATCGAAGGGGTCACAGGTTCAATCCCTGTCACGTCCACCATCCTTCCATCATACATTCCCCGTTTAGGGGACTCATGCGGAAAACGACTCACCGGCGGAAGGCTCGCACGGGTCGCTTGCGCCGGTTCTCGGCGGGCGCGGCCAGTCTTCTTTCTCGCGGGGCGCGAAAAACCTCGCCACCGCTTTGATTTTCTGCACAAATCGGGCTTAAAACCTGCGGCCAATAGCCGCCCACGCTTGCGCAGACTGCCGCATAGGTGGAGAAGCGGGGCGCAGGGTTGTGTGCTTGACCTTGGCGCGTTCGACGATAACTCGTCTCAGAGGGACGAGACCACGACCGGAGATAATGAATTGCCACGTCCTCAGCACGCCGCGCCCGACCCTATCGATGTCGCCGTCGGCGCCCGTATGCGTATGCGCCGTAAGACCCTCGGCCTGACCCAGACCGCGCTCGCCGAAGCGCTCGGCATCACCTTCCAGCAGGTTCAGAAGTATGAGCGCGGCGCCAACCGCGTCTCGGCCTCGATGCTGGTCCGGGCCGCCAAGCGCCTCGACTGCCCCGTGGCCTTCCTGGTCGGCGAGGAGCCGGGCGGCTTCCCCACCGACGAAACGCTGCTGACCATGCTGGCCTATCCCGGCGCCATCGATCTGCTGCACGCCTACACCTCGATCGAGGAAGCCGCGTCGCGCAACGCCGTGGTCACGGTCGCCCGCGCCCTGTCGGGCCAGGAAGCCCGCCGGTCCGCCGAAGCGGCCTGACGTCCAGACGATCGACGCTATCGAGCGCCTCCGGCCGCCCTGGCCGGGGGCGTTCGACGTTGTGCGACGGGCCGGATGCCACAATTTGTGTGGTCAGGCGCCCGGTCGTCCCGAACTGAAACGCTTTTTTTGCAACTCAGCGCCGATACTGCGCCCCATAATCCTCGATTGAAGGGGTGGGGTGTTGTTCAAGGTCCTTACGTGTCTCGTCACCGAGCACGATATCCGGCTTGTCCTGCTGGCGGGGCTGGTCTGCCTGTCGGCCTGTCTGACGGCCATGCGGCTGTATTCGCGGATGAGCGGGGCGCGCGGTCTGGTGCGCGGCGCCTGGCTGTTGCTGACTGCCCTGGTCGCCGGCTCCGGCGTCTGGGCCACCCACTTCCTGGCCATGCTGGCCTACAAGCCGGGCCTGGAGACGGGCTTTTCCTCGACCTGGACCATCGGCTCGCTGATGCTCGCCGTCGCCTTCATGGCGGCCGGCTTCTACGCCTCACTGCTGGTTGACGAGGAGCGGTCGAGCAAGTTCGCCGGCGGTATCCTGGTCGGCCTCGGCGTCGCCGCCATGCACTATTCGGGCATGACCGCCTTCATCACCCAGGGCCATCTGACCTGGGAGCCGGTCTACATCGCCGCCTCGGCCGTGCTCGGCATCGCCGGGGCCACCGCCGCCCTGATGATCATCGGCAAGTCGCGCCGGATCTGGCGCCAGATGGCCGCCGGCGGGGCCCTGACGCTCGGCGTCTGCGCCCTGCATTTCACCGGCATGGCCGCCATCACCATCGTCCCCGACAGCAGCATCGCGGTGCCCACCTCGATCATGGGCGTCGGCATGATGACCTTCGCCGTGGCCTCGATCACCGCCCTGATCATCCTCGGCGGCCTTGGCGCCCTGCTCATCGAGAGCGGCGCCAACCGGTCCGCCCTGGAGCGCATCCGCACCCTGGCCAATGCCGCCTACGAAGGCATCGTGGTCGTCCAGAATGGCCGCATCAACGACGCCAACAGCGCCTTCTGCGAGCTGGCCGGCGCCTCGCTGGAAGACCTGCTCGACCAGCCGCTGGTCGGCGGCATGCTGACCTTCGATGATCCCCTGCAGTCCGACGAGCTGCGCCGCGAGGCCCATCTGCAGCCGGTCGGCGAAGGCAAGTCGATCCCGGTCGAGGTGTTTTCGCGCCAGATGGACGATGGGGCCCGCGCCGAAACCTCCGGCCTGGAAGTTCTGGCCATCCGCGACCTGCGCGAACGCCGCGGGGCCGAGGAGAAGATCCGCTACCTGGCCGAACACGACGGCCTCACCGGCCTGCCCAACCGCAACGCCCTTCAGGTCAAGCTCCGCGCCGCCCTCGAACGCGTCGAGGCCTCCGGCGAGTCCCTGGCCGTGGTCTGTATCGACCTCGACCACTTCAAGGAAGCCAACGACCTGCACGGCCACCTGGCCGGCGACCAGGTGCTGATCGAGACCGCCCGCCGCCTGACCGCCAACCTGCAGGCGCCCAGCTTCGCCGCCCGTCTCGGCGGGGACGAATTCGTTGTCGTCCAGATCACCGACCAGGACCAGCCGGCCGCCGCCGCCGAACTGGCCGGCGGCCTGCTCGAGGCCCTCAAGGTCTCGACCAGCTGGGAGGGCCAGGAACAGGCCATGGGCGCCAGCCTCGGCGTCTCCCTCTATCCCGACGACGGCCGCACGGCCGCGGCCCTGCTGGCCAACGCCGACATGGCCCTCTACCGCGCCAAGGAAAGCGGCCGCGGCGCCTATCGCTTCTTCAAGCGCGAGATGGACGAGACCATCCGCGAGCGCCGCAACCTCGCCCGTGAGCTGCGCCAGGCCATCACCGACGAGGAGCTGATCGTCCACTACCAGCCGCTCGCCCGCGCCTCCGACGGCGAGGTCTGTGGTTTCGAGGCCCTGGTGCGCTGGAAGCATCCGGTGCGGGGCATGGTGCCGCCGCTCGACTTCATCCCGATCGCCGAGGAATGCGGTCTCATCGGCCCGCTCGGCGAATGGGTGCTGCGCCGCGCCTGTGCCGACGCCGCCAGCTGGGACAAGCCGCTGCGCATCGCCGTCAACCTGTCGCCGCTGCAGCTCAACAACCCGGCCCTGCCGACCCTGGTCCACGAGATCCTGATCACCAGCGGCCTGTCGCCGGCCCGGCTGGAGCTTGAGATCACCGAAAGCGCCCTGTTCAAGGACTACCAGCGGGCGCTGGACAACCTGCGCCGGCTGAAAGCCCTGGGCGTGCGCATCGCTATGGACGACTTCGGCACCGGATTCTCGTCGCTCTCGACCCTGCAGTCCTTCCCCTTCGACAAGATCAAGGTCGACAAGAGCTTCGTCGAGAACATCCACCGCGACGAGCGCGCCACCGTCATCGTCCGCGCCGTGCTGGGCCTCGGCCGCAGCCTCAACATCCCCGTCGTCGCCGAAGGGGTGGAGACCGAGGAACAGCGCGAGTTCCTGCGCGGCGAGGACTGCGCCGAGCTGCAAGGCTACGCCATCGGCCGCCCCGCCCCGGCCGAGACCCTCGGCGCCTGGACCAATGAGACCCCGGGCCTCAGCCCGCCGCCGGCCGCCGACAAGCCGGTGCTGCGCCGGAAGCGGGCGGCCTGAGGTCTGGCTCTTTTCGGCGGGCCAGAGGCCGGTCATAGTCGTGGCCTCTTCAAAGGAGCCGCGCCTTGCTGTCCACACTGATCGCCCTCGCCCTGTCGGCCGCCGCCCCCGCCGATGGCGCCCATGGCCTCTGGAAAACGCCTAGTGGCGGCCAGATCCGCATGGCCCCTTGCGGCGGCGATCTCTGCGCCACGGTGGTGGGCTCGCCCCATCTGCGTCAGAACCCCGACCAGAGGGACGTGCTGAACCAGAACGCCTCGCTGCGCGGCCGCCTCATCAAGGGCCTGCGCACGATGCAGGTCAGCCCGACCGGCCCCGGCGAATGGCACAAGGGCTGGGTCTACAATCCCGAGGATGGCAAGACCTACAAGGCCGAGGTGAAGCTGCTGCCCGGGGCGAAGCTGAAGGTCACCGGCTGCATCGCCAAGCCGCTCTGCCAGAGCCAGACTTGGACCCGCATTGGTGACTGACCGTCCCCGCAACATCATCGTCATCCTGGCCGACGACCTCGGCTACGGCGACCTGGGTTGCGATGGCGGGGCCATCATCCGAACGCCGAACCTCGACCGGATGGCGGCCGAGGGGACGCGGCTGTCAGACTTCTACGCCTCCGCCAACGTCTGCACGCCCTCACGGGCGGGCCTGCTGACCGGCCGCTACGCCATCCGCCTGGGCCTCGCCGAACAGGTGATCCAGGCCTCCGAGACCCGTGGCCTGCCGACCAGCGAATGGACCATTCCCAAGGCGCTGAAGGCCACCCACGCCACCGCCCTGATCGGCAAATGGCACCTGGGTCACACGGGCGACCACTGGCCGCCGACCGTGCACGGCTTCGATGTCTTCAAGGGCCTGCCCTACAGCCACGACATGCAGCCACTGGCCCATTGCGAGAAGGTCGGCGACGGCCCGCTCACCGAACGGCCGGCCGACTTCGCCAGGCTGACGCAGACCTTCTTCCACGACGCCCTGGCCTTCGCCGAAGAGAACCGCGATCGCCCCTTCTTCGTGCTGCTGGCCCTGACGGCGCCGCATGTGCCGCTGGTCCGCAACGATGACGTTCCCTTGGATTCGCCGGGCGGCGCCTACGGCGACGTCGTCGAGGAGATCGACCGCAACGTCGGGACCCTGCTGGATCGCCTGAAGGCGCTTGGGCTCGACGAGGACACCCTGGTCGTCTTCACCTCCGACAACGGCCCCTGGTTCGAGGGCTCGTCCGGCCCGTTCCGCGACCGCAAGGGCGGGGCGGGCTGGGACGGCGGCTACCGCGTGCCCTGCATCCTGCGCCAGCCCGGCGTGGTGCCCGCCGGCCAGACCCGCAACGCCATCGCCAGCAACCTCGACTTCCTGCCCACCTTCGCGGCCCTGACCGGCGTGAGCCTGCCCGCCGACCTCGAGCTCGACGGCAAGGATTTAACCCGGGTGATATTCGACGCCGCCGACTCGCCGCATGAGGCCATCGTCCTGTTCGACAACGCCAGGGTCGCCGCCATCCGGACCCAGGATTGGAAATATGTGGTGCGGTCCTATTTCCGTACCTTCGACATCCCGCTCGGTCGGTTCAACTACCCCCTGCTGTTCGACATCGCTCGCGATCCCGGCGAGAACTACAGCGTCGCCTCGCTGCATCCGGCCGTCACCGCCGAGCTCAAGGGCCGCACCGAGGCGGCCCAGGCCTTCTACGAGCCGATGACCAAGGCCTTCCCGCCCTACGTCCGCCCGGCGGCGGCCGACTGGCATCCGGACTAGCGCTTCAGCCCGCCCAGCAGTCCCCGCAGCAGCGCCCGCGTCAGCTGCGGCACCACGCTGCGGACCACCGACTTGGCGATGGTCTCGCCCATGCCCTGGCGGCTCGAGCGGGCCGGGGCGCGGGCCCTTGGGGCCGGCCGGTTCATCTCCCGCTCGCGGCGGGCCTGTTCCTTGGCCCATTCCTTCTCCTGGGCCTCGCGCTGCTTGGCGATCTGGGCCTCGGCGGCGTCGAGTTCGGCCTTGCGGGCCCCCTCGGCGGTTTTCTGGTTGATGCGTTCGAAGGCCGACTCGCGGTCCTGCGCCGTGTCGTAGATCCCCTTCACCGGGCTGCGCGACTGCACCGTCGCCCGCTCCTCCGGCGTCGCCGGGCCCAGGCGCGAGGCCGGCGGCCGGATCAGGGTCTTGCCGGTGACGGTCGGCGCCCCCTTCTCGTCGAGCACGCTGACCAGGGCCTCGCCGACCCCCAGGCCCTGGATGGCCTCGGCCGTATCGAAGGCCGGGTTGGGCCGGAAGCTGGCGGCGGCGGCCCGCAGGCCCTTCTGCTCGGCGGGCGTATAGGCGCGCAGGGCATGCTGGATGCGGTTGCCCAGCTGGGCCAGCACGGTTTCCGGAATGTCGGCCGGGTTCTGGGTGACGAAATAGATGCCGACGCCCTTGGAGCGGATCAGCCGCACCACCTGCTCGACCTTTTCCAGCAGCGCTTTCGGCGCATCACGGAACAGCAGGTGGGCCTCGTCGAAGAAGAAGACCAGCCGCGGCTTCTCCGGATCCCCGACCTCCGGCAGCTCCTCGAACAGTTCCGACAGCAGCCACAGCAGGAAGGTGGCGTAGAGGCGCGGGCTCTGGATCAGCTTGTCGGCCGCCAGGATCGAGACCACGCCCCGGCCCGAGCCATCGATCCGCATCAGGTCGGCCAGATTGAGAGCGGGCTCCCCGAACAGGTTCTCGGCCCCCGCCGTCTCCAGTTGCAACAGGCCGCGCTGGATGGTGCCGATGGTCGCCGCCGAGACGTTGCCGTACTTGACGTCGAATTCCTTCTCATGGTCGGCGACATACTTCAGCGCCGCCTGCAGGTCCTTCAGGTCGAGCAGCAGCAGGCCCTCGTCGTCGGCCATCTTGAAGACGATGTTGAGCACCCCCTCCTGCACCTCGTTGAGCTCCATCAGCCGCGCCAGCAGCACCGGCCCCATCTCCGAGATGGTGGTGCGGACCGGGTGGCCCTTGTCGGCATAGAGGTCCCAGAACACCGTCGGCGGCGCGTCGGGCCGCAGCTCGAGGTCCATGCCGGCCGCCCGGGCCAGCATCTTCTCGTTCGGCGTTCCCGGCATGCAGATGCCCGACAGGTCGCCCTTCACATCGGCCGCGAACACCGGCACGCCGTTGTCGGAAAAGCCCTGCGCCAGGATCTGCAGGGTCACAGTCTTGCCCGTCCCCGTCGCCCCGGCCACCAGCCCGTGGCGGTTGGCGCGGTCCAGCCGCAGCAGCTGCGGCGTCTCGGCCATGCCGACGAACAGAGCGCCTTCGGGGATATCGACCATGCGGAAACTCCTTGATCCGGGGTCCAAGGCTTAGCGCGGCGCGGGGACGGCGTCACCGCCATTGACGAACCGGATGGCCGCCCGGACATTCCCCTCTTCCAGCAAGGACAGTTCATGGCCGCCGCCCCCAAGACCACCGCTTCCAGAGCCCCCAGGCCCGCGCCGGACTCGACCGACCGTCTGGGCGTCGACGGCGTCACCCGCAACGCCGTGGTCATCCTGGCGGTGGTCGCCGGGGGCGCGGCGTTGTGGCTGCTGCGCGGGGTGCTGACCCAGCTGGCCATGGCCGTCTTCCTGGCCGTCATCATCGACGGCTTCGCCCGCGCCTTGGCCGAACGCACCCCTCGCTTTCCCAAGGCCCTGGCGCTGCCCACCGCCATCGTGCTGGTCATCCTGACCCTGATCGGCATCGTCCTGGTCATCGCCGACCAGGGGGTCGGGTTCGCCAACCAGCTGATCGGCTACACGCCCAAGCTGGAGGCTCTTTTGGCCCGCGCCGCCGCCGCCCTCAACCTCGAGGCCCCGCCGCCGATCGCCCAGCTGATCAGCCAGCTGAACCCCGGCAAATATGCCGGCGCCATCGCCACCTCGGTGCAGGGCGTCGCCTCCGACACCTTCTTCATCCTGATCTACCTGGCCTTCATCATCGCCGCCCGGCGCGGCTTCCAGCGCAAGATCGTCGCCATGTTCCCCCATCGCCACGACCGCGACGAGGCGGTGCAGATCTTTCAGCGCATCCGGGGCGGGGTCGAACAGTACCTCTGGGTCCAGACGGTGACCGGCCTGATGATCGCCGGTGGCTCCTTCCTCTGCATGTGGGCGGTCGGCCTGGACAACGCCCTGTTCTGGGCCTTCCTGATCTTCCTGGCCTCCTACATTCCGATCATCGGCGGGGTGGTCGGGGTGGCCCTGCCGCCGCTGTTCGCCCTCGTGCAGTTCGACACCCTCTGGCAGGCCATCGTCATCGCCGCCGTGCTGCAGTCGGTGCAGTTCGTGGTCGGCAATGTCATCCAGCCCAAGATGCAGGGCGACAGCCTGAACATCGATCCGGTTGTGGTCTTGCTGTCCCTGGCCTTCTGGAGCCTGATCTGGGGCATGACCGGCAGCTTCCTGTCCACCCCGCTGACGGTCATGGCGATGATCATCCTGGCCCAATTCCGCGGCTCCTACTGGATCGCCGTCCTGCTGTCGGCCAATGGCGATCCCGGGGGGCAGCACGTCGGCAAGTCGCGGAATCCGGGTCCCGCCGAGGACGAGCCGGCATGAAGAAAGTTTCACCAACGGCCTGACGCCGGCCCCTTGAACACGTTCAGCGAGCGCCTATCTGTCATCCTGTCCGGGGCTTCCCTCCCCCCTGTAACCCCGGACTTCAGAGGCGCCCTCCCTCCCCCCGAAGGGCCCTCGATATGTCTCGCCTCCCCCCGCGAGACAAGCGCCGCCGGACCCCCCTCCGGCGGCGCCTTCGTATCTGCTTTCCTGTTCGCGCCGCGGGCCGAACGGTTCTAAACTCCCGTTCGACATTTCCACCGGTTCAGGGTCGATTTTGAGCGAAAATCGCCGCTGAACAGGCTAAAGCGACCGCCAAATCACCCTCCAACGATAAAATTCTCGGGAAAATCGGGATGAGCAGCGCGAAAAACGACCTGGCGGCCAAGGCTGGCGATACCCCCCTGGCGCAGGCGTTTACCCGCCACCTCAAGAGCAAGGCCCTGCTCGAAGCCGAAAGCCGCTTCCTGGCCCAGGTCGCCGGCGACCTGCAGGCCGAGGAACTCCCTCCCGTTTCCGACGATGGCCTCGGCGCCCTGTTCGCCGATTTCTGGCGTTTCGCCGAAGCCGCCGATGGCCAGGATCCGGCCATCCGCCTGCGCCGCTGGACCGATCCGGACGGCAATGATCTCGGCCGCGACCTTCTGGAAATCGTCCAGGACGACCGGCCCTTCCTGGTCGACAGCATCATGGGCGTGGTCGCCGAGGCCGGCCTGCCGGTGCGGGCCATGTTCCACCCCATCGCCCAGATCGCGGGCAAGCCGCGCTCCCTGATCCAGGTGCAGCTCGACCCGGTCGGCGAGGACCGCGAGGCCGGCCTGATCGAGGCGGTCATGGCCACCCTCGCCGACGTCCGCGCCGCCGTCAGCGACTTCAAGCCGATGAAGGCGGCCATCCGCCGGGCGATCGAGGACCTGGAAAACACCACCCTCGGCGCCGCCGACGCCGACGAGCATGCCGAGCAGCTGGCCTTCCTCAAGTGGCTGGAGAACGACCACTTCGTCTTCCTGGGCGCCCGCACCTACGAATACCCCCGCACCGCCGACGGCGGCTATGCGGCCGAGGAGCCGCTGTTCCAGCCGGAAGGCAGCCTCGGCGTCCTGCGCGACCAGTCCCGCGCCGTCCTGCGCCGCGCCTCCGAGCCGGCCATCCTCTCGCAGCAGGTGCGCCGCCACCTGGAGACCGGCCCGGCCCTCACCGTCGCCAAGTCCAACCTGCGCTCCTCCGTCCACCGCCGCGCCTACATGGACTACGTCGGGGTCAAGCGTTACGGCGCCGATGGCCTGCCGTCGGGCGAAGTCCGCTTCGTCGGCCTGTTCACCGCCGAGGCCTACGAGACCCCGGCCAGTGAGGTGCCGCTGATCCGCCGCAAGATCCGCCTGGCCCTCGATCACGCCAGCGTCGTGCCCGGCAGCCACAACGACAAGCGCCTGCGCCACATCATCGAGACCTACCCGCGCGACGAGTTGTTCCAGCTGCCTGACAGCGAGCTGCTCGAACAGGCGATGGGCATCCTCCACCTCATCGACCGGCCGCGCCTCAAGCTGTTCGCCCGCAAGGACCCCTTCGACCGCTTCATCTCGGTCCTGCTCTATGTGCCCCGCGACCGCTACGATTCGGGCGTCCGCGAGCGGGCCGGCAAGCTGATCGCCGCCGCCTACAACGGCCGGGTCTCGGCCTACTACCCCAGCTTCTCCGACGCCCCCCTGGCCCGCGTCCACTACATCATCGGCGTCACCCCCGGCGGCCACGCCGAGCCCGACCTGGCCGACCTCGAGGCTGAGATCGCCGAGACCGCCCGCACCTGGGGCGACCGCTTCGAGGCCGCCATCCGCGCCTCCGGCCTGCCGACCACCCCGGCCCTGGCCCGCTGGTCTGGCGCCTTCAGCGGCGGCTACCAGGACTTCTACGCCGCCGACGAGGCCCTGGCCGACCTGCACGAAATCGACGCCATGGGGGCGGATGACTTCCGCGTCCGCGCCTTCCGCCAGGTCGGCGACAGCGCCCTGCGCTTCCGCTTCAAGCTCTACCACCGCGGCGGCCACCTGCCCCTGGCCGACGTCACCCCCATCCTCGAACACATGGGCCTGCGGGCCCTTATCGAGGACGCCTTCGAGCTTGCCCCGGTCGGCGCCAACGGTCCGGAGGCCGTCTGGGTCCATGAGTTCCTGCTCGAGGACCGGGCCGGCGAACACCTGGTCTTCGCCGAGATTCAGGACGCCTTCGAGGCCCTGTTCACCGCCGTCTGGGTCGGCCAGACCGAGAGCGACGGCTTCAACCGCCTGGTCCTCGAACTGGGGGTCTCCTGGCGCGAAGCCGCCCTCATTCGCGCCCTGGCCAAATACCGCCTGCAGTCGGGCCTCGACCCCAGCCAGTCGGTGCAGGAACAGGCCCTGGCCGACAACCCCGGCATCGCCCGGCTGATCCTCGACATGTTCCGGGTCAAGTTCGACCCGGCGGTCAAGGCCGACGTCGCCGCCCGCCAGATCCAGGCCGACAAGGTCATGGAAGAGGTGGTCGCGGCCTTGCAACAGGTGGAAAGCCTCGACGCCGACCGCGTGCTGCGCCGCCTGGCCCTGCTGGTCATGGCCTGCAAGCGCACCAACTTCTACCTGCAGGACGAGCACGGCGCCCCCAAGCCCTACATCAGCTTCAAGGTCGCCAGCCAGGAACTCGACGACCTGCCGGCCCCCAAGCCGTTCCGCGAGATTTTCGTCTGGAGCCCGGTGGTCGAGGGCGTCCACCTTCGCTTCGGCCCCGTCGCCCGGGGCGGCCTGCGCTGGTCCGACCGCCGCGACGACTTCCGCACCGAGGTGCTGGGCCTCGTGAAGGCGCAACAGGTCAAGAACGCCGTCATCGTCCCCGTCGGTTCGAAGGGCGGCTTCTTCCCCAAGCAGCTGCCGCGCGGAGGTACGCCCGACCAGATCCGGGCCGGCGGCATCGCCGCCTACACCGTCTTCCTGTCGGGCCTGCTCGACATCACCGACAACATCGACGCCGATAATGAGGTCATCCGCCCGGCTGGCGTCATCGCCTATGAGGGCGACGATCCCTACCTCGTCGTCGCCGCCGACAAGGGCACTGCCACCTTCAGCGACATCGCCAACGGCATCGCCATCGCCTACGGCTTCTGGCTGGGCGACGCGTTCGCGTCAGGGGGGTCGGTCGGCTACGACCACAAGGTCATGGGCATCACCGCCCGCGGCGCCTGGGAAGCGGTCAAGCGCCACTTCCGCGAGGCCGGCAAGGACATCCAGAAGGAGCCGTTCACCGTCGTCGGTGTCGGCGACATGTCGGGCGACGTGTTCGGCAACGGCATGCTGCTGTCGAAACAGATCCGCCTGCTGGCCGCCTTCGATCACCGGCACATCTTCCTCGACCCCGATCCGGACCCGGCGATCAGCTGGGAAGAACGCGACCGCATGTTCAAGCTGCCGCGCTCGTCCTGGGACGACTACGACAAGTCAAAAATCAGCAAGGGCGGCGGCGTCTTCGCCCGCTCCCTGAAGACCATCCCGATCACGCCGGAAGTGAAGGCGATGCTCGACCTGAAGGCCGACGCGGTCAGCCCCAATGAGCTGATGACCGCCATCCTCAAGGCCCGGGCCGAGCTCCTCTACCTCGGCGGCATCGGCACCTATGTGAAGGCCCGCCGCGAGAGCCACGCCGACGCCGGCGACAAGGCCAGCGACGCCATCCGCGTCGACGCCCCCGACCTGCGGGTGAAGGTGGTCGGCGAGGGCGCCAACCTGGGCCTGACCCAGGCCGGCCGCATCGAGTTCGCCCGCAATGGCGGCCGCATCAACACCGACGCCATCGACAACAGCGCCGGGGTCGACAGCTCCGACCACGAGGTCAACATCAAGATCCTCACCGGCATGGTCGAACGGGCCGGCAAGCTGGACCGCCCGGCCCGCGACGCCCTGCTGGCCACCATGACCGACGACGTCGCCCATCACGTCCTCGAGCATAACTACGACCAGACCCTGGCCCTCTCCCTGCTGCAACAGGACGCCCCGGGCGAGATCGACAACCACGCCCGCTTCATCGCCGAGCTGGAATCGGACGGCAAACTCGACCGCCGCGTCGAGGGCCTGCCCGACCCCCTGGCCCTGCAGGACCTGGCCAAGGCCGGCCAGGGCCTGACCCGGCCGGAACTGGCCGTGCTGCTGGCCTACGGCAAGCTCGACCTGTTCAGCGACATGATCGCCACCAAGGGCCCGGACGATCCGGCCTTCCGCGCCATCCTCCAAGGCTACTTCCCGGCCGGCGTCCAGCAATACGCCGAGGAGATGGACCGCCATCGCCTGCGCCGCGAGATCATCGCCACGGTGATGAGCAACGAGATCGTCAACCGCTGCGGCCCCACCTTCGCCAGCCGGCTGAAGACCGCCGCCAGCGCCGACGACGCCGCCCTGATGGTCGGCTTCGAGGCCGGCCGCCGCATCCTCGGCTTCGACACCCTGTGGTCCGACGTCGAGGCCCTCGACGGCAAGGCCTCCGCCCAGGGCCAGCTCTCCCTGTTCCGGGCGCTGGGCCACGTCCTGCGCAGCCAGACTTACTGGATGGCCCGCCGCGCCAAGGCCGGCGACAGTGTCCAGGCCCTGGTCGACCGCTACCAGCCGGCCATGACCGAGCTGGCGGCCCTGACCCCCGCCATCCTCTCGCCCTTCGAGCACAAGGCGGTCAGCCGCCGCGCCAAGGCCTTTGCCGGCGACGGCGCTCCCGAGGCGCTGGCCATGGCGGTCGCGGCCCTGCAGCCGCTGACCACAGCCGCCGATCTCATCGACCTGGCCGCCAGCCAGAACTGGCCCGCCGTCGCCGCCGCCCGCGTCTACCACCAGGTCGGCGCCGCCTTCTTCTTCGACAAGCTGCGCGCCGCGGCTGGCGAGAAGCGCGGCGGCGACCACTATGAGCGCATGGCCGTCCGCCGCCTGATCGAGGACATGCTGACCGAACAGACGGCGGTGACCCGCGCTGTCATGGCCTTCGCCGCCAACCCCCAGGCCGGCGAAACCCCGGAACAGGCGGCCCAGACCGTCAAGTCCTGGGCCGCCATGCACCAGGGCCCCGGCCGCGCGGTGCGCCGCACGGTGGAGGAGATCGAACACGCCGGGGGAGGGTGGACCTTCGCTAAACTCACCATCGCCAACGCGGCGCTGCGCGAACTGGCGGAAGAGGCGGCGAAGTAGGCGTCCTTCTCCCGGCAAGCGGGAGAAGGACGCAGTCAGCTGACAACTGCCCCTTTGCCAAAATTGCTCTTTTGAGCTATTGAGTTACTCAAAGGAGCAACGCAATGGTCTCGTCGCTTAAAGCTGTCGCGCCGTCCACCGCCAGTGCCGGTCTCAAGTTGATGTCCTATATCGACATCTATCGGGCCGAGCCGGTCGTTCGCATCGGGATGATCAAGGCCGGCGTCCCCGCCGCCCAGGCCAAGCGCATCTTTCATGATCTGGCGATCAGTCAGGGCGCCGGGCTCTCGGCCCTCAAGCTGTCGGCGGCGACCGTCAATCGCAAGGCGTCGCAGGACGCGACCCTGTCGGCCGACGAGAGTGAACGCGTCATCGGCGTCGCCAAGCTCGTCGGCCAACTCCAGGCCATGGTCGAGGAGTCCGGCGATCCGCAAGGGTTCGATGCGCCGGCCTGGCTGTCGCGCTGGCTTCGGGAGCCGCTGCCGGCCCTCGGGGGTCAGGCGCCCATGACCTTGCTCGATACGATGGAGGGCCAGTCCCTGGTCTCCCGCACCTTGTCCCAAATTCAGAGCGGCGCTTACGCGTGAGCCGGCGGCTCTGGCGAATCGCGGCGGATACGCCGGACTACGAGGCGGACGACCTGTCCGGCGCGGGGGCCAGGATCACTGGCGGGCGGTGGAACGCGCCTGGATCCGCCGTTGTCTACACGTCGGCATCCATCGCCCTGGCCTGTCTCGAAACGGTCGTTCACTTCAACGCGGGCGGCCTTCCGTTCAACCGCTATCTGGTCGCCATCGATATTCCGGATTCCGTCTGGGCCGCCGCGCAACGGGAAACGCCTGCCAGCCTGCCGGTCGGGTGGGATGCCGAACCCGCCGGACGGGTCAGCATTGGTCTGGGAACCGACTGGATCGCCTCGGGCGCCTCGGCCTTGCTGATCGTTCCCTCGGTCCTCGTGCCTGAGGAGATCAACATCCTGATCAATCCGACCCACCCGGACGCCGGGGGGATCACGGCCGGCAAGATCCGAAAATGGACCTATGATCCGCGACTGTCGCGATAGGTCGGCAAATGGCGCACAAGGGAACGCCCGGATTCGACCCTGAGCCGACGTTCGCGAAGCCCGTTCCTGCCTCACGGTACAGCCCCGGTCACCCCATGACCAAGGCATTCGCGCTTTGCCTCACAAGCTTGTCCGGATCGTCACACATGCGCGTGAGAAGCGCGCCACGATCCGCATATGGCAGGTTGCCGATCGCCTTCACGGCGGCTTGCCGATTGACTGCATCGGCACTCGACAGTTCGGCCACGAGCCGCCGCTTGGCCGCTTCAGAAGGCAGGGCTAGGACGAGTCTCAGGACAACATGCTTTTCGAGATGGCCCGGGACGGAGAAATAGAGGTCCAGGACCCAATCAACATCTCGGCGGTCAATGAGCCCGGTGAGCGCCTCGATGGCTACGCCGCGAATGGACCATCCGTGCTTTCGCGCATAGGCGTCGATCAGAAACGCCCTGATGATTTCAACGGCCTCACGCCCGCCCCAAGTCGCAAGGACCTGAAGAGCGACGGCCTGGACGCCTTCCCATTTGCCCGAAAGCGCGGCCTTGACCTCGGCCACGCGGCTCGGCGTCGCCTTGAGACGGCCGAGCGCCTTCAACTCCGCAGTTTTGGCCTTCAGGTCGGTCATAGGGGCAATGTTAACCAACCTGCGGCAGCCTTCCACCCCTCAGCGGCGCCTGAGGGAGTGTCATCCAAATGACGGCGGAGGTCGCTGTCCGTCGGTTGGCACAGACTGTTTTCGACCCGTAGCGGACATCCTCCTGCGCCTGCGTTAGCTTGCCGCCATGCAGACCCTCATCACCAACGTGCCCGCTAATCGCATCGTCGATTGGGACAATTTTCACGCCGTCTTCGCCGACTGCCTGGGTTTCCCTGGCTACTACGGCGCGAACATGGCCGCCTGGATTGACTGCCTGACCTATGCGGACGATGCGGAGGCCAGAATGGTCAGCCGGCCGGTCGCCAAGGGGGCGGTTCTGACGCTTCAGATCGACGAGGCCGCCGCGTTCGCCAGGCGCTGCCCGGCGCAGTACGCGGCCCTGGTTGAATGCGCGGCATTCGTGAATCATCGCCGGGTCGAGGTCGGACAACCGCCCGTTATCGCCCTCCTCATGGTCGGGTCGTTCTGAGGGCCGCTCTCGACCCATGTGAGACATTGGGAAGGTCCGCATGCGGGTCAGTACCCTGGCGGCAAATGCCCCCGCCAAAGCTCGATACCAGCGAGGCCGAGTTGGGCCGCTAACTTGTTTAAGATGGGCGTGACGTCAGAAGGCTCAGGGAACTCTTGATAGATCGCGATCTTGACCGGTCGGCCCTTGGCATCGGCGTCCTGATCAACGATTTGCCCACTCTGGATGAAGCCTAGGTAGGCGTTCACCTTGCGCTCCATCGCTTGCAGGTGGGCCGAGGCTTCCGACCAGTCAAGGTGATCGCTGATTCCAAGCACCATTTTGCCGGTGCTTGTCTCCAGGCCCATCGCGTCTATCTGCGCGGCGTTTTCAATCGTCATGCGGGAGCAATCTGCCAAGCTCCGCCTCCTGCAGCAACTCAATGTCCGCTTCCCACCCTTCTCCGACATTCCGGATGTCCGTTTGGCGGACCCTCAAGCGGCCGCCTGGACGGCGCCCAGAAACCCCCCGAACCGCGTCAGGTTCTCCGCCGTCAACGCCGCGTCCCGCTGCATCGGCGAGAGATTGATCATCATCTCGCCCGGCTGGTCGAAGGCGTGCGTCCCCTTCACCGTCACCGTCTCCACCGCGCAGCCGCCGGCCCGCGCCCGGGCATAGGCCGCCTCATGCAGCTTCGGTCCGCCCAGGTGGTCGCGCTCGGCGATGACGCCCATCACCTTCGGCCGATAGCGCCAGTCGCGCCTGGCGCCGCGCGAGCCGAAATTCACATAGGGATAGTTGAGGTAGAGGCCCTTCACCCCGTCCAGCAGCCCGGGACCCGCCCCGCCGACGCGGGCCTCGGCCTCGCTCTCCAGGGCCATGGTCATCAGGTCCATGATCGCCCAGCCGCCGTGGCTCCAGCCGGCCAGCACCATGCGGCTGGCATCGACGTCCTCGCGTTGGCCCATGCCGTAGATCGTCGCCAGCACGTCGCCGGCCCGCTCGAAGCCCCAGAACCGCGTCCCCGAACAGACGAAGGTCAGGCCATAGGTCCGGCTCCAGCCGCGCGGGGCGAAACTGTCGACGATGACCGAGCGCCAGCCGGCCGCCGTCGCGGCGGCCGCATAGTCGTCGAGATGCGCCTGCACCCCGCCGCAGCCGTGGAACAGCAGGGCGACCGGGCGACGGTCGGCATCGGGGGGGCCGTGCATCGCCGCATGCGGCTGCAGTTTCGCCCAGCGGGCTTCGAGCGTGTCCATGGGGCAAGCTTGCCGCCTGACGACGCTGATTGCAAGTGAACAATCACTCACATTGGCGAGTAGTTTCTCCTGGGTAAAATTCCGGAGGCCTATTCCGGGCGTTTCGTCACGGCGCGTGACCGTAGGCCGGATCGTGGCCCCGGCCGAACCACATTCCCCGCGCCCCGACCACGCCCAGGCCTACGCGCCGACCTACAGACCCAGCGCCCCGGCCTACCCCCGAGCCCTGCGTTTTCAAGGCTTTGCCGCGACAGCCGGTGCTGGCCGCCGAGGCATCGGCTATAATGGTAGGCCGCTTCGATAAGGCCCTAGTGGCGGAACACCCGCACCCCGGTGAAGACCATGGCGATCCCCGCCGCATCGGCCGCCGCGATGACCTCGGCGTCCCGCATGGAACCACCCGGCTGGATCACCGCCGTCGCCCCGGCTTCCGCCGCCTGGATCAGGCCGTCGGCGAACGGGAAGAAGGCTTCCGAGGCGCAGGCGCTGCCCTTGAGGTCGAGGCCAAAATCGGCGGCGCGGATGGCGGCGATGCGGGCGCTGTCCTTGCGGTTCATCTGCCCGGCGCCGACCCCCAGCGTCTGGCCACCCCGGGCAAAGACGATGGCGTTGGATTTCACATGCTTGGCGACGGTGAAGGCGAACAGCATGTCCCGCACTTCCTCGTCGGTAGGCGCGCGCTTGGTGACCACCTTCAGATCGGCCGCCGTCAGCCGGGCGGTGTCGCGCGACTGCACCAGGAAGCCGCCGGAGACCGAGCGGAACACCTCGCCGGCCCGGAAGGCATCCGGCATGCCGCCGGTGACCAGCAGGCGCAGGTTCTTCTTGGCCTCGAACACGGCCACCGCGTCGTCGTCGGCCTCGGGGGCGATGACCACCTCGGTGAAGGTCTCGCAGACCTGCATCGCAGTGGCGCGGTCCAGCCGGCGGTTGACCGCCACGATGCCGCCGAAGGCCGAGACCGGATCGCAGGCCAGGGCGCGGGCGTAGGCTTGCCTGAGGTCGGCGCCCAAGCCGACGCCGCAGGGGTTGGCGTGCTTGACGATGATACAGGCCGGCTCGTCGAACTCGGCCGCCAGCTCGAAGGCGGCGTCGGTGTCGGCGATGTTGTTGTAGCTCAGTTCCTTGCCCTGCAGCTGACGGGCGTTCGCCACGCCGGGGCGCTGCTCGCCGGTGACATAGAAGGCCGCCGACTGATGCGGGTTTTCGCCATAGCGCAGGGTCTGTTTCAGTTCACCGCCGATGGCCCGGCGGGCCGGCGCGGTCTCGCCCAGTTGCCCCGCGAACCAGCCGCTGATGGCGGCGTCGTAGGTGGCGGTGCGGGCAAACGCTCGGGCCGCCAGATCCTTGCGAAGGCTGAGCGTCGTCCCGCCGGCCTTCAGCGCCTCGACCACCCGGGCCATGTCTTCCGGGGCGGTGCAGACGGCGACGTAGCCGTGGTTCTTGGCCGCCGAGCGGATCATCGCCGGCCCACCGATGTCGATGTTCTCGACGCAGGTTTCAAAGTCGCCGCCGCCAGCGACCGTCGCATCGAAGGGATAGAGGTTCACATAGAGGATATCGATGCCGCCGATGCCGTGCTCGTCCATCGCCGCCTTGTGGCTGGCCGCGCCGCGCACGCCCAGCAGGCCGCCGTGGACGATGGGGTGCAGGGTCTTCACCCGCCCGTCCATCATCTCCGGAAACCCGGTCAGGTCGGCCACGTCCTTGACCGGCAACCCGGCCGCCGCGATGGCGCTCTTGGTGCCGCCGGTCGAGACCAGTTCGACGCCCAGGTCGTGCAGCGCCCGCGCCGTCTCGATCAGCCCGGTCTTGTCGGACACGGAGATCAGGGCGCGTTTGGCGACAACGGTATCGGGCGAGGGCGGGAAATCAGGGGCGGCGGGCATGGCGGACTCCGGCTGGAAAGCTGTGAGGTCTCGCCCAGGCGCGCGGCAGATGGCGTCGTCAGCTCCCCGGTGGTGATCCACCTGATGCGCCAGTCGCTGAGACGAGGCGGAAACTACGCAGGGCGGGCTCGGAGTCAACACGAACGCATCGATCGGCTATCATGAGATAGTCATTGGGGGGGAAACATGAGAAACGGATGCATTGTTATTGCGGCCATTTTGGCATTGACGCTGCCTGCCTGCGATCTCATCCCCGGCACCCCACGGAATCAGGCCCGCGAAGCGCTTCGCGGAATGATGTTTGATCCTGGCGCCGCGAAGATCGAATTTGTCGCCGAAACGGCTGACGCAGTTTGTGGAACGGTGAATGGCAAAAACCGGATGGGTGCCTATGTTGGCGCGTCGCCCTTCGTATTTCGTAAGTCCATCGGCTATGTCGAGGTGTACGGCGGAGATGTCGAGGGCAGCGATCTCCGCATGCTTAGCCTGACTGATACGGATGATCCTGACTGGGATAAGTCCTACGGTGAGATCGATGCCAAGTGTCGCTTTCCGAAAACATGGAAGGCCATGTGCGGTGTCGCTCCGGGTCCGACTGAGAGCGATATCTGCCAGACTTGGAGCCGAGAGGGTGGGTTCATGGAGCTCATGAATAAGTACGACTATCGTCGTTAGGTCACCCCTCCGCCCGGCTCATCTTCCACCGGATCCGCCCGCCTGTATCGACCCGTACCTGCCCCGTCAGCACCACCTGCGTCGACCGCCTCGGCCTGCCGTTTTCGAAGTGGGCGCTGGGCTCCACGGAGACGGAGACGGCGTCGTTGCGCAGCCACCAGCCCTGGTCGGTCGGGCCCTTGAGCAGCACGCTCTTGCCGTCACGGGCCAGACTGGCGCGGGCGTCGGGGTGGAGGTGGAAGCGGACGGTGAAGGGCAGGTAGCGGCGCGGGCCGTCGGCCGGCGGGCCTTCCAGCACGGGGCGGAAGGCGTCCTCGCCGCGCAGCTCGCCGGCCGCCAGGTCGAGGTAGAGGCGGCGGTCATGGATCAGGCCGAAGTCGGCGGCCCAGCCGTCGTGGCTGCATTCCAGCCAGACCCCGGCGTCGGCATCGTGGCGGCGGACATCGACCTGCTTCGCGGCCCCCTCCAGCCTGGGACCGATGCCCCAGGCGGTCAGGCCGCGCAAGGGCTCGCCGGCCGAGGCGTCGCTGAGGGAGGCGGTCGAGGCCCCGTCGGTCAGGCGCAGGGCCTGGGGCGCGGCGGCGTCGGGGCTCCAGGCGCAGCCGGTGACCAGCCGGTCGGCGCCGGCCAGGATCTCGATACCCAGCGTCTGGGCGCAGGCGGTGGCGCTCCACACCCCGCCGGCCGGGGCGGCGCCGTCGAGCATCAGGGTCAGCCCGGCCCCGTCGAGGCGGTAGTAGCCGCCGTGCGGCGCCTTCATCGGCGGCGGGCCGGCGCTCTCGTCATGGGCCAGGGCGGCGGCGATGCGGGCGGCGGGCACGGCCTCGCCACCCTGGAAGCTGGCCAGCCGGCCGTCCGGCAGGGTGAAGAAGCGGGCCGCGGCGCTCAGGCGGTCGATGGCCCGGCCCATCTCGTCGGGCCCGGCCTGGCCGCGCTGGTGCAGGGCCTCGTCGAGGGTCAAGAGGTCGAACAGCAGCTCCAGCCCGGCCTGCGGCGAGCGGCTGGCGTGCATGCCGTCGGGGGCGACGGCGCCGGGCAGACTGGCCTGCAGGATGGCCATCGACCGGTCGATCAGCTGCTCGCCTGCCTCGCCGGCCAGGGCGCAGCCGGCGATGCCGACGACCACCGCCCGCTGCAGGGCCCGCTCGGGGTGGATGGAGATGTCGGCCAGATGCCGCGTCTGGCGGGCCAGGTCGGTGGCCAGTTCGGCCCGCTCGGCGTCCGAGGCCACGGCCGCCAGCCGGCGGGCGGCGCAGGCCAGGTTGAACACCCGCCGCTCCAGCACCTCATGGCCCCAGGAGAAGCCGTTCCAGCGCCCGAAGACCCGCTTCCAGTCGAAGATCAGCCGCAGGGCCGCGCGCGGCCCGGCGTCCTCCTGGGCGACCAGGTCATGCAGCCAGCCCATGCGGTGCAGGGCCACGGCGAAGGCGCGGTCGGGGCTGGGCTTGTCGAAGGGATCGCCATGGGCCCCGACGCTCATCCGCGTGCCGGCCAGGTCGAAGATGCCCTGCAGCAGCCGGCGGCCCTCGGCGTTGTTCACCGGCCGGCGGTCGCGCGGATTGGCGGCGAAGCCCTCGACGGCCGGCCGGTTGAGCATCATACGGTGCAGCGGGTTGCCGAACCACTCCTGCTCGCCCTGGCGGCGGGCCGCGCCGGCCCAGCCGCGAACGACGGTGAGGGCAGGTCCGACGAGGTCGCGGCGGGGCGGCTTCACGCTTTCGTCCCGTCAGCCCCGCAAGGCGGCGATGTTGGCGGCGTAGGCGCTCGGCCCGCCCTTGAACACGGCCGAGCCGGCGACCAGGGCCGTGGCTCCGGCGTCGGCGCACTGGCGGGCGGTGACCGGGTTCACCCCGCCATCGACCTCCAGCCAGATGTCCTTGCCGCTGGCGTCGATCATCCGGCGCAGGGTTTCGATCTTCTTCAGCTGCGAGGGCATGAAGCTCTGGCCGCCGAAGCCCGGGTTGATGCTCATCACCAGGATCAGGTCGATGTCGTCCATCATGTACTCGATGACCGACGGGCTTGTGGACGGGTTGAACACCACCCCCGCCTTGGCGCCGAGCGCCCGGATGCGCTGCAGGGTGCGGTTCAGGTGCGGCCCGGCCTCGGGATGCACGCTGATCATGTCGGCCCCGGCCTCGCGGAACGCCTCCAGATAGGGATCGGCCGGGGCGATCATCAGGTGGCAGTCAAACGGGATGGAGACGTGCGGCCGCAGGGCCTTCACCACGTCGGGACCGATGGTGATGTTGGGCACGAAGTGGCCGTCCATGACGTCGACGTGCACCCAGTCGGCGCCGGCGGCCTCGATGGCGCGGCATTCCTCGCCGAGCTTGGCGAAGTCCGACGCCAGGATGGAAGGAGCGATGATCATGGCCCCATGGCTTAGCGGAGTCGAAGCTGTGGGGCTAGGTTCGACTGGCCGTTCCCCTTCCGATGTCATCCTCCGGGCCCGCGAAGCGGGAGCCGGGGGACCCATATGTGGACGACCCCCACCCTGCAAGTCGTCGCGGATTGATCTGATCGTAGTCGCTTGCGCCCATATGTCCGGTCTGGCGGCCTTGGATATTGGCCGTCGCCAAGATGGTTTGCGCGGGATGGGTTCCGATCAAGGCAGCGGTCTGTGACGCCGTTGGGTCCCGCGGAGTGTCCCATCCATTTGATCGATCGATCACACCATCTGCCTCTTGCAAGGAACGGGTTGAGCCTGCCGGCTAGGCAGGTTGTTGGGAAGGCGCGGCGAGGCGGCGAGACGGATCGTAGTCCTGTCCGCTGACCATGAGGCGCCAGGCGATGCGGGCGGTCTTGTTGGCGAGGGCGACGGCGACCTGCTTGGTCGGCTTTGTGGCCAATAGCCGATTGAGCCATGGCCACGGCTGTCCTCGACCCGCTTTGGCGTTCTGGATCACCGCCATGGCCCCGCAGACCAGGACGGCTCGAAGCGCCTCGTCGCCGGCCCGGGTGATGCCGCCAAGGCGGGTCTTGCCGGCAGTGGAATGGTCCTTGGGCGTGAGGCCCAGCCAGGCGGCGAAGTCGCGCGCTGAGCGGAAGGCCTTGGGGTCCGGGGTCTTGGCGGCGAGCATGACCGCGCCGACGATCCCGACGCTGGGGATCCTGGCCAGCCGGCGGCTGGTCTGATCGGCCCGATGATGCGCCGCCATCCGGGCGTCGATCTCGACGATCTGCGCCTGCAGGGCGAGGAGCTGGCGGCCAAGACCCGCGAACAGGTCCCGGGCCAGGTCGGGCAAAGCCTGGTCGGCGGCGACGCGCTCCAGCAGCGGCTCGATCTTGTCCAGCCCGGTCGGAGCGATCAGCCCGAACTCGGCGGCATGGCCGCGAATGGCGTTGGTCAGCTGGGTGCGGCTTCGCACCAGTCGGTCCCGCGTCGCCAGCAGCATCAGCACCGCCTGCTCCTGAACGGTCTTGACCGGCACCGGCCTCATCGTCGGCCGGCTCATCGCTTCGCAGCCGGCCTCGGCGTCGCGACCGTCGTTCTTGCCTCGCTTCAGATAGGCCTTCACATACTGGGCCGGCAGCAGCATCACCTGATGGCCAAGCCCCGCCAGCTCCCGCGCCCAGTGGTGTGAACCTCCACAGGCTTCCAGTCCGATCACCGTCGGCGCCAGCCTGGTGAAGAACGGGATCATCTCCCGCCGCCGAAGTTGCCGGCGAATGACGACCTTCTCGCCTGCGTCCACACCGTGCAGCTGAAACAGCTGCTTGGACGTATCGATGAATATGCGCGTAGGATGCTCCACGGACGGCCCTCCTTGAGATGAGTTCAGACAACCCATCTTGGCACACCGATGCCGCCGGGGGTCGTCCACCCCATCAAGGCGGCTCTGGAAGGACTCTCGGCCGTTTTCACGCGGACAGATGGGTCCCCCGGTCCGCTGCGCGGCCGGAGGATGACATCAAGAGTGGGATCAGTTTCGCTTCAGCCGCGCCGCGAAGAAGCCGTCCTGGCCGCCTTCGCGCTGGTGGGGCAGCAGGCGCAGCCAGCCTTCGCGGGTCAGCGAGGCGGCCGGCGCCCCGCCCTCGCCCTCGGCGCAGGGTTCGTTGCTGAACTCGGGATGGCGGTTGAGGAAGGCGCGGACCTGGCCTTCGCCCTCTTCCGGCTCCAGCGAGCAGACGCAGTAGACGAGCCGCCCGCCGGGCGCGGTGCGCATCGCCGCGCTGTCCAGCAGACGCGACTGCACGGCGGCCAGCTTGGCGATGTCGCCAGGGGCGGCGGCCCACAGCACGTCCGGGTGGCGCCGGAAGGTGCCGGTGGCCGAGCAGGGGGCGTCGAGCAGGACGGCGTCGAAGGTGCGCTCATCGTCCCAGCGCCCGGCGTCGGCGGCGATGACCTCGGCGGTCAGGCCCATCCGTGCCAGGTTTTCGGTCACCCGCTTCAGCCGCTCTTCGGAGCGATCGACGGCCACGGTCCTGGCGCCGGTCACGGCCAGCTGCAGGGTCTTGCCGCCCGGCGCGGCGCAAAGGTCGAGCGCCGTCTGTTCGGCGTTGGCGTGCAGCAGGCGGGCGGGGATGGCGGCCGCGGCGTCCTGCACCCACCAGCGGCCCTCGGCGAAGCCCGGCCACTGGGCGACATCGCCGCGCTGGGTGACGCGGACCGTGCCGCCGGGCAGGGCGGTGGCCTCGAGCTGGGCGGTCAGCAGTTCGATGTCGCCGTTCTCGCGCACCGTCAGGTCGGTGGCCGGTTCACCCGCGATCTGCGCCGCGATGGCGCGGGCGGCCTCGGGGCCCCAGGCGTTGGTCCAGCGGGCGTAGAGCCAGGGCGGGCAGAGGGCTTCGGGATCGTCGGCCGGCGGGCCATCGCGCAGCAGGCCGCGCAGCACGGCGTTGACCAGGCCCTTGAAGGCCCGGCCGGCCTTGTCGGCGGCGGCGATATCGACGCTGGTCGAGACGGCGGCATGGTCGGGGGTGTCGAACCAGAACAGCTGGGCGACGCCCAGCCGCAGCAGGTTGCGGATGCGCGGCGGCGGCTCGCGGTTCAGCTTCGGGGCCAGCAGCCGGTCGATGGCCCCAAGCCGGCGCAGGGTGCTGAGCGTCAGGGCGCGGGCGAAGGCGCGGTCGCGGGCGTCGAGGCTTTTCAGCGGGCCGGCCGCGGCCGCCTCGTCGATGCCGCCCCGGCGTTCGAGGGCGGCGTCCAGCAGGGTGAGGGCCGCGCGGCGGGCGGCCAGGTCGTTCGAAGGTGCTTGGGTCACGCCGTCCCCCTGCGCCTTTCAGGCGCAGGGTTCAAGCCAAGAAGGGCCGCCTTTGCGGCGCAGGGATCAAGCAAGAGCTAGGCGATGGCGACCTTCAAGGATCCTGCCTTCGCCCGACCCGTGCGGCGCAGACCGCCGATGACGGCGGCGCCGAAGGCCAGGAAGCCCAGCAGGATGGAGACCTCGCCGATCATGAAGACGGGCACGACCTGGGCCGGTTCCACCCGCTGCGACAGCAGCAGGAACAGGGCCGGGGCCAGCAGGCAGACGCCGAGGTTCATCAGGCCGAAGTTGGCGCCAACGATCCAGGTCGGGGTTTCCTTGCCGAGCAGGGCGTAGAATCCGCCCATGATCGACAGGCTGACGAAGCCCAGCAGGTTGAGGTGGGCGTGACCGGGCGAGGTGGCATGATCATGGCTGATGCCCATGTACATACCCCAGCAGACGCCGATCATGATGTAAAAGCAGGCGGCGGCGAAAAACACATAAGGCCAACGTGACATGGTTTTAATCTTTCCCTATACTTGTCGTTGTTGTTGGGAGCGCGCGTAAACCATCATGGCTGACGATCCGCAAGACGGTGTTCGATTAAATCTTGGTCAGGAGGCGCCTGAAGTCCCTGGGGCCGCCCCGGGAAAGGTGCTGTCTCCGGCCGCCCGGCGGGCGCTGGAAGAGGCTGCGGCGCGCAAGGCGGCGGCTGTCGAGGCGGCGCCCCCGCCCGAGGACGGCGGCCCGGCCGGCCCCGAACCGACCCGCTATGGCGACTGGGAGCGCAAGGGCATCGCGGTCGATTTCTGAGGTCTGCCGGCCGGCACGGTTAAATTACCCGCCTCGCGCGGCGCCTTAACCCTGTCCCTCTCGTCCGAGGCGCAGAGCGTCGCGGCTGCCCATTTCGAGGCGTAGCCTTCTCCTCCTGTAACTGCGTCAGGAGTCCGGACATGCCACGCGCGATGCGAACCACAGCCCTGTTGCTGGCCGGCGCCCTGGCCCTGAGCCCGGCCCTGGCCATGGCCGCCGAGCCCTACCGGGCCGCGCCGTCTGTCGGCGTTACCGGCGACGCCTACGCCTACCAGCGCAGCGAGGCCGGCGGCTCCGCCTACAGCTACCGCGCCGAGACGACCGGGCAGGCCGGCGCTGCCGTTCAGGGCCAGGTCAACTGCCAGGGCTACTGCCTGCCGCCCGGCTACGTGATCGAGGATCCCTACGCGCCCCGCGCCCAGCCGCCGGTCCACTATGAGGAACGGGTCGGCGAACCGGTCTACCAGGACGAGGAGGACCGCTACGGCGCCAGCCGCACCTACGAGGAGAGCAGCGGCTACAGCTGGGGCTACGAAGAGCGCGGCGGCTGGGAACGCCACGACGAGGGCGACTGGGGCCGCGAGCCCTGCCGCCAGCGTTTTGACGCCCAGGGCCGGATGATCGAAAGCTGCGGCGAGATCCGCCTGAGCGACAGCTTCTTCTGGGGCGGCGGCGGGGTCGGCCCCGAATACATCGACGGCGGTGGAGGCGGCGGCGGGGGCGGCGCCTATGCCGAGGCCGGCGCGGGGGCCAGCGCCTACGCCTCGGCCCGGGCCAGCGTCGGCGTCAGCATCCGCATCGGCGGCCGCGGCGGTCACAAGGGCGGCCACGGTGGCAAGGGCGGCTGCGGCTGCAAGCACTGACCTCCCTCCCCGACTTGGGGAGGGCAGACGCGCGGTTACGCGCGTCGGGTGGGGAAGTCGGTCGCTGACTTTGAAGAGGACGCACTCAGAAGCCTAACCGGTGGGGCCGGTGATCCACTTCCCCACCCGGCGCGCAACGCGCGCCTGCCCTCCCCAATTCGGGGAGGGAGGTCCGTGCCCCGCCCTACATCCGCTCCGGCGTCTCGATGCCCAGCAGGTCCAGCGCCAGTTCCAGCTGTTCCAGCGTCGCCCGCGCCAGGCGCAGGCGGCTGCCGCGGATGGCGTCGGTCTCGGCGCTCATGATCGGGCAGGCGGCGTAGAACTTCGAGAAGGCCTGGGCCAGCTTGAAGGCGTGGTCGGCGATGAAGTTGGGGGCCTTCTTGTCGTAGGCCTCGGCGGTGGCCGCGCCGAAGGCGTCCAGCATCAGCACCAGCTCGCGCTCGGCCGGCTCCTTGACGCTGATCTTGGACTCTTCGACGCCCTCGTTCCTTGCCCTGCGGAGGATTGATTTGATCCTCACGGCTTGGAACAGCAGATACGGACCGGTCTTCCCCTCGAAAGTCGTAAAGCGATCGAGATCGAAGATGTAGCTGGTGCCGCGATAGTTGCTGAGGTCTGCGAACTTCAGGGTGGAGACAGCAACCTTGTGGGCTATCTCCTCGAATTCATCAGGCTCAAGCTCGCTGCCCAGGCCTGCCTCGCGCAGCCGCTCGCGGGCCTTCTCGCGGGCCATCTCGATCAGGTCGTGCAGCTTCAGCACCCCGCCTTCGCGGGTCTTGAAGGGCTTGCCGTCCGGACCGTTCATGGTGCCGAAGCCGATATGCTCCAGGCCGCCGGGCGCGGCGTAGCCGGCGAGATAGGCGGCGCGGAACACCTGCTCGAAATGGTCTGCCTGGCGCTGGTCCACGCAATAGAGGATCAGCTGCGGATCGAAGCTCTTGCGGCGGTCCAGTATCGTGGCGAGGTCCGTCGTGCCGTACATGGCCGAGCCCTCGGACGAGACCACCAGCAGCGGATCGGGCGAGGGGACAGTGACGGTCGAGCCGTCTTCCAGCTTCTTCTTCTTCGTCTCGCCCGGCCGGGCGACATGCACCACCCGCGCGCCCTGGTCCTCGACCAGGAGGCCCTTGGCCTGCAGCTCATCGACCATGCCGGCGATCAGCGGATCGGCGTCGCTCTCACCCTTCCACAGGTCGAAATCGACGCCAAGCGCGTGGAACTCGCGCTCCAGCGCCACCCGGCTGACATTGACGAAGTGCTTCCACAGCAGGCGATAGCCGAAGCGGCCGCCCTGCAGTTCGGCGGTCGCCTTGCGGGCCCGGTCGCGGTACTCGACGTCGGTCTTGGCCCTGCCGGCCGCCTCCGGATACATCCGGTCGAGATCGGCCAGGGTGATGTGATTGCCCAGTTCCTGCAGCACCCGCTGGCTGTCGGCCTCCGAGAAGCCGCCCGGGGCCGTGACCAGCCGCTCCATCAGGGCGCGGACGAACGGAATCTCGTCCATGGCCGCGACGATCAGCAGCCCCATCTGGAAGCCCCAGTCGCCGAAGTGGGCGTCGCCCAGCACCACGTCGCCGCGGAAGCGGTAGATGCGCTTGACCGCCTCCCCGATGATCGAGGCGCGCAGGTGGCCGACATGCATTGGCTTGGCGACGTTGGGCCCGGCGTAGTCGATGATCACCCGGCGGCTGTCCTCGACCTCGACGGCGCCCTTGCGGTCGTCGGCGGCGATCTCGTTGGCCCGCACCGACAGGGCGGCCGGGCTGACCCGCATGTTGATGAAGCCGAGGCCCGCGATCTCGACGGACGCCAGATTGGGATCGCCGGCCAGGCGGTCAACGACATACTGGGCGATCTCGCGCGGCGGCTTGCCGGCGACTTTCGCCCCGGCCATGGCCCCGTTGGACTGGAAGTCGGCGAGGTCGGGACGGTCGGAGGGGGTCACCCGCCCGAGCGTGGGCGGAATCCCCAATTCGGCGAACGCGGCCGCAGCCGCTTCACCCAGCGTCCTCTTCAGATCGGTCATGGAAGTCGTTCTAGAGCAGGAGGCTTACTAATTGGAGTCGGCGGCCTTTGGCGCGCCGGCCGAGACGCGGAAACGTTTGCCGTCGCGGTTGAACTCGGCCATCGCCGGGGTGACGTCGAAGCCGATCAGGACCTCGAAGTTGGCGCCGCTGGTTTCCATGCTGGCGCGCGGAATGACGATGCCTTCCAGCTTTTCGGTGACCATGGTGCGGTCGTCGCTGAACTTCACCGGCAGGTCGAAGTATTCCTTGGTGATCACCGCCGAGTTCCGGGTCGTGACCGCCACCCAGTAGCGGTAGGTCTTGCGGTCACTGGTCGCCCTGGGACCCTTGCCCAGCGCGAACAGGGCCTCGAGCGACACCCGGATCGGCTCGTCGTCCTTGTATTCGCAGGCCGACGACAGACCCTGGATCTCACCGCTGTAGGCGACGGCGCCGGCCGATTCCTTGCCGTCGAACTCGATGTAGCGGGCGGCGTCGTACAGCACCTTCACATAGGGGCAGGGGCCGGCGTTGCGCAGGGCGGGCAGCGGGGCTTCCGGCTGGTTCCACTCCTTGTCGCGCGCCTTCTTCTTGGCGCTCTGTTCTTCCTGGCGCTTGTCCTGGTCGCCACGGCGGCCCTGGGCCATGGCGGCCGGCGCGGAAACGAGGATCAGGCCCGCGAGGGCGTAGGTGAAGAAGCGGCGCATGCGGGTCCCGACAGATACTTGGCGTTTGAGGGCGACCCTGAAGGTCGATCCTCATTGAAACTCTTCTCCGCTGATAAAGGCATATGCGTGGCCCTGCAACGCAACGAAGCGTGCAAGGCGAAACAGTCGGCCATTGTCCCTTGAGGCTGGCGGCTGAGGCGACAACGCCCTAACTAGGGCGGCATGGATGCCACGCCCGTCGCCAAGCCTTCCCTGAAGGTCCTGCTTGCCAGCCCGCGCGGCTTCTGCGCCGGCGTCGACCGGGCCATCCAGATCGTCGAGAAGGCCATCGAGAAGTACGGCGCGCCGGTCTATGTGCGCCACGAAATCGTCCACAACCGCTTCGTGGTCGATCGGCTCAAGGCCATGGGCGCGGTGTTCGTCGAGGAGACCTCCGAATGTCCCGTCGACCGGCCGATCATCTTCTCGGCCCACGGCGTGCCCAAGAGCGTGCCGGCCGAGGCCCGCGAACGGCAGATGCTCTATCTCGACGCCACCTGCCCGCTGGTCTCCAAGGTCCATGTCGAGGCCCAGCGCCATCACCAGCACGGCCGCGAGATCGTGCTGATCGGCCACAAGGGGCATCCCGAGGTGGTCGGCACCATGGGTCAGCTGCCCGAGGGCGTCGTCAAGCTGATCGAGACCGTCGAAGACGTCGCGACCTTCACCCCGAAGGACCCGATGAACGTCGCCTTCGTCACCCAGACCACCCTGTCGGTCGATGACACGGCCCACATCATCGAGGCCCTGCAGACCCGCTTCCCCGGCATCTCGACGCCGCACAAGGAAGACATCTGCTACGCCACCACCAACCGCCAGGAGGCGGTGAAGGCCATCGCCGAGGCCAGCGAGGTCCTGCTCGTCGTCGGCTCGCCCAACAGTTCCAACTCGGTGCGGCTGGTCGAGGTCGGCAAGCGGGCCGGGGTGCGCGGGGCCTATCTGATCGACAAGGCGGCCGAGATGAAGGACGAGTGGCTGGACGGGATCAGCTCGCTCGGCATCACCGCCGGCGCCTCGGCCCCGGAACTGCTGGTTCAGGAGCTGATCGAGCGGCTCGCGACCCGCTTCGACCTGACCATCGAGGAAGTCGCCCCGACCCGCGAGACCGTGCGCTTCAAGCTCCCGCGCGTGCTGACGGCGTGAGCCTGCCGGTCGTCCAGTCGGAATTGCTCAAGGGCCTGCCGGGCGTCCGCCATGCCTTCTTCACCCGCCAGGGCGGCGTCTCCAGCGGGCTGTTCGACAGTCTCAACGTCGGTCGCGGCTCCTCCGACGAAGCGGCCGATGTCGAGGAGAACCGGGCCCGGGCCGCCGGCTGGTTCGGAGTCATGCCTGACGCCCTCAACACCTGCTACCAGATCCACTCGGCCAGGGCCCTGACCGCCGAGGCGCCCTGGGGCCGCTATCGCCCCGAGGGTGACGGCGTCGTCACCGACCAGCGAAGCGTCGTCTGCGGGGCCCTGCATGCCGACTGCGCCCCGGTGCTGATCGCCGACCCGAAGGCCCGGGTGGTCGCCGCCGCCCACGCCGGCTGGAAGGGCGCCCTCACCGGCATCGTCGCCGAGACTGTCGCCGCCATGGAGCGGCTGGGGGCCCGCCGCGCCGATATGGTCGCCGCCGTCGGTCCCTGCATCTCCCAGGCCTCCTACGAGGTCGGCGAGGAGTTCGAGGCCACCTTCCTCGAGGCCGATCCCGCCCACGCCGCCTGGTTCGCCCCCGGCGCGCCAGGCAAGCGCCAGTTCGACCTGCCGGGCTTCGTCCTCTCGCGCCTGGCCGCGGCCGGCGTCAACCGGGCCGAATGGGTCGGCCGCGACACCTGCGCGGAAGACGAGCTCTTCTATTCCAACCGCCGCGCCTTCCGGCGGGGCGAGCCCGACTATGGCCGCCTGCTCAGCGCCATCATGCTGGATTAGGCGAGTCGGCTTGATGTTGGCGCGAGACTTGAACCAGATGGCGACATGAAACGCCTTCTTCCCGCTTTGGCCGCCCTGCTGCTCGCATCTCCGGCGCTTGCCCAGGAGCGCCCGCCGCCCGAGCGCCAGTCGCTGGTCGATCTGGCCTACGCCATCGGCGAGTCCCACGCCCTGCGCCAGGTCTGCAGCGGCGATGGCGACCAGTACTGGCGCGACCGCATGGCCGAGCTGGTCAATACCGAACAGGCCGACGCCGATTTCGAGGCCCGGCTGAAGCAGTCGTTCAACAGCGGTTTCGCCGCCCGCAAGGCGCAGTTTCCGTCCTGCGGCCCCGACAGCCGCAAGGCCGAGCTGGCCGTGGCCCGCAAGGGCGAGGGCATCGCCAAGCGCATGGCGGCCTCCGTCCGCACCGTCCAGCGCATGGGCCCTGACGATCCGGCCCTGAAGGACGGGGAAAACCCGGACGCCGCTCCGACGGAATAGCCCGACTTTTTCGCCCAAAACGGGGCGATAATTACCCATCGGCGGTAATGAATGCTGGTTACCCTTGCGACGATACGCAGCTAGGCTCATCTCAAGTTGAGAGATTGGGAGGGCCATCGATGTTCTGGATTTTCGCTGCAATTCTGGTCGTATTCGCGCTGTTCCTGGTGTTCAGCGTGCTCAAGATCGTGCCGCAGGGCCGTGAGTTCACGGTCGAGCGCTTCGGCCGCTACACCCGCACCCTCAAGCCCGGCATCTCCATTCTCACCCCGTTCATCGAGACGATCGGCCGGCGGGTGAACATGATGGAGCAGGTGCTCGACGTGCCCCAGCAGGAAGTCATCACCAAGGACAACGCGGTGGTGAAGGTCGACGGCATCGTCTTCATCCAGGTGATGGACGCCGCCAACGCCGCCTACCGGGTCGACAACCTCAACTACGCCATCGCCCAGCTGTGCATGACCAACCTGCGCACCGTGGTCGGCTCGATGGAACTGGACGAGGTGCTCAGCCAGCGCGACCAGATCAACAGCCGCCTGTTGGCCACCATCGACCACGCCACCAACCCCTGGGGCGTCAAGGCCACGCGCATCGAGATCAAGGATCTGACCCCGCCGCCGGACATCACCAACGCCATGGCCCGCCAGATGAAGGCCGAACGCGAACGCCGGGCGGTGATCACCGAGGCGGACGGCGAAAAGCAGAGCCAGATCGCCAGGGCCGAGGGCGCCAAGCAGTCGGCCATCCTGCAGGCCGAGGGCCGCAAGGAAGCCGCCTTCCGCGACGCCGAGGCCCGCGAACGCGAGGCCGAGGCCGAAGCCAAGGCCACCGCCTTCGTCTCGGAAGCCATCGCCCGCGGCGACGTCAACGCCATCAATTACTTCATCGCCCAGAAGTACGTCGAAGCCTTCGCCCTGCTGGCCTCCAGCCCGCAGCAGAAGACGGTCATCGTTCCGGCCGACTTCGCCGGCCTGACCGGTTCGATCGCCGGCATCGGCGAGCTGGTGAAGACGCTCAGCGGCGGCGACGCCCGGGTCGTGCCGCCGCCGCCGACGGCGACGCCGCGGACGCCCCGCAACGCCTAGGATTGGGGAGCCAAGCCATGGAAGTCCTCTACGCCAACCACGCGGTCTGGTTCTGGCTGGCCCTCGGGGCGGTCATTCTCGGGGCCGAGCTGATGACCGGCTCGGGCTGGCTCTTGTGGCCGGCGGTGACGGCGGCGGCGCTGGCGGCGCTGACCTTCGTGCTGCCGTCCAATGTCGCCATCCACCTGCTGATCTATGCGGTGCTGACCATCGCCGTGACGGTGACGGCCCGCCGCTACCTGCCCAAAAATATCTCGGGCGACGGACCGGACATCAACGACAACATCACCCGCCTGATCGGGGCCCGCGGCGAGGCGGCCAGCATCTTCGCCGAGGGCCGCGGCCGGGTGCATGTCGAAGGCAAGGAATGGGACGCCCTCAGCGACGACGCCCTCATCCCCGGCAAGACCGTGCAGGTGCTGGAGGTGATCTCGGCGGCGAGCCTGCGTGTGAAGGCGGCGTAGCGCCTACCCACCCAAAATCCGATCATCCCGACGAAAGTCGGGACCCAGTGTCCACAATAGCGAGGGGGCCAGCTCTGATCAGCGCCGGCCCCTTTTGCATTCTGCCAGCTGGGTCCCGACTTTCGTCGGGATGATCGGAGGGGGGAGGATCAGCGGTTCTCGTCCATCCACACCCGCAACGCCCGCAGGAACGGCAGCGCGGCCGTGAACTCCGCGTCGGTGAAGGCCTCCCGCAGGCCCTCCATGCGCGGCCGCAGCGCCATCAGCCCGGCCTCATAGGCCCGCGCGCCCGCCGCCGTCAGCGACACGCGTTTCTTCCGCCCGTCGGCCGCATCGCCGACCACCGCCACGAACCCCTGCGCCTCCAGCCGCTGCAGGGTGTTGGTCATCGCCCCCTTGGTCACCTGGAAGGCGGCCGCCAGTTTGGCCGGACTCTCCTCGCCGCCGCGCCGCATGAAGTGGGTCAGCACCCCGAACTGCGCCGCGCTCATGCCGTCCGGCAGGCTGCGTTCCAGCGCCGCGTTGGACAGTTGCGAAATGATGCCGATCTCGGTCAGGACCGAGACATCCGGCCGCTCCTTCAAGGCCATCAGGCGGCCGTCGAAGGACGGGGCCGGAACAGGTCTTCGAGGCCCTTGCGCGGCGCCGGCGGCACATCCTTCGCGTAGCCTGCCCGCACCAGCATCTGCAGGCGCTCGCCGGGCTTCACCCCGACGGCGGCGTCCATGCGGGCGAAGAACGGCGCCATCTGCGGGTATTCCTGCAGCGCCTGGCTCATCGGCTGGATGGCGATGTCGCGGGCCGTCGCCTCCAGGGCCATGCGGGCATAGGCCCGGCCAGAGGCGATCTGGGTCGTCCGGCTGTTGTCCGGACTGACCATCCAGAGGAAAGCCGCCGTCGCCTCGCACAGCGGCCGGGCGAAGTCCCGCATCTGCTTGAAGGCGATGGTCCCCGGCCTGGCCATGTTCTCCGGCGTCAGGATGCCGACCGCATGCAGGGCCTCTATCGCTGGCCCGCGCAGGAACAGGCCGTCCCGGTGCTCGGCGATCTGTTTGTCGCCGATCCGCATCAGGTCGATGCTCTCCTGGTTGGCCGCCGGGGTATCGACCTCGCGCTCAAAGGCGTCGCGGGTCAGCACCTTCATGTCGCCCAGCGCCTCGCCGCCGGTAAGCGCTCCGGCCCGCAGGCCCGGCCCCACCGCCGCCTGCAGGGCGGCCAGGTCGCCGGCCGCGATCGGCCGTTTGACGTCATAGGGCTCGCGGGTCGTCCGTCTACGGAGAATGTGGCGGAACAGCGGATCCAGCGTCCCGCCCGGAGCGAACACCACCCGGGCGAACGGGCGGTCGTCGAGGGCGTCGGCGGGCTCTCCGTCCGGAAACGGCGTCACCGTCGCGGTCTGGCCCTTGGCCCCGGCGGCGATGACCAGCAGTTCGAGGAAGGCCCCGCAGCCGAGCACGATCTGGCGGCTGAAGGGGTCGGTGGCCGGCAGCAGCCGCGTCCGGTCGATGAACAGGGTGAGCGCGTCGGTTCCATCCAGCCGCGCCAGCCACGGCTGACGGTTGTGCGGGTTGGGGGCCAGGATGGCGTGGGCCAGGGCATAGCGCCGCACGTCCCGCTCGGCCGACCCGGGCGAGACCCAGGCCGTCGTCGCGTCCGGAACCTTGTCGCAGCCGCTCAGCCCGGCCGCCATCACCGTCCCGCCGCCGATCAGGGAGATGAAGTTTCGACGATCCATGGCGCAAAGGCCTTTCGTTCAACGTTGAACCAATAACATCGTTCAACGTTGAACTTGTCAAGACCTACCGCTCGCCCAGCGCCTCTCGTAGCCCCTCGCCGGCCAGGACGTCGGCCCGCTCGTTCCACTCGTGGCCGTTGTGGCCCTTGATCCAGCGCCAGTCGACCTCATGCCGCAGCCGCGCCTGGTCCAGCCGCTTCCACAGGTCGTCGTTCTTCACCGCCCCCTTGGAATAGGTCTTCCAGCCGCGCGCCTTCCACAGGTGCAGCCATTCCTTGATGCCCTGCTGGACATACTTGCTGTCGGTGTGCAGCTCGACCGTGCAGGGCTTGTTGAGCGCCTCCAGCGCCTGGATGGCGGCCATCAGTTCCATGCGGTTGTTGGTCGTCGCCGGCTCGCCGCCCTTGATCTCCTTGACCTTGCCGCCGCTCATCAGCACCGCGCCCCAGCCGCCCGGCCCGGGATTTCCCCGGCAGGCGCCGTCGGTATAGATCACCACCTTGGGGGTCATACGGCGTCCGTCAGGATCGACAGCCCGGCCCGGTGCACCGCCAGCTTGCGTTCGTATTCCATCGGGTCCTTCGGCTTGACCAGCGCCCCGTCCGGCGCCGCGCCCCAGTCGGCCAGCCGGGTCAGGAAGAACCGCATCGCCGCCCCGTGGGCCAGGATCGGCAGCGCCGCCCGCTCGGCGTCGCTCAGCGGCCGCCGCGCCTCATAGCCGGCCAGCAGCGCCTTGCCGGCGGTGATGTTGAGCTCGCCGCTGCTCTCGAAGCACCAGGCGTTCAAGGTCACCGCCAGGTCGTAGGCATAGGCGTCGTCGCAGGCGAAGTAGAAGTCGATGGCGGCGGCGAACCGCCCCTCGCGGAAGAAGACGTTGTCGGGGAAGAAGTCGGCATGGATCACCCCGGCCGGCAGGTCCCTGGGCCAGTGCGCCGCCAGATGCGCCAGGTCCCCGGCGATGGTCTTCGACAGCCCGGGCTTCAGCGCCTCGGCCGCCCCTTCCAGCCCGGCGAACAATCCGGCCCAGGCCGCCTGGCCCAGATCATTCACCCGCCGCTCCGGAAAGCCTTCGCCGGCCTGATGCAGCCAGGCCAGGCCCTCGCCCGCCTGCCGGCACTGCGCCACCGTCGGCCGCCGCGCCGACAATCCAGGCAGGAACTGGGCCAGCGCCACCGGCTTGCCCCGCACCGACTGCAGCACCACGCCCTCCCGGTCCGGGATCGGCCGCGCCGACGGAAAGCCGGCCTCGGCGAGGTAGCCCATCAGGTCGAGGAAATAGGGCAGCTCCTTTGCGGTGACACCTCGCTCATAGACGGTCAGGATGAACCGCCCGCCGGCCGTCTCCAGCAGGAAGTTGGAATTCTGGATTCCCTCGGCGATGCCCTTGAACGCCAGGGGCTCGCCCAGATCGTACCTCGCGAGAAAGCGTTCCAGCTCCTCGTCGGTGATGTCCGTATAGACCGCCATGGTTCCGGGGGATGGTCGAGCCCGCCCGCCCGGTCAAGCCCGATCAGTCGAGCGTCGTGCGATAGCGGCTCATCGCCAAGGTCGTGACCACCGCCACGAACAGGGTCAACGCGAGAAGGCTCACCCAGGCGTGCTCCACCCCGACGCCCTTGAGCAGCGAGCCCCGCACGATCCGCAGGAAATGGGTGACCGGGATCGCCTCGCCGATCGCCTGGGCCCAGCCGGGCATGCCGCGGAACGGGAACATGAAGCCCGACAGCAGCAAGGACGGCAGCAGGTAGAAGACGCTCATCTGCATGGCCTGCAGCTGGCTGCGGGCCAGGGTGCTGAACAGGAAGCCGAGACTCAAGCTTCCGACGATGAACAGCACCACCCCCAGGGCCAGCGCCCCCCAGCCGCCGACGAACGGCACCCCGAACAGCCGCTTGGCCAGGATCAGGATGATCGCCGTCTGGATCAGGCCGATGACCACATAGGGCGCCAGCTTGCCGATCATCACCTCCAGCGGCTCGACCGGCGTCGACAGCAGGCTCTCCATGGTTCCCCGCTCCCGCTCGCGGGTCAGGGCCAGGGCGGTCATCATCACCAGGGTCATGGAGAGCACGATGCCCAGCAACCCGGGCACGATGTTGTAGGCGGTGATGTTCTCGGGGTTATAGCGCCGGTGGACCACCACCTCGAACGGCGCTGATCCGGCCTTCGCGGCCAGCGGTCCGGTCAGATCATGGCTCAGCGCCTGGCCCGCAAGGCCGGAGACTGCCGCCACCGCCCCGCCCACCGCCGTGGGGTCCGAGGCGTCGGCCTCGATCAGCAGCTGGGCCTTGTCGCCGCGCACCACCCGGCGGCCGAAGTCCTGCGGAATGGTGATGGCGAACTGGGCCCGGCCCTCCTCGATGGCGGCGTCGAGCTCGGCCGGGCTCTTCGCCTCGGCCACGAACCGGAAGTAGTCGGTGTTGTCGAGGGCGACGAGCACCGAGCGGGAAAAGCTGCTGCGGTCCTGGTCGAGCACGATGGCCGGCAGGTTGTGCGGGTCGTTGTTGATGGCATAGCCGAACAGCAGCAGCTGGACGATCGGCACCGCCAGGATCATGGCGTAGGTCAGCCGGTCCCGCGTCAGCTGGATGAACTCCTTGATCAGGACGGCCAGGATGCGCTGGCCGGAGAGGGAAGGCCGGCTCATGCGAAGTTGTCCTCCGCCCGGTTCATCAGGTGGATGAAGACATCCTCGATGGTCGGCCGCGCCTCGGTCCAGGTCAGTCCCGGCCGCCGATACGGCGCGATGGCCGCCTCCAGCGCCGCCCGATCCGTGCCGCTGACATGCAGCGCCGAGCCGAACGGCGCGGCCATCTCCACCCCCTCCCTGCGAGCAAGCTCCGTAGACAGACGATCGGCGCCCTCGCCCTCGGCGCGGAAGGTGACCAGCCGCGACTGGTCGATCAGCTGCGTCGTCGTCCCCCGCGCCATCAGCCGGCCATAGGCGATGTAGGCGATGTCGTGACAGCGCTCGGCCTCGTCCATGTAGTGGGTGGAGACCATCACCGTCAGCCCGCCCGCCGCCAGGGTATGGATCTCGTCCCAGAACTCCCGCCGGGCCTTGGGGTCCACCCCCGCCGTCGGCTCGTCGAGCAGCAGCAGGTCCGGCTCATGCAGCGTCGCCGCCGCCAGCGCCAGCCGCTGTTTCCAGCCGCCCGACAGCGCCCCCGCCGGCTGGTCGCGCCGCGAGGTCAGGCCCAGTTTCTCCAGCGCCTCATCGACCCGCTGGCGCCGCCCGGACATGCCGTAGACCCGGGCCGTGAAATCCAGGTTCTCGCCGATGGTCAGGTCCTCATAGAGCGAGAATTTCTGGGTCATGTAGCCGGTGCGCCGCTTGATGGTCCGCGCCTGCTGTCGGAAATCCAGCCCCAGAACCTCGCCCTCGCCACTGTCGGGAGTCAGCAGGCCGCACAGCATCCGCATGGTGGTGGTCTTGCCCGAGCCGTTCGGCCCGAGGAACCCGGTGACCTTGCCGGCCTGCACCTGGATGTCGAGATCGCGCACCACCTGCTTGTCGCCAAACGACTTGTTCAGGCCGCGCACGTCGATGGCCAGAGTCACCGTTCCTTCTCCCGCTTGTCGGGAGAAGACCAGTCCCCCCAAAGGGGGTCGGATGAGGGCAGCGCCGGCTTGCGAAGATTGGCGCCTCTCACTTCCGCACCACCTCGACCGGCTGTCCCGGCGCCAGATCGCGTGGCGCCTCCGGCGTCGCCTCGACCAGGAACACCAGCCGCTCGCGATTGCCGCGGCTGTAGATCACCGGCGGCGTGAACTCCGGCCGCGGGCTGACATAGGCGATCCTCGCCTCGCCCTCCTTGCAGCCATCACAGCTGAACCGCACCGACCCGCCCGGCCGATAGCGCGTCACCTCCGTCTCCGGTACATAGAACCGCAGCTTGACCCGCGCGTCGGGCAGCAGGGCCACCACCGGCGTATTGGCCACCGCCCATTCGCCCGGCCTGTAGAAGACGTCCTCGATCCGCCCCGCCGTCGGGGCCACGGGCGCCAGCTGCCGCGCGCGGATCGCCGCTTCGCTCAAACCGGCCCGCGCGCCCTGCGCCTCGGCCGCCGCCGCCCGGGCCTGGTCCTCGCGGGCCCCCAGCTCGGCGACATCCAGCCGTTTGATCGTTTCCTGATACTGCGCCCGCGCCACCCCGACGGCGGCCTGCGCCTGGTCCAGCCTGGCCGGCGCATAGATGCCCTTGGCGCTCAGCGTCCGCACCCGGCGGAACTCGGCCTCGGCCTGATCAAGCTGCGCCTTCGCGCTGGCCCGCTGGGCCTGATACACCGCCAGCTCCTGCGGCCGCTGGCCCTTCAGCGCGTCCGCCGCCCGATCCTTCGCCGCCTCGGCCTGCGCCGCCGCCCGCTCCGTCTGTGCCTGCGCCGTGCCCGGATCGACCTGAAACAGCGGCGCCCCGGCCTCGACCCGCTGGCCGCGCTCGACGTTCAGGGTGGTCAGCGCCCCCGACTGGGCGGCGGCGAAATACAGGGTCTCGCCCTCGACATAGCCGGTCAGCGGCGCGGGCCCGCCCCGGGGCCAGAAGGCCCAGGCCGCCCCGGCGGCAATGACCGTGACGCCAAGGACGATGAGAACGGCTTTGGGCGGACGCTTCATGGGACGCCTCCGGGGGTCAGCATGCCGCCCTTCAGCACCGACAGATGCTGGGCGGCCAGGGCGTTGAGGTCGAACGGCTGCGCCCCGATCGGCACGAAGGTCTCGCGCCAGAGCAGGGCCATCAGGAAGGGCGAGACGATCTCGATCGCGAACAGTTTCGCATCGCCGGCCCGCACCTCGCCGCGCTCCTGCGCCCGCTTGATCATTCCACTGACGATACCGATCATCGGCGCCACCAGCTCGTCGTGCCAGTAGCGCGCCAGCTCCGGAAAATTGCGGCCTTCGCTGATCACCATCTTGCCGATGCTCGCCACCGGCGACACCGACAGGATGGAGGCGATGGTCGGCAGGAAGACCTCCAGCAGCCCCGCGGCCGGCCCTGGAAACGCCTCCAGCCGCGCCTTGACCATCTCCACATCGGGGGCGACGGCGGTCTTCACCACCGCATGAAAGATGTCTTCCTTGGTCTCGTAGTAGAGATAGAGCGCCCCCTTGGAGACCCCGGCCCGCCGGGCGATCTCGTCCAGCCTGGCGGCCGCAAAGCCCTTCTCGGAAAACACCGCCAGCGCGGCGGCGACGATCTCGCCGGGGCGGTCGTCCTTGCGACGCTGGAACTTGGGGGGACCGGGTTGCATGAGGCCGTAATAACTGACTGGTCAGTTATTAGCAAGCCTGGCCGACTGCACAACCTCCCTCCCCGAATTGGGGAGGGTAGACGCGCGGTTACGCGCGTCGGGTGGGGAAGTCGGTCACTGACCTTGAAGACCAAGCGCTGAGAAGGCTGACCGGCCGGCTGTGGTGATCCACTTCCCCACCCGGCCTTCGGCCTGCCCTCCCCAATTCGGGGAGGGAGGTCGCCGCCTAAGCTTCAAACCCCGGCGGCACGAACCCCGGCTGGTGAATGCACACCGCCTTGAACAGCTCGCCCATCTGGTCCGGGGCCACCAGCCGCGCCAGCTGCCGCCCGATCACCATCGACCGGTCCGGCCGCGCCGCGATCAGCGCCTCGGCCCGGGGCTGGATGCCCAGCCGTCCGAGGAACAGCCCCTGCGGCACGGGATCGGCCGCCTCGGCCCCCGCCTCGCGGGCGGCGGTCAGCAGGCTGGGGAAATCCACATGCACCGTCAGGTCGGACTCGCCCGGGAACTCCAGCGCTCCGACCTTCTCATGGCCCTTGAGCGCCTGCAGCGTGTCGCCGAACTCCGGCTTGTCGCGCCCATAGTCGATGACCAGCGCCGCCCCGCCGTCGCTCACAACGCGCGCCGCGATCGTCGCCGCCAGCGCGTCCTGGGCCGGCGACACCTCGAGGATCATCGCCCCCTCGTCCGGAACCGCCCCATGCTCGCTCGGCGCCAGGCCGAAGGTCAGCTCGCCGTCCGGCGTCAGCCCGACCAGCCGCTCGACCCAGCCGCCCGGCGTCTGCACGAACTGCCGGGCCGGCAGGCAGTCGAACAACTCGTTGGCGATCAGCACCAGCGGCGCCCCCTCCGGCACGCCGTCCAGGCTGGCCGTCCACTGCGCACCCGAGCCGGCCAGCTTCTCTTGCTGCGCCGTCCGCAACGGCCCGGAGGTCTCGACCAGCCACAGGTCCGCCGCCGCCACGAAGTCCGGCGCCAGCCGCACGGCCCGCAACAGGTCGCTCATCAGCGTCCCGTCGCCCGGTCCCATCTCGACCAGCCGGAACCGTTCGGGCCTGCCCAGCCGCGTCCAGCTCTCGACGCACCACAGGCCCAGCAGTTCGCCGAACATCTGGCTGACCATCGGGGCGGTGATGAAGTCGCCGCCGCCGCCCAGCGCCGGCCGGGTGGCGTAATAGCCGTCCTTCGCGTCGTGCAGGCAGCGCACCATGTATTCGGCGACGGGGATGGGCCCGCCGGCCGCGATCTCGGCTTCCAGCCGTTCCTTCAGGCTCATGGCGCGGACGCGGCGTCCTTGTCGGAGGCCGGGGCGGCGTCGGTCTTCACGATCACCACCGGCTCCTTCAGCCCGCGCCAGACCAGCCAGGCCCCGCCGATCAGCATTGGCAGCGACAGCAGCATGCCCATGGTGATCGAGCCGCCCATCCCGAACAGGTTGTCCAGGAAATCGTCCGGCTGGCGCACATTCTCCAGCGCCACCCGCGCCAGGCCATAGCCGGCCAGGAACAGCCCGGCGATCACGCCGCGCCGCTGCAGCCAGAGCTTGCTGTGCGTCGCCCAGCGCAGCACCAGGAACAGCACGATGCCCTCCAGCGCCGCCTCATAGAGCTGGCTCGGATGGCGCGGGAAACCGTCGGCCCCCGGGAAGATGATCCCCCAGGGCATCATCGTCGGCCGGCCCCACAGCTCGCCGTTGATGAAGTTGGCGATCCGCCCGAAGAACAGGCCGATCGGCACGGCCGGCGCCACCAGGTCGCCCAGCTTGAGCAGGTCGATCTTCTGGCTCCGCGCGAAGAAGAAGATCGCCGCGATGACCCCAAGCAGGCCGCCATGGAAACTCATGCCGCCTTCCCAGATCTTGATGATCTCGATCGGGTCCTTCCAGATCAGCGCCGGCTTATAGAACAGCACATAGCCCAGCCGCCCGCCGAGGATGATGCCCAGCGTCACCCACAGGATCAGGTCGTCGATCTGCACCGGGGTCGCGGTCGGCGCCTGGCCGCCCCACAGCTTCGGAGTCCTGACCAGCCGCACGGCATAGCGCCAGCCCAGCAGGATGCCGGCCACATAGGCCAGGGCGTACCAGCGGATCCCGAAGGTGCCGCCGAACAACTGGAAGGTCGCCCCGTCGCCGCCGACGTAAGGGCTGATGTCTGGAAAGGGCACGACAGTTAACCTCGTTCGCCACGAAACTGGGGATCAGTCGTCTAATCCCCTTCGCATTCATGAATCGTTTCCCATATGAATGAGGCCATGCATACCCAGAACCCCTTCCTCGACGAGATCGCCAAGCTGACCACCGCGGCGGCCGGCCTCGCCCAGGCCGCCGGCGAGGAAGCCAAGGCCGCCTTCCGCGCCCAGGGCGATCGCTTCGCCGCCGAGCTGGATCTGATCCGCCGCGACGAATTCGAGGCCCTCAAGGCCGAGATCGCCGCCCTGCGCGCCGAGATCGCCGCCCTCAAGGGTGCGGCGTCCGACACGCCCAAAGGCGAGTAGCGCTCCCGCTCCGAAAGAAGCGGTTGTGACCTCGTAAACGAACAGGATTAGGGTCAGGTCGTGCAGGTGATTCGGGGGAAGTTCCGCCGTCGCCGCCGCACCTCCAAAGGACGGTAAGACCGATGGACATTTCACCTCCCGAAGACGACGAAGCCTTCCTGGCGCTCGACCCGCTCGAGGTGGTCGAACACGTCCTCTCGGCCGAGAACCTGGCTTTCGACCGCACCGAGGACGGCGATCTCGCCTTCTCCCTGGCCGGCGACTGGAAGGACTACGAGCTGTGGTTCGCCTGGCGGCCCGAGGCCGAATGCCTGCAGCTCTGCCTCTCCATCGACCTCAAGGCCGGCAAGGTTACCCGCGGCAAGGCCTGCGACCTCGCCAACCTGGTCAACCAGCGCCTCTGGCAGGGCCATTTCGAGATCTGGGCCGACGATGGCGAGGTGGTCTTCCGCCACGCCATGGGCCTGTTCGGCGCCGAACGCCCGACCCCGTCCCAGACGGCGGCGATGATCGACGTCGCCATGGAAGCCGCCGACCGCTTCTACCCCGCCTTCGACTTCCTGCTGGCCGGCGCCAAGACCCCGGAAGAAGCCATGGCCGCCTGCATGTTCGAGACAGTGGGCCGGGCTTAACCTCCCTCCCCGAGTGGGGAGGGCAGACGCGCGGTTACGCGCGTCGGGTGGGGAAGTCGGTCCGAGACTTTCGCGATTGTCCACCGAGAAGACGAGCCGGTCGGCGCTGGTGACCCACTGCCCCACCCGGCGCGCAACGCGCGCCTGCCCTCCCCATTCGGGGAGGGAGGTCTTAGGGTGTCCGCTTCACGATTCAGGACCGCCCCATGACCCCCATCCTCATCCTCGGCGTCGGACGCATGGGCGGCGCCATGATCGAGGGCTGGCGGCGAGCCGGAACCTTCGTCCCCTCCGACCTCTACATCCGCGACCCCAACCCCGGCGCCGCCGACATCCACGGCATGCGCCTCAACCCGCCGGATTCCGACCTCGCCGCCTGCCGCACGGTGATCCTCGCCGTCAAACCCCAGGTCTGGCGCGAGGCCGCCGCCCAGGTTGCGCCGCATCTCCATCCCGACGCCGTCGTCGTCTCCATCGCCGCCGGGGTGCGCGCCGCCGATATCGCCGAGGCCTTCGGGGGCCTGCGCGTCGCCCGCGTCATGCCGACCACCGCGGTCGCCATCAACCAGGGCACGGCCTCCGTCTGCGCCAGCGACCCCCAGGCCCGGGCCCGCGCCCACGCCCTGTTCGACCCCCTCGGCCGCGTCGTCGAGATCGCCGACGAAGGCCTGATGCACGCCGCCACTGCCGTCAGCGGTTCCGGCCCCGCCTACCTCTACGCCTTCACCGAGGCCCTCGAATCGGCCGCCATCGCCGCCGGACTGACACCCGACGCGGCCGCCACGCTGGCCCGCTCCACCCTGACCGGCGCCGCCGCCCTGATGGCGTCGGCCGACACCCCGCCGGCCGAGCTGCGCCGCCAGGTCACCTCGCCCGGCGGCACCACCCAGGCGGCGCTCGAGGTGCTGATGGGCCCGGCCGGCCTGGAGCCTCTGCTGAAATCCGCCGTCGCCGCCGCCGTGTCGCGCTCTCGCGAACTGGGCTGAATTTTACCCGGTAAAAATTCCAGGACCCCGACGGGCCGCGTCCGGTCCGGTCACCGGTCTGTAGGTATGAGGCCGCACGAACCTGCCTACTTTCCCCGCGTCGGCGCCTACGCGGCGCCAACGTCGGCGCCTACATTCACCGCCCCGGCGCCACGTCCAAGCCACGGAAATTATTGACCTTTCGAGGCATGCTTGCTGTCGCCAGCCGGTCGGCGTGGTATAATGCCCCCGCTTCGATCTCTCCAGGCCTTGATCCCGCCGCCGCCCCCTGCCAAGCAGGAGGCTCACATCGAGGGCCGACGATGGACAACCCCTTTACCGCTCACCCCCGCTCGGTGGGCGAGAGCTACACCGAACACCTGGGCCACTCCTGGAAGTTCGGCTTCACCCTGCTCGGCGCCGGCCTCGCCTGCCTGATGCACGGCCTCTGCCCGGCCCTGTTCAAGACCACCGGCAGCCGCACCGTCCACGCCCTCAACGCCAAACTCACCGGCCGCAAACCGGACGGCGCGGGCTATGGCGACTGGACCGGGGCGGGGGTTTAGGGTCCTTCATCCTCACCCGTAGCGAAGCGTACGGGGGAGGGGGACCGCCGCCGAAGGCGGTGGTGGAGGGGGCGAGGGCCGTGCGCCGGCCCTTCCGCCCATTCTCCGATCCTGACCTTGAAGACCGCGCTCCGTCACTCGCCCCCTCCACCACGCGCTACGCGCGCGGTCCCCCTCCCCCGTACGGCCTTCGGCCTACGTGGGAGGATGGAAGCTATTTCCGCGCCTTCTCGCTCGCGACCCACCGGTCGATCCGCGCCTCCAGCAGGTCCATCGGCAACGGCCCGGCCAGCAGCACGGCGTCATGGAACCGGCGCACGTCGAACCTGTCGCCCAGTTCCGTCTCGGCTTTCGTCCGCACCTTTACCAGCGTCCGCTCGCCGATCTTGTAGGCCAGCGCCTGCCCGGGCCAGCTGACATAGCGGGCCAGTTCGGCGTCGATGTTGTGGGCCGACAGGGCGCTGTTGTCGGTGAAGCAGGCGCGGGCCTTCTCGAGGTCCCAGCCCAGGTAGTGCATGCCCGTATCGGCCACCAGCCGGCAGGCCCGCCACATCTCGTAGGACAGCCGCCCGAACTGCTCATAGGGGTCGCGATAGATGCCCATCTCGATGCCCAGCCGCTCGGAATACAGCCCCCAGCCCTCGACGAAGGCCGTCATGTCCGCATCCCGCCGGAAAGCCGGAACCTCGGGCAGTTCCTGGGCCAGGGCGATCTGCAGATGGTGCCCCGGCACCGCCTCGTGCAGGGTCAGGGCCGGCAGTTCGTACAGCCCCCGCTGGTCCAGCTTGCCGGTGTTGACCATGTAGCCGCCGGCCACGCCCAGCTGCGGGCTGCCCGGGAAATAGCGGCCGGTCGTGTAGTTGTCCTCGATCTCGCGCGGCACCTCGCGCACCCCGTAGGGCAGGCGGGGCAGGGTGGCGAAGAAGGCCGGCAGCCGATCGTCGATCCGCTTGGCGATCTCGCTCGCCTTCTCCATCAGGTCCTGCCGGCTCTCGGCGACGAACCGCTTGTCGGACCGCAGGAAGGCCAGGAATTCAGGAAAGGTCCCCTTGAACCCCGTCTGGGCCATCACCGTGTCCATCTCGGCCCGGATCCGCGCCACTTCCGAGACGCCCAGCGCATGGATCTCCTCGGGCGTCATGTTGGTCGTCGTGTAGCGGCGGGCCAGCCAGGCGTAATAGTCCTTGCCCCCCTTGAGCCGCCCGACGCCGATCTCGGGTTTGGTGGCCGGGATGTACTCCTTCTCCAGGAAGGTCACGAAGGCCTGCCGGGCCGGCACGATCTTCCCGGTCATCAGCGCCACGCCACGCGCCTTGAACGCGGCTTTCTCGGCCGGCGTCACGCTGGCCGGCAGCTTGTCGAACACCCGGATCAGCGGGTCGGCCTCGGTCACCGGCTTGGCGACATTGGCCTTGGCTTCGGTCAGCACCCGCTCGGCGATGTAGCGCGGCTGGGTCCAGCCGGTCTTGATGCCCCGGCGGGCGTTGTCGGTGCTGTCGGCCCACAGTTTCGGCACGGCGGCCAGGCGAGTCAGCCAGGCCTCGGCGTCGGCCTTGCTGGCCATCGGGGCGCTGTCGGCCAGATAGGTCAGGTTGCCGTCCCAGCTGTCGTCGCTGGAGAAGGCGAAGCGGCTCTGGTCGTACTTGATGGAGGCGATCTCGTCGTCGACCACCCGGATCAGGATGGCCCGGTTCAGCCCGTCGTTCTCCGACAGCCCGGTCTCCGGAATGGCCTTCAGCCGCGCCTCGAACCCGGCCAGTTCCTTCGCCCGTCGCTGGTCGGCCGCCAGGGTCACGTCCGGCAGCTTGCCCAGCGCCTCGCGGTCGCCGTTGAACCCGGCCCCGATCGGGTTCTCCCGGTCCGACCAGGCCTGGTAGTCGGCGACGATGGCGTCGAGTTTTGCTTTCGCATCCGGCGCCTGGGCCGAGGCCGCCAGCGGCGCCAGGGTCAGCAACAGGGCGGCGGTAAGGGCCTTCCACATGGACAAGTCTCTCCGGAACATTGGCGCGGCAAGGCTGGACCGCCACGGCGACCGGCGCAAGCGCCGCCGCTCAAGCCGCCGGCGACGGTTCGACCGCGTCCGCGGGATCGTCCAGCACCGCCTCGATCAGCGCCGCCGCGTCGATGGGCTTGGTCAGGAACCCGTCGGCGCCGGCCGCTTCCGACGCCTGCCGGTGCTCGGGCATGGCGTTGGCGGTGAGGGTGACGATCCGGGTCCGCCGCGCGCCGGTCCGCGCCTCCCGCGCCCGAATCTGCCGGGTCGCGGTCAGGCCGTCCATGACCGGCATCTGCATGTCCATCAGGATCAGGTCGAAAGGTTGCCCATCGGTCGCTTCCAGGGCCTGGAGGCCGTTCTCGACCGAGGTCAGCTCGACGGGCAGTCCCGACAGGATGAGTTCGACCACCCGCCGGTTGGTGGGATGGTCTTCGGCCAGCAGAACCCTCGGTACGCGCCCGTTCCCGCCCGTCGGCGTCGCCGGTTCCGCCCCGGCCAGGATCGCGTTTTCGGCCACGCGGGCCAGAGGAAGATCGACAGTGAAGGTGGCCCCCAGGCCGGGCCGGCCCTCGGCCCTGATGGTCCCGCCCATCAGCTCGACCAGCGACCGCGAGATGGCCAGGCCGAGCCCGGTGCCGCCAAACCGCCGGGTGGTCGTGTTGTCGGCCTGCTCGAAGCGTTCGAACAGCTGCTCGGCCCTGTCGGCCTCGAAGCCGATCCCCGAATCGCTCACCTGGAAGCGAATCGCCTCGGCGCCGTCCGGGCGCGCGGCGGGCGCGACGGCGACCAGGATTTCACCCTCCGAGGTGAACTTGACGGCATTGCTGATCAGGTTGCTCAGCACCTGCCGGATACGCAGGCTGTCCCCTTCGAAGATCCCGCCCACCGCCGGATCCAGCGACAGGCGCAGGCCGATGCCCTTGTCCGCCGCCGTGGCGCGGAAAAGGGCGTGGACGTCGCGGGCCAGCAGGCCGAGGTCGAACGGGTCCCGGGCGATCGCCAGCCGGCCGGCGTCGACCTTGGCCAGATCGAGAATGTCGCAGAGCAGCTGCTCCAGGGCGCGGCCCGAGGTCTCGATGAGCCGCAGCATCTCCAGCTGTCCCTCCTCAAGCCGGGTGCGGGCCAGGGCCTGGGCGACGCCCAGGACGCCATTCAGGGGCGTGCGGATTTCATGGCTCATGTTGGCGAGGAAGGCCGACTTCGCCCGGTTGGACTGCTCGGCGGCCTCCAGGGCCTCCTTCAGCCGCCGTTCGTTCAGGCGGTGGCCCGACAGGTCCCGAACGATGACCGTGAAGCGCTGGCCGTCGATCCAGTCGAGGCTGGCCAGCGAGGCTTCGGCGGGAAATATCTCGCCGCTCTTGCGCTGGCCGGAGATTTCGCCCCGGTCGCTCATCCGCAGGCTGCGCCCCCCCTCGGCGGCAAAACGGGCGACGTGGCCCCGGTGCCGACCTCGGACATCGGCCGGCATCAGAACCTCGATGTCCTGGCCGACGGCCTCCGCCTGACTGTAGCCGAACACCTTCTCGGCCCCGAGGCTGAACAGCAGGATCCGGCCACGGGCGTCGGCCACGATGATGGCCTCGGGCGAGATCGCCATCATGCTCGACAGCATTTCCTGGCTGCGGAGGGCGTCGGACCGGGCTCGCCGGACCTCGGTCAGATCCTGAACCGCGCCCAGCATGCGCACGGGGGCGCCGTCCTCGCCATATTCGATTTCGCCATGTTCCCGCACGAACCGGACGCCGCCGTCCGGCAACAGGACGCGGTGCTCGAATTCATAGGCCTTGCGATGCTCGATGGCGGCGCGCACCTCGGCGTGGATCAGGTCACGATCGTCGGGGTGAAGCCGCTCGAGAATGGCCGGATAGCTGGGTTTGAACCGCGAGGCGCAGAGCCCGAAGATGTTGTAGATTTCCTCGGACCAGAAGATCTCGTTGGTGACGAGGTCCCATTCCCAACTGCCGGTTCTGGAGACCGCTTGGGCGCGCTTGAGGTGGCTCAGCAGGGCCACGATCTTCTCGTTGGAAGACAGCGGCTTCATCCACGGGCGCCCGAATTGTCAGCGGCGCCGCGGGATCGACGCGGACCGCCGGCCATGACGATCACCTCCAGGGCGCGGGAAGCAGAGAATAATCGGGAAATGGTCGACACCTGCTGACGGCCTCATCGCTGGATCCCCGACACGCTGCTGGTCGGCTTCAAATCGCCGCCGGTGTCCGGAGGCTACTGTTGCTGAGCCGAACGAACAGTGTTGGACTTGAAAGTAATCGACATTATATTGGTTTATCCGTTGTTAATTTCAGAAATGGCGTCGAAATATAAAGTATAACTAGATCTATGTCGGAAGTTATACGTCATAGAACTTAAGGCTATGGCCCGCCCGGTTAGCGGCTTCGGGCGCGGTTCGGCCGACCCTTGCCGTCGCCCGCTTTCGACTTACCCATAATGATTTTGTGGGTATTGCGCCGCGCGGACACTGCGCTATCTGCATCGGAACTTGCGGTATTCGAGGGCGTCCGATGCAGATGGCGATTGCGAGCGACCAGGCGCTTTGTCTTGAGGGCTTTGCCGGGTACGGGGCTACCCGTGGCGATCCCGCGCCGGCGATCTTTGCGGATCTGAAGGCGCTGCTTGACGCCTTGGCCACGCGCAGCTTCAGTCTGGTCGTCATCGATCTGGCGCTCGAGGAGGCGCAGCCGATCGCCTGCCTGCGGGCCGTGGCCGACGCCGCGGCGCCGACACCGGTCGTGGCGCTCGACACCCGCTTCAACGCTCGCCGGCGCACGGAGGTCATCGGCGCCGGGCTCGCCGGCTACCTTGTGAAGACCATGAACCGGCAAATGGTCTTCGCCGGCTTCGACCTCGTCCTGGCGGGCGTTCCCTATCATGTCAGCGACGTTGGCCGGCCGAGCGGGCCAACCGAATCGCCTCTGACCGACCGCCAGGTCGAGGTTCTGCGCCAACTGGTCGAGGGGAAGTCGAACAAGGAGATCGCCAGGCTCCTCGAGATCACCACCCCGACGGTGAAGCTCCACGTCAACCAGATCCTCAAGCGGCTCGGCGCCCGCAACCGCACCGAGGCGGCCATGGCCGGACTGAACCTGCTCGACTGAGCCGGCGACGGCCCCTTCCCTTTCCCGCCAAAACACCCCCATCCTCGCGACAATTCCGGGGAGAGGCCGCATGAGTTTCCTGACACGTCGCAAGCCCATGGATGGCGGCTTCGTCGCCGAGCATCACAAGCTGAAAGCCACGCTCGGCTGGCCGCACCTCATCGCGCTGGGTGTGGGCGCCATCGTCGGCACCGGCATCTACACCCTGATCGGGGTCGGGGCCGGGCTGGCCGGGCCGGGCGTCATGCTCAGCTTCGCCATCGCCGGCGCCGTCTGCGCCTGCGCCGCCTTGGCCTATGCCGAGATGGCGACCATGATGCCGGCCGCCGGCAGCGCCTACACCTACAGCTATTCGGTGCTGGGCGAGGGCCTGGCCTGGATCGTCGGCTGGAGCCTGATCCTTGAATACACCGTGGTCTGCGGCGCCGTCGCCGCCGGCTGGGCCGGCCACGCGGCCGAGTTCGTGACCATCCCCGTCGATCCCAAATGGATGGCCTCGACCTTCGCCCTCACCGACGGCCACCTCAGCTTCACCGGCGGCTTCAACCTGCTGGGCGCCTTCATTGCCCTGGCCGTCGCCGGCCTGCTGCTGATCGGCACGCGGGAGAGCGCCACCGTCAACATGGTCCTCGTGGTCGTAAAGCTCGCCGCCCTCGGCCTCTTCGTCTTCCTCGCCCTGCCGGCCTTCGACGCCAGCCACTTCACGCCGTTCAGCCCCTACGGCTTCAGCGGCGTCAACGCCGACGGCACCAAGGTCGGGGTGATGGCCGCCGCCTCGATCATCTTCTTCGCCTTCTACGGCTTCGACGCCGTCTCGACCGCCGCCGAGGAAACCAAGAACCCGGAAAAGAACCTGACCATCGGTATCGTCGGCTCGATGATCGCCTGCACGGTCATCTACATGGTGGTCGCCGCCGCCGCGATCGGCGCGGTGCTCCCCGGCGTCTTCTCCAAGGCTGACGCCCCGCTGGTCTTCGTCATGGAACAGCTGGGCCATGGCGGGGCCGCCAAGCTGGTCGCCGCCGCCGCCGTCATCGCCCTGCCGACGGTGATCATGGCCTTCATGTACGGCCAGAGCCGCATCTTCTTCGTGATGGCGAGAGACGGCTTGCTGCCCGTCGGCCTCGCCAAGGTCAGCAAGCGCGGCGCTCCCAGCTTCGTCACCCTGATCACCGGCGTCCTGGCCGCGCTCCTCGCGGGCATCCTGCCTCTTGGTGAAATCGCGGCTTTGGCCAACGCCGGCACCCTGGCCGCCTTCGTGGCCGTGCTGGTCTGCATGATGATCCTGCGGGTCAAGGCGCCGGAGCTGAAGCGCATCTTCAGGACCCCGGTCTGGCCGGTGATCGGCGTCTTCGGCGTGCTGGGCTGCCTCTACCTGTTCACGACGCTGCCCAACACGGCCATCGTCGGCTTCTTCGTCTGGAACGCCATTGGAGTGGTCGTCTACCTGCTCTACGGCCGTCGCAAGAGCGCGTTGGCCTAATCCTCCCCCGTGACTTCGTCCCGGAGGAGGAATTTGTCTTACCCCCCGCCAACCATGCTCTGGCTGATCCGGTACGCCGCCGGCAGCATCAGCACGCCCAGCAGGCAGGGGAAAATGAACAGGATCAGCGGCACCATCAGCTTGGCCGGCAAGGCCATGGCCTTCTCCTCCGCCCGCAGCATCCGCTTGGACCGCATGTCGTCGGAGAAGACGGCCAGGGTCTCGCCCAGGCTGGTGCCCATTTCCTCGGCCTGGCGCAGCATGGTGGCCAGCGACCGGGCCTCCTCGATGCCCAGCCGGTCGGCGAAGGCCCCCCAGGCTTCCTTGCGCGCCTTGCCGGCCCGCAGCTCCAGGGTCAGGAACCGCAGGTGGGCGGCCAGGTTGGGGTAGCGGCGGCCCATCTCCTCGGCCACCCGGTTGACGGCGGCGTCGAGGCTGAGGCCCGCCTCGACCGAGGCGACCAGCAGGTCGAGCATGTCGGGAAACCCCTCCATGTACTCGATTTCCATCTTCCGACGCCGCCCCTTTACCACCTGGTCGGGACCCAGGATGGCGGCGACCGCGAAGACGCCCGCCGCCGCGATGGCCGCCGGTCCGCCGATGCCGCTCAGCGCCCAGGGGACGGTGAACAGGGTGGCCACGGTGGCGACGATCAGGCTGGCGCCGCGCGCGCCGAGATACAGGGCCACGGCCTCGCGATTGTACCAGCCGGCATGGATCAGCTTGGTGCGGATGTTGGAGATCTGGGCCGGGTCCTGGATGGCCATCTTCTCGCCCAGCCGCTTGACGCCGCGCATGACGCCGCTGTCGGCCTTCGACGGACCGGGACGGCTGCCGGCGACGGTATTGCCCGCCAGCCGCTGGCGGCGCTTGGCCCCGAAGCGGGCTTCGCGCAGCAGCATCATGCCGCCGCCGCCGACGCTCATGGCGATCAGCCCGGCCGCCGCATAGGTCAGGATCTGCTGGAAGAGGACGGCGTCCATGTCAGATCCTCATGTCGATCATCTTGCGCATGACCATGTTGCCCAGGAACATCCACGTGCCGAGGACGGCCAGCCCGATCTGCACCGGCCGCTCGCCGATGACGTCGCCGTAGAAGTGCGGGCTGGCGAAGGTCAGGATGCCCAGCACCCCGAACGGCGCGGCGGTCAGGATGATGGCGCTGGCCCGCCCTTCGGATGAGGCCGCCTTGATCTTCAGCCGCATCTTGTGGCGCTCGCGCACCGCCTTGGCGTTCATCTTCAACAGGCCGGTCAGGTTGCCGCCGCTCTTCTCCTGCAGGCGGATAGTGGCCGCGAACAGGTCGACGTCGGGATGCCGACAGCGGTCGGCGATGCGGCCGATGGCCTGCTGCAGGGTGGCGCCATAGGCGATCTCGTCGCCGGCCATGCCGAACTCGCTGCCCAGCGGATCGGGCATCTCGCGGCCGACCAGGGCGATGGCGGTCGGCACCGGGTGGCCGGCCTCCAGGCTGCGAATGATGACTTCCAGCGCGTTGGGCAGCTGCAGGCCGATGGCCTTGGACCGGGCGCCGGCCTTGATCTTGAGAAACATCACGGGGACCAGCACGCCCAGCGCCGGCCCGACCCCGGCCGCGATCATCCAGTTCTTGGTCCACAGGAAGGCCACCGCGCTGGCCAGCGCCCCGCCCAGCAGCACCATAGGCAGATGCTTCTTCAGCTGCACATTGACGCCGGAGCGGATGACCAGGTCGTTGAACCAGCCCAGCCCCCGGGCCACCTCGCCGTCGGCGGTCAGGCCCCGCTGCTTGCGCAGCTCGAGCACCAGCTGTTCGAGGCTGCCGGTCTTCTCGACCGTCGCCAGCCGCTTGTTGACCTTGCGCCTCGCCACCCCGACCCGCGCCAGGCCGGTGACCGCCTGCACGCCGGTGAACACCGCCGCGAAGACCAGGATCAGGACGATCCATCTGGGATCGAAGGTGAGGTCAGGCATGGGCTGCGCTCGCGCCCATGGGGCGGGGCCGCGATTGCCCCCTCTCCCTAAGGGAGAGGGAGGGGCCCGCGCCGCAGGCGTGGGAGGGAGAGGGTTTACGCGGTCGGGAGATTGTCCCGTGCGAACCATCCACCGTCCCTAAACCCTCTCCCTCCCACGCTGCTTGCGCAGCGCGGGCCCCTCCCTCTCCCTCAGGGAGAGGGGCTCTGGCGGCCGGGCTCACAGCGCCCTCTGTGGGTCGAAGTTCGCCGTGTCGTAGTGGATGCCCCGGCGGTTCATTTCGTCCAGGCACTTGGGCCGCAGCCCCGTCGCCCGGAACTCGCCCTGCACATGGCCCTCGGCGTCGGTGCCGGTGCGGTGGAAGCCGAAGATCTCCTGCATCTGGACCACCTGGCCCTCCATGCCGGTGATCTCCGAGACGCTCATCACCTTCCGCTTGCCGTCCGACAGACGCATGACCTGCACGATCATCCCGACGGCCGAGGCGATCTGGCCGCGGATGCTTTCGGGCGTCAGGCTCAAACCGCCCATGGCCACCATCTGCTCCAGGCGGGTGATGGCGTCGCGCGGGGTGTTGGCGTGGATCGTCGCCATGCTGCCTTCGTGGCCGGTGTTCATGGCCTGCAGCATGTCGAAGGCTTCCTCGCCCCGGACCTCGCCCAGGATGACCCGGTCGGGACGCATCCGCAGGGCGTTCTTGACCAGCTCGCGCTGACGGATCTCGCCCTTGCCCTCGATGTTCGGGGGGCGCGTCTCCATCCGCACCACGTGCGGCTGCTGCAGCTGCAGTTCGCAGGCGTCCTCGATGGTGATCAGCCGCTCGCCCTCGCTGATGGCGGCGGAGAAGGCGTTCAGAAGCGTCGTCTTGCCGGAGCCGGTGCCGCCGCTGATCACGGTCGAGACCCGGGCCTTCACCGCCCCATGCAGGAACTCGGCGACACAGGCCGGCATGGCCCCGACGCCGACCAGCCGTTCCAGACTCAGCGGCTTCTTGGAGAACTTGCGGATCGACACCGCCGCGCCATCAACGGTGATCGGATAGATGGCCGCGTTGACCCGGCTGCCGTCGGCCAGGCGGGCGTCGACCATCGGGCTCGACTCGTCGATGCGCCGGCCGACGGCGGCGACGATGCGGTTGACGATGCGCAGCAGGTGGTCGTTGTCGCGGAAGCGGATGGGGGTCAGCTCCAGCTCGCCGCGCCGCTCGATGTAGACCTGGTTGGGCCCATTGATCAGGATGTCGTTGATCGACTCGTCCTTGAGCAGCGGCTCGATGGGGCCCAGGCCCACCATCTCGTCGAACACCTCGTGGCCCAGCTGGTCCAGCTCGACGGTGTTGAGGGCCAGGCGGCCGTCCCTGGCGAAATCCCCGACCAGCTTGCGCACCTGCCGGCGCATCTCGCCCTCGTCGAGCTCGCCGAGTTTCCCCAGATCGATTTCCTCGATCAGCCGGGCGTGCAGCCGCAGCCGCATGTCGAGCATCTCATTATCGACGCTGGAGGGCGGCGGGGTCTCGGGAACCGCGACGATGTGGGTGGCGACCCCCTCGAAGACCGGTTCCGGCTCGGCGCGGCGGAAGCTGAAGCGGGCCATCAGGCGGCCCTCACCGGTGCATGGGCCGGATGCGGCGCGGCGGCCAGCAGCCGGTCGACGAGGTCGTCGACGTCCTTGGCGATTCGACTCTTGGGCCGGTGGCTGCGGATCGGGCCGCCCAGGTTGACGCTGGCGGCGGCGGCTTCCCAGTCGCTGGTCAGGCCGCCGTCGACCTTGCGGCCCAGTGCTTTCTCGGCTTCCGATGTCGAGGGGGCCGGGCCGAACACCCGCTTGGCCAGGCGGTTTAGGATGATGCGCGGGCCCGGGCCTTCCGGCAGATCGGCCTCGAACTCAGCGACCAAACTGCGCGCGGCCAGCAGGGCCGGCACGGTCAGCTCACTGACCACCAGCAGGGCGTCGGACCCGGCCATCACATCCATGGTCCAGGACCGACGATGACGCGGCGCATCGACGATGACGAAATCATAGACCTGGCAGGCGACATCGAGCACCCGCAGCACCGCCTCGGCCGAGACGGCCTCGAAGCCGTGCGGATCGCGGGCCTGGGCGATCAGGTCGAAGCCGCCGGGGGCGGGGCTGGCGAACACCTCCAGCAGGGCGGCGTCGATGCGCTCGGGCTCCTGGCTGGCGCGGCCCAGCATCATGTTGGCGGCGGCGCCCAGGTAGGCGGCGCTGGCCCCGTCGGCGAGGTTGAGGTCGATCAGGCAGACCCGCTTCTTGCCTTGCGCCCGCTCAGCCAGGGCGGCGGCCAGCTCGACGCAGAGGGTGGTGGCGCCGGCGCCGCCGACGGCCCCGGTGACGGTCCAGCAGCGGCCGGTCTGCACATGCGGCGCTGGCGCCGCGATCTCGACCGGCTTGAGCAGCATCATCGCCGCCTCGGCCAGGTCCTTCGGGCCAAACGGCGCCTCGACCACATCGGCGCGCGGCAGGCGCAGCAGGGCCCGCATCAGCCCGGCCGGCATATGGTCGCCGGCCATGATGGCGGCCGGCGGGAAAGGCAGCTTTGCCAGCAGGGCGATGGCCTCGGCCAGGGCGACCGGATCGGCGGAGGCGTCCAGCACCGCCAGTTCCGGCTCATGGCCGGGCGGCCAGCCGGGGGGCAGGGCCTCGGCCCCGATGACCTCCAGGCGCGCGCCCTCGAAGGCGGCCCGGCAGGCTTCGGCCAGACCGGGACCGATGGCCAGTACGCGGCGGTCGGTGAAACTCATGGTCTGGCGTCCTTCAGTAGGGCGTGGGCAGTTCAGACGGCGTGGCGCCGACCGGGGTGGTCATCGGCTTGTCCATCACCATGCCCGCGAAGATGACGTCGATGGCGGTGGGTTCGGACCCGGCGATCATCGGATTGGGCGTCAGCGACTGGCTCTGCGCCGCCGTGGTCAGGCGCGGGGTGACGAGGATCAGCAGCTCGGTCTCTGACCGCTTCCAGCGCCCGGACTTGAACAGCGTCCCCAGCACCGGAATGTCGCCCACCCAGGGCAGCTGGCGCACGGCGTTGACATAGTCCTGCTGGAACATGCCGGCGATGGCGAAGCTCTCGCCGTCCCGCAGCTCGATGGTCGTCGAGGCGCGGCGCACGGTCAGGGCCGGCAGCTCATAGGCGCCGATCTTCAGGGCGTTGGTCGGATCCAGCGCGCTGACCTCGGGGGCGACCTTCAGGCGGATCAGACCGCTGTCCTGGACGGTCGGCGTGAACTTCAGGTTCACCCCGAACGGCTTGAACTCGATGGTCACCTCGCCGACCCCGGCCGGGACCGGATAGGGGAACTCGCCGCCGGCCAGGAAGGTGGCTTCCTCGCCGCTGATCGCCGCCAGGTTGGGCCGCGCCAGGGTGCGGATGACGCCCTTTTCCTCCAGCGCCCGCAGGGTGACGTCGATGGTGGTCGGGCCGACGTTGGTCGAGATGCCGAGCGTGCCCTGGGCCGGGTTGTTGCCGATCAGGCCAAGGCCCGAGCCGAACACCACGCCGCTGTTGTTGGCGATGGCCAGGTTGATGCCGAAGTCCTTGAGGCTGTCGCGGCTGGCCTCGAGGATGCGGACCTCCAGCATCACCTGCTGGGCGGCCTCGACGGTCAGGGTCGAGCTGACGCCGCCGGGGGCGTAGCGCTCGGCGATGGTCTTGGCGCGGGCGGCGACCGAGCTGGTCGAGACCTGCCCGGTCAGCATCAATCCGCCGGCCAGGTTCGACACCTTGATCGGCTCGCCGGGCAGGGCGGCGGTCATGTCGGCCTGGATGCCGGTCAGGTCGTGGCCGACCTTGACGTCAATGACCTCAACCAGCCGCTTATTGTTGTCGTAGACGAGGATGTTGGTCGCGCCGAGCGTCTTGCCGCGGATGTAGAGGCTGCGGTCGGTGTTGGCGACGATCTCGGCGATGTCGGGCTGGGCGACGACGATCTGACCGGCCGATCCGCTCAGCCGGAAGGCGGTCGACTTGTCCTTGGCCACGATGATCGAGCGGCTGGGCGCCGCGTCGGCGGTGAAGGTGGGGAAATCGACGTCCGGCAGCACGGCCGACGACAGGCTGGGCGTCGCGACCGGCGCGGCCTTCGGCGGCGTCTGGGCGAAGGCCGGGGCCGAGGCGAAAGCCAGGCAGGCGCCGGCGGTCAGGAACAGGGCGCGCATATCAATAGCCTCCCAGGCGATCGGTGGGCACCTGAACGGTCGTCCGCTCGGAGCCCTGGACCACGGTCAGGGTGTGTTGTTGGGGCGACGGGGCGACGGCCGGGCGGCGCGGGCCGGCGGCGCGTCGGATCGGCTTGACGCTGCCGACCGGCGTCGGGGCCAGACCCTTCGACGTCCAGGTCAGGGTGCGGACCGGCGCGGCCTCGGCCAGCTCGACCGAGCCGGTGCGGCGCAGGGCCAGGCTGAGCTCGCCGACCTGGGCGGCGACGGCGAGCTTGGCGGCGTCCTCGAGGGACACTTCCAGGGTGGCGGTCTTGGGGATGAACTTGTCGACGTTGGCCGGGTCGGCAATCAGGTCCATGCCCAACACCTTGACGTTCTGCAGCACCGCGCCACTGACCGCGCCCTTGCCGCCGACGCCCTCGACCTGGGCGCCCTCGGTCGGCTCCATGGCGACCAGCACATCGACCCGGTCGCCGGGGGTGACATGGCCGCCGCCGCCGGAAACGTCGGTGACCTTGATGGTGTAGGCCCGCATGCCCTCGCCGATGACGGCGGCGACATTGGCCTTGGTCCCGCCGCCCGACAGCTTGGCCGGCAGCAGGGGTTCACGGGCGGAGAGGCGCGCCAGGGTGACCGGGCCGCCGTTGTCCAGCGCCGTGACCGCGTCGATGGTCGAATAGGTCCCGTCGGGGACCGCGTCCCTGGGCAGCTTGAGGATCATCAGGTCCTTGGCCGCCAGCTTCACCCCGAACGGGATGTCGGCCTTGGCGGCGACGACGGGGATCAGGTTTGTGATCGGCGCGGCGGCCGCCGCCTTGCCTTGGCCGGTGTGGTCAGGGAGCATGGTCTTGGCGACCACCAGGGCTCCCACGCCTAGCAGGGCCGAGGCCCCCAGGCTGACAATCGTGGCGACACGCATTCTGACGTCCCCGCATTACCCCTGAAGAGTCGCAAATGCGCGGACTCCCCGAACCGGCCTGCAGGGTTACGGGTGGGGACTTAGGATATGCTCAAGATATACAGTAAAAGCCTGTACACCGTATTTGGGCGCGCCGGATGGTTAGCGAAAGTTGACTTCGATCGCCGTTTGTTATGATCGTTTAACTACAAATCGTGCCCTTGGAGACAGGTAGGCCGCGCTGCGGCCAACCCGACCCCTAACGGCTGTGGGCCAGGTTTCCCGCCAGATACGTCCGCTCGACTGTGCGGTCGTCGCCCAGCACCATCAGGGCGAACAGGCGTTCCGAAAGGCTGGCGGCGCGGTGGCGGGCGAGGCCCGGCGCTCCGCCCGGGTCCAGCACCACGAAGTCGGCCTCCATGCCGGGCTCGAAAGCGCCGATGCGGTCCTGCAGCCCCAGGGCCTCTGCGCCGCCACGTCCGGCCATGTAGAGAGCGGTCAGGGGATCCAGCGTCGTCCCTTTCAGCTGTCCGACCTTCCAGGCTTCCGCGGCCGTGGTCAGCAGACTCCAGCTGGTGCCGGCCCCGATGTCGGTGCCGAGCGCCACCTTGACCCCGAAACCTGTCGTCCGCTTGAGGTCGAACAGGCCGCTGCCGAGGAACAGGTTCGAGGTCGGGCAGAAGGCGCAGGCGCAGCGGGCCTGGCCCATCCGCCCCAGTTCCCGGTCGCTCAGGTGAATGGCGTGGGCGAACAGCGACCGGTCGGTGACCAGGCCGAATCGGTCGTAGACGTCGAGATAGTCGGCGGCCTCCGGGAAGGCCTGGCGGGTGGCCTCGATCTCGGCGGTGTTCTCCGAAAGATGGGTCTGCATCCAGACATCGGGGTTGTCGGCCACCAGCCGCCCGGCCAGGGCCAGCTGCTCGCGCGAACTGCCAAGCGCGAATCGCGGCGTCACCGCATAGCCCAGCCGGCCCCGGCCCCGCCAGGCGCGGATCAGGCCCGAGGTTTCCGCCGCCCCGCCCTCGGCCGTGTCGCGCAGGCCCTCCGGCCCCCTGTCCATCAGGCATTTGCCGGCGATCAGCCGCATGTCGCGGGCGAGGGCGTCCTCGAGCAGGACCTCGACCGATTCCCTGTGCACCGAGCCGAAGACCATGGCCGTGGTCGTGCCGTTGGCCAGCAGGCTGTTCAGGAATCGCCCCGCCGCCTCCCTGGCGTGGGACGGATCGGCGAAGGCCCGCTCGGCCGGGAAGGTGTAGCGCTCCAGCCAGTCGAGCAGGGCTCCGCCCGGCGAGGCGACCATGTCCAGCTGCGGAAAATGGATGTGGCCATCGACGAAGCCGGGGGTCAGGATCCGGCCGGGCAGATGCTCGACCGGCACGCCCTCCGGCAGGCCAGGGGCCAGGTCGCTCCAGGCTCCTGCGTCAACGATCCGGCCGTCTTCGACGAGCAGCAAGCCATCGGGAAAATGGCGCAGCGCCGCCACATTCGACGCCGGGTCGCCCAGGGTCCAGACCAGTTCCGACCGCCACCCCCGCAACCCCGACATCCGACCGTCTGCTCCGCCGCCGGGCGGATCGCGCCGGCCCCTGATCTCATAGCATGTTGAAACCCAAGACTATTACCCAATTCGGGTACTATGCCGACCAATATTCGCCGATAGAGCGAGTTACCCCCCAAACAAGGCACGTCGTCACAAATTTGGCGATAGACAGCCCGCCACCGTCTCGCCTAGGTTCGCCGAACGATGTTCCTATGAGGGGCGGAGTGCGTTCGCGCGCCCGCTCAAATGTTTAAGCAACCTGAGGGGGCTGCCAATGTCCGTTTCCATCCGCAATCGTCGCGTTTCCCTGCTGGCCAGCTCTTCGCTGGTCGCCGCCAGCCTGTTGGCCGGCGTCGCGGGTCTTGGCAGCCTCGTGCTGGCGCCAGGGGTGGCTGTCGCCGCCGATGAGTGCGGCAATCCGTCGGCCAATGCCGGCGGCAACGACACCTTCACCTGCGCCGGCGCGTACGTGAACATCGACTACACGGCGACGACCAACGGCAACCTGACCCTCAACCTCGAGGACGGCGTCACCGTCACCAACGGCATCGCCATCACCGGCAATGCCGGCGAGACCCTCACCGTCCGGGCCACGACCAACGTCGTCGGCGGCGGTGATCCCGTCGTGGTCAACCCCCTCGGCTACGCGATCAATATCCAGGGCCAGGGCCCGGCGGTCATCGTCGACCTGCGCTCCACCGACGTCGGCGTCGATGGCCTGCCCGGTCCGGCCATCGGGTCGGGCCGTGGCATCAACGCCACCAACACCGCCGGCGACACCCAGGTGCGGTTGAACGAAGGCGCGGTCACCGCCACGGCCGGCTTCGGCATCAACGCCACCTCGGCCGGCGGCGGCGACACCACCGTCTACCTGACCAACGGCGCGACCGTCACCTCGACCGGCACCGCCGTGCGGGCGATCTCCAACGGCGGCGTGGTCGACGTGGTCACCACCGGCCTGCTGACCTCGAACAACGAAGGCATCTTCGCCAACGGCACGGCGGGCGTCACCATCAGCGCCGGCGCCATCAACGCCGGAACCACCGGCATCAGCGCCACCTCGACGGGCGGCGCGGTCAACGTCACCACCACCGCGGGCGGCGTCACCGGCGCGACCGGCATCGTCACCAACTCGGGCACCAACAACGCCACCACCATCACCCTGGGCGACGATGTCACCGGCACGGCCGGCGCCGGCATCAGCTCGACCATCGGCGACGCCGACTACGTCCTCAACGCCACCGGCTTCAGCATCACCGGCACCGGCGCCCAGGGCGTCCATGTCACCTCCAACGGTGACGGCCTGATCACCCTGAACGTCACCGACGTCACCGGCGACGATGGCATCGAGGTCGATGCCATCACGGGCAACAATGGGGTGACCGTTGTCTCCGACGGCCTGATCACCGCCAACAACGGCGTCGGCGTCGATGTCGATTCCAACGGCCCGGTCAGCGTCACGGTCAACAATGTCACCGCCACCGGCTACGGCGTCATCGCCGACAGCGCCAACAGTTCGGCCAGCGTCACCGTCAACGGCGCGGTCACCGGCGGCGGCGGCGTGGCCGCCGAATCGGGCGGCGCGGGCGACGCCACGGTCACCCTGGCGGCCGGCTCCACCGTCGCCGGCACGGACGGCTTCTCCTACGGCGTCTTCGCTCAGGCGACCGGAACCGGCAATGTCATCGTGAGCATCAACGGCGACGTCACCGACGGCGGCGTCGGCGGCTTCGCCGGCAGCGGCGCGGTGCAGGTCACCGGGGCCGGCAACATCGGCATTCTTGCCCCCTTCGACGCCGTCGAGGTCTCCACCACCTCGGGCCTGATCAACGTCAACCTGACCGGCGACATCACCAGCAACCTCGCCGACGGCGTTGACGCCTCCAGCACGACCGGCCCGATCAGCATCACCCTCGGCGGTCTTGTCACCGCCGGCGACAATGGCGTCGAGGCCAGCAGCACCAGCGGCGCCATCGCCGTCGGCATCAGCGGCACGGTCACGGCCGGCGGCGACGGGGTCAACGTCGTCACCGGCGGGGCCGGCACGGCCACGGTGACGGTCTCCGGCTCGGTGACGGGCGACGACAGCGGCGTCAACGCCAGCACCAACGGTTCGGGCGACGCGACGGTCAACATCCTGGCCGGCGGCGCGGCGGCCACCACCGCTCCGGCCGTCGGTTACGGCGTGCTGGTCCAAACCTTTGGCTCGGGCAACGCCATCGTCATCAACGACGGCGCGGTCACCGAAGGCGGCATCGCCGCCTTCGCCAACGGCACGGGCAATGTCGATGTCAGCGGCTCCGGCTCGACCTTCGTCACCGGCGCCTTCGCGGCGGTCGATCTGTTCAGCGACAGCGGCGCGACCGTGGTCAGCCTGACCGGCCCGATCACCAGCACCGGCGGCGACGGCATCAACGCCCTGACCTTCTCGGGCGCCATCACCATCGGCACGAGCGGCGCGATCAGCGCCGGCGAAGACGGCATCGAGGCGACCAGCATCAGCGGCCTGGTCACCGTCAACAGCAGCGGCGGCACGATCGGCGCGACCGGCGACGGCATCAACGCCGCCAGCGATGGCGGCGTCGATGTCAACAACAACGCGGTGATCACCGCCGGCGGCACGGGCATCGCCGCCAGCGGCGCGGGCGCCACCACCGTCGACACCACCGCCAACGTCACCGGCGCGGTCGGCATCACCTCGACCAGCACGGGCGCCGGGACCTCGACCGTCACCGTCGGCGCCACGGCCGCCGTCACCGGCACGGCCGGTGACGCCATCACCGTCAGCACCAGCGCGGGCCTGGCCCAGGTCGTCACCCTCGGCGGCGCGATCACCTCCACCGGCGGCGACGGCATCGACGTCCAGACCACCGGCGGCGGCGCGATCATCGTCGGCGGCTCGAGCGCCATCGACGCCAGCGACGGCTTCGGCATCCGCGCCCTGACCCAGGGCGGCGACCTGACCGTCAACTACACGGGCGACATCGGTACGGTGGGCGACCCGACCGCCTTCGCCGGCATCCTGGGCTTCATCACGGCCGGGACCGGCAACATCAACATTACCTCGGTCAACAACATCTTCACGGACGGCGCCGGTATCAACGCCAACCACTCGGGCGCCAGCGGCGTCGTCAACGTCGGCTTCCAGGGCACGATGGTCGCCGGGGTGGTCGGCGTTTCCGCCGGAATCAGCGGCGCCGCCAACGCTGATGACGTGACCGTCACCATCGGTGACGGCTCCTCGATCACCGCCGGCTCCACTGGGGTCCTGGCGGTCAACGCTGGGCTGGGCGAAGCCACCACCCTGATCGGGGCCGGCGTCACCATCGACCCGGACGACTACGGGACCTCGACCGTCTCGGCGGCCAACGACGCCACGGTGTCGGTCGGCAACAACGCCGTGATCGTGGTCACCAACACCGACGGCGACGCCACGGCCACCGGCGTCCACGCCTCCAGCGGCCAGGCGGCGGATGATGCGGTCGGTGACGAATCGACCGAGATCCTCATCGGCACCGGCCTGTCGATCACCATCGACGATGGCGCGGGCGGCGACGCCGACGGCGCCTCGGGCGTGTTCGGCGAAGCGACCGGCGCGGCCGGCAGTGTCGCAGTCGTCATCGGCGACGGCCTGAACATCGCCATGACCGGCAACGGCGCGGTGGGTGTGGGCGGCTCCAGCGTCGGCGGCGATGTCACCATCCTCACCGGCACGGGCACGATCGACATCCTCGGCCTCGACAACGTCGATGGCGCGGGCAACTTCCCGGGCTCGGCCGGCATCGGCGCCCAGTCGACCAGTGGAAACATCTTCGTCCAGTCGGCCACCTCGATCAGCGTCAACAATGGCGCGCTGGACGCGGCCGGCATCTTCGCCGGCACGGGCGGCGCCGGCAACGCCGTCGTCGTCAACACCGGACAGATCCTGTCCAGCGGCGTCGGCATCGGCGCCGAAGGGGCCGACGGTCTGGTCTCGGTCAACAACAGCGCCTTCATTGGTTCGATTTCCAACGGCATCAACGCCGAATCGACCGGCACGGGCAGCGTCCAGGTGATCAACACCGGGGCCATCACGAGCCTGGCCGCGTCCGGTATCACCGTCGTCAACAGCGGCGGTGACGGCACGGTCTTCGCCAGCAACACCGGCACGCTCAACGTCTCGTTCGACGGTATCCAGGCGGGCAACACCAACGCCGCGAGCACCGGAATCGTCCAAGTCACCAACAGCGGCACGATCAACGCCAACCTCGGCGGCGGCGGCGGCTTCGGCATCTTCGCCACTCAGTCGGGCACGGGCGGCATCCTGATCAACAACTCCGGCGCCATCACCGGCTCGGCGGCTTCCGGCATCGTCGCCGCCGACGGCGCCGCGTCCGGCGGCATTACCATCTTCAACACCGGCGCGATCGGAACGTCGGCGGACGGGGTGACCGATTTCGGCATCGTCGGCATCGCCCTCAACGGGGCTTCGATCAACATCCAGTCGACGGGCGGGGCCATCTGGGCCGACGGCGTTGGCATCCGCGCCAACTCCCAGAGCACGGGCGGCGCCCAGGTCTACACCACCGGCGGTTCCGTCAACGCCACCGGCGGCGCTGGCTCGGTCGGCCTGTGGGCCAACAGCGTCGGCGGCCTGACGCAGGTGGCCAACAATGTCGCGGTCAACTCGGCCGGCACCGGCATCCTGGCGACCAACACCACCGGGGCCATCAACGTCGGCACCTCCGGCGTGGTGACCGCCACCGTCGACGACGCCATCCGCACCAGCGCGACGACCGGAACCTCCACGATCTTCACGGTCGCCGGCGGGGACCTGGTCAGCACCAGCGGCGACGGCATCGACGCCACCAGCACCACCGGCACGATCGATATCGACACTGTCGGCACGATCCAGGCTGGCGGGGCGGGCATCACCGCCACCGCGAGCGGCGCGGGTGTCATCACCATCGACACCACGGCGGCCTCGACGATCAACGCCACCGGTGACGGCATCTTCGCCAGCTCGGCGGGCGGCGCGGTCACGGTCACCAACGGCGGCACGGTCTCTGGCGGCGCTGACGGCATCCAGACCGTCAACAGCGGCGCGGGCGTCAGCATCCTGAACGTCAACGCCAACGTCACGGCCACCGGCGCGGGGGCCTCGGCCCTCAACGCCGTCACCACCGGCACGGGCGCGGTCAGCGTCCTGATCGCCAACGGCCGCACCATCCAGGACGTCAATGGCAGCGCCATCCGCACCGGTTCGGGCGGCGGCGCGGTCACCGTCAACACCGGCACGGGCTCGACCATTGTCGGCTCCGGCGCGGGCGCGGGCGGCTGGGTTGTGGATCTGAACAACGCGGCGGGCGGCACGACGACCTTCAACGTCGGCGCCACCACCACGGTCCGTTCGACCGACAACACCATCACCGGCTATGACGACAACGCCATCCGCGGCATCGGCGGCAGCGTGATCATCAACAACGCCGGCCGCATCAACGGTCGCGTGCTGTTCAGCGGCCTGACCGGCAACGTGGTGTTCAACAACAGCTCGGTGACCAGCTGGCACACCACCGGCGCCTCGGTCTTCTCGGGCGGCGCGGATGTCCTGAACAACACCGGCGCCATCTTCACCAACGCCGGCGGCGTCGCCACCAGCTTCGACTTCGGAGCCGGCGCCGACACCTTCACCCAGGCCGGTCTGTTGGTCGTCGGCGAGCCCACGCTCGGCGCCTCCACCCTGACCATCACCAACCTGGAAAGCTTCAACAACAGTGGCCGGATCGTCTTCGGCTCCAGCGGCACGACCCTCGCGGCCGTGTCCGACGGCCAGATCAACGATCGCATCCTGGCGTCGGGCGCCACCTTCAACGGCACGGGCTCCAGCCTGCTGTCGATGGACGCCGACCTCGGCCCGACGACCCAGACCAGCTGCGCCGTCCTGACCGCCGCCGACTGCCTCAGCCTCACCGGCGGCAGCACGCTCGGATCGACCTCGATCCTGGTCAACGACGTCAGCGCCAACGCCTTCGGGGCCTTCAACCCTGTCGGTATCGTTCTGGTCGATGTCTCCGGCGCCGGCTCGACCGCCGCGACCCACTTCTCGCTGAACAGCGCGTCCGACTTCTGGCGCGCCGACCTCAACTCGGCCGACGGCGTGCTCGACAAAGGCCTGTTCTTCTACGACCTGACCCTCAACGGCAACAAACAGCATGTCCTGGTCGGCCTGCCCGACAGCGAGGCCTTCGAGTTCACGACCTTCGGGGCCGCCCTGACCAGCATCTGGCAGACGACCACGGGGACCTGGTTCGAGCGTCAGGCCGACCTGCGCAGCCAGCTGCCGTCGCTGGACGACAGCGGCGCGGGCCTGTGGATGAAGATCACCGGGGCCGCGGCCGAACGTGACCGGATCCAGGGCTACGACCTGTTCGGGGTCAGCTACAAGTTCGACACCTCCTACGCCCAGGACACCATCAGCCTGATCGGCGGCCTGGACTTCATGGGCGGCGGTTCGGGCAAGGCGTGGGTCGTCGGTGGCCAGATCGGCTATGTCGACAGCGACGTGACCTTCGACAACTCCTCGACCGTGACCTCCTTCGAGGGCATGACCTTCGGGGTGTACGGCTCCTACGTCGCCGGTCCCTGGTTCGTCGACGCCATCGTCAACGCCAACAGCCTCGACTACGACCATCAGGCGATCTCCCTGGCTCCGGCCGGCTCGAACGTCTTCTCCGGTTCGGTCGATACCCTCGGCCTGCAGGTCGAAGGCGGCTGGTCGATGCCGCTCGGCGCCAACGGCTTCTTCGAACCGCTGGGCTCGCTGTCCTACCTCTCCTCGTCGATCGACGCGGTGGACGTGCCGGGGGCGAACGTCGACTTCGACGACGTCACCAGCCTGCGCCTCAGCCTCGGCGGTCGCCTGGGCCTGACCGCCGACCACGGGACCTTCTCGTCCAAGTGGGCGGTCGTCGCCCGCTACTGGAACGAGTTCGAGGGCGAGAACGACGTGACCTTCCACTCGGCCGGTCCGGACTTCACGCTCAGCGACGACTTCTCCGGCAGCTTCGGCGAAGTCGGCGGCACCGTGAACGTGTTCGGCGCCGACGACCGCTTCTCGGCCTTCCTGAACCTCGGTGTGAAGTTCCAGGACGACTACCAGTCGACGGAAGGCTCGCTCGGCATCCGCTGGCGCTGGTAGGCGCATCGCCAACGTATCAAGGCATTGTGGACGGGCCGGTCATCAGACCGGCCCGTTTGCATTCCGGCCTGCAATGCGGCGCCGGCCAAAGCGCCCGATCGACGAGGCCGTTGATCTCTTCAACAGGATCAATACGCTCCAGGCCGCCATGGAGAGCCGTGGGGTCATCAAAACCAACCGTCGCGACGCCGCCTAATGCGGCATCAGGAGTAAGCCCGTGATCAAGACCCTCAGCCTGGGCCTGGCGGCCACCCTATTCATGGTCGCCGCGCCCTCCGCCCAGACGCCGCCCGTCAAGCCGGCCGTTCCTCCAGCCGCCAGACCGGCCCCGCCGCCGGCCGCCAGGGCCCCGGCCCCGCCGCCGATTCCGCTGGGTCCGCCCCGCGCCTTCGCCGGCTACACCCAACCCGAGATCGGCGCCGCCGCCTGCCGGGTCGTCAGCCAGGCCAAGACGATCTGCACCATCCCGGCCATGACCGCCGGCCGCTACCGCATCACCGCCACCGGCACCGCCACCGCCACGGCGGCGGCCGTCACCAAGGGCGAGGGCGCGGCCCAGGCGCTGCAGTTGGACGTGGGTCAACGCATCTGTGGTCGCGCCGATCGCCGACCGACCAAGGACAATGTCTGGAGCACCGGAGCCCAGACCCTGATCGCCGTCTGCGAGGTCACCATCCTCACCGATCGGCCGATCGACATCGCGGCCGTCACCGGCGAAGCCAACGCGACACCGGACCCGAAAGGGCCGACCTTGAAGGTCGAGCGCCTGCCCTGGGACGGCATCCTGGCCAGCGGCTTTACCGCCGGCGCCCCCGCGCCCGCGCCGAAGTAGGGGGCGTCGATGGCTCGCTTCCTGATCCAGTTCCTGTTCGCTGTCGCAGGCTTCTGGGCCGCCCAGGCCTTCGTGCCTGGCATCGCCGTGCACGGCTGGACCAGCCTGGTCATCGCCGCCTTCCTGCTCGGCATCGCCAACGCCATCGTGCGGCCGATCCTGGTGGTGCTGACCTTCCCGGTGGTGTTCATCACCTTCGGACTGTTCCTGCTGGTCATCAACGCGGCCATGCTCGGGCTGGTCGCGCTGCTGATGCCGGGGCTCGAAGTCAGCGGCTTCTGGCCCGCCGTCTTCGGCGCCATCATCATCGGCATCGCCAGCTGGATCGGCTCCAAACTGGTCGGCGAGGCGCAAGCCAGGGGCTGAGGCTGGCGCTTCATCCTCGCCTCTGTTAGAGCCCGGGGCATGACCCGTGTCCGGATGACTTCGCGAATTACCCGCCCGGCGTGACGCCGCCGGCCTCCGTCGCGCGCGCCGGGATCTTCTTCGCCCGTCCGATCAGATAAATCCGAGACCTTGACCATGGCCGACGACGCCACACCTCCCCGCGACTACCGCGAAACCGTCTTCCTTCCCGACACCCCCTTCCCGATGCGCGCGGGCCTGCCCAAGCTCGAGCCCGAGATCCTGAAAAGCTGGGAAGAGGCCGATCTCTACAACGCCATCCGCGCCGACCGGCAGGCCAGCGGCGCCCCGCTGTTCGTGCTGCACGATGGCCCGCCCTACGCCAACGGCGCCATCCACATCGGCCATGCGCTGGACAAGACGCTGAAGGACTTCGTGGTCCGCAGCCGCTTCCTGCTCGGCTTCGACGTCGACTTCGTGCCCGGCTGGGACTGCCACGGCCTGCCCATCGAATGGGAGATCGAAAAGGAATTCAAGGCCAAGGGACGCGCCAAGGACGAGGTCCCTTCGGCCGAATTCCGCAGCCGCTGCCGTGAATTCGCCGGCCACTGGATCGGCGTCCAGATGGAGGGGTTCAAGCGCCTCGGCGTGCTCGGCGACTGGGAAAACCGCTACGCCACCATGGACTTCACCAGTGAAGCCACCATCGTCGCCGAGTTCCACAAGTTCGCCGCCAGCGGCCAGCTCTACCGCGGCTCCAAGCCGGTGATGTGGAGCCCGGTCGAGCGCACTTCCCTGGCCGAGGCCGAGATCGAGTACGCCGACCACGTCAGCCCGACCATCTGGGTCAAGTTCCCGGTCACCAAGGGCCTCGACGACGCGGCGGTGGTCATCTGGACCACCACCCCCTGGACCATCCCGGCCAACCGGGCGATCAGCTTCAACCCGGCCATCGACTACGGCCTCTACCGCATCGACAGCCTCGAGGCCGACCTCGCCTTCGAGCCCTGGGTGAAGCCCGGCGACCGGCTGGTGCTGGCCGACAAGCTGGCCGAGGAGGTTCTCAAGGCCGCCAAGGCCGCCAGCTGGACCCGCCTCGACGCCGTCGATCCGGCCGGCCTGACCACCGCCCACCCCCTGGCGGCCCTCGCCTCCGACGCCGACGACCGCAAGGGCTTCGGCTTTGCCGTGCCGCTGCTGGCCGGCGACCACGTCACCGACGACGCCGGCACCGGCTTTGTCCACACCGCCCCCGGCCACGGGGCCGAGGACTATCTGGTCTGGCTCAAGCATGGCCACAAGGACATCCCCGAAACCGTCGATCCGGACGGCGCCTACTACCCCCACGTCCCGCTGTTCGCCGGCCTGAAGGTGCTGGAGACCGAGGGCAAGAAGCTCGGCAAGTTCGGTCCCGCCAACCCGGCGGTGATGGACAAGCTGATCGAGGCCGGCACGCTGCTGGCCCGTGGCCGCCTCGAACACAGCTATCCGCACAGCTGGCGCTCCAAGGCCCCGGTCATCTTCCGCAACACGCCGCAATGGTTCGTGCGGATGGACGGGGAGGGCGCCGGCCCGACGCTGCGCGACAAGGCCCTGGCCGCCATCGACGCCACCACCTTCTATCCGGAGGGCGGCCGCACCCGCATCCGGGGCATGGTCGAGACCCGGCCCGACTGGCTGATCAGCCGCCAGCGCGCCTGGGGCACGCCGCTGGCCATGTTCGTCGACAAGGAGACGGCCCAGCCCCTGGTCGATCCGGCCGTCAACCAGCGCATCACCGACCTGATCGCCGCCGAGGGAGCCGACGCCTGGTACCAGCGCCCGGCCAGTGACTTCCTCGGCGACCACGACCCGGCGAAGTTCGAGAAGGTCGAGGACATCCTCGACGTCTGGTTCGACTCCGGCTCGACCCACGCCTTCACCCTGGAAGGCCGCAACAACACCCACTGGCCGGCCGACCTCTATTCGGAAGGCTCCGACCAGCATCGCGGCTGGTTCCAGTCCTCCCTGCTGGAGGCCTGCGGCACCCGCGGCGTCGCCCCCTACAAGGCGGTGGTCACCCACGGCTTCACCCTCGACGAACAGGGCCGCAAACAGTCCAAGTCGCTGGGCAACGTCACCGCCCCGGCCGACATCATCAAGGAATACGGCGCCGAGATCCTGCGCCTGTGGACGGCTCTGACCGACTACGCCGAGGACCAGCGGATCGGCAAGACCATCCTTGCCGGGGTCTCCGACGCCTATCGCAAGCTGCGCAACACCCTGCGCTACATGCTGGGCGCCCTGGCCGACTTCGACGAGGCCGAACGCGTGCCTTACGAAGAGCTGCCGTCGCTGGAACGCTACATCCTGCACCGCCTTTGGGACCTCGACGGCCAGGTGCGCGAGGCCTACGGCGCCTATCAATACGCCGACGTCCTGCGCCCGGTGCTCGACTTCTGCCAGGGCGACCTGTCCAGCCTGTTCTTCGACATCCGCCGCGACAGCCTCTACTGCGACCGCCCGGACGCCCTGAACCGCCGCGCCTATCGCACGGTGCTGGACGCGGTGTTCGAGCGGCTGACCGCCTGGCTGAACCCCATCGCCCCCTTCACCATGCACGAGGCCTGGGCCAGCCGCTTCCCGGAGGCCCGTCCCAACGCCTTCCGCGTCATCCCGGACACCCCGGCCGACTGGCGCAGCGATGACGACGCCGCCCGCTGGGCCCGGATCGGCGAGGTCACCTCGGCCGTCACCGCCGCCCTGGAAGTCGAGCGCCGTGAAAAGCGCATCGGCTCCTCGCTGGAGGCCGCCCCGGTGGTCTCCGTCGGCGATCCGGCCCTGCGGTCGGCCTTCGACGGCCTCGACCCCGCGGAGATCTTCCGCACCAGTTCGGCCCGCTTCAAGGAAGGCGGCGAGGGCGTCAGCGTCGATCCCGCCCTGGCCGAAGGTGAGAAGTGCGCCCGCTGCTGGCGCATCCTCACCGAGGTCAAGCCGTCCACCCAGCTGTGCCTGCGTTGCGAAGACGCCGTCGCCGCCTGGGACAAGGCGCATTCGGCCTGATATCGGTAGGCGGAACCTAAGGAGCGCTCAGCGTTGAGTCTCGAGACCCCGGAAACGCCGGCCGATCCTCAGATCGCCCCGCCCCCTGTCCCGGCCGCCGAAAAGTCGGCCGGGGGTCAGGGTCCCACCGCCTACAGCCTGGCCCTGGCCGTGCTGCTCGGCGACCAGATCAGCAAGATGTGGTTCCTGGCCCAGGGCTTCGCCGAGGGCCAGTCGTCACCTGTGTTCGGCCCCTTCTCCCTGACCATGGTCTGGAACCGGGGCGTCTCCTTCGGCCTGTTCCGGGCCGATCAGGAGTGGATTCGCTGGGCCCTGACGCTGTTTTCCCTGGGCGTGGCCATCACCATCGCGGTCTGGGCCCGCAAGGTATCGCGGCCGCTGCTCGGCTGGGCTTTCGGCCTGATCATGGGCGGCGCGGTCGGCAACATGATCGACCGGATCCGCTTCGGGGCGGTCGCCGATTTCCTCGATTTCCACGGCCTGGGCTTCCCCTGGGTGTTCAACATTGCAGACAGTGCAATCTCCATCGGGGTTGTCCTCCTTCTGATCGACACATTCCTCGCCGACCGTAAGGCGAAGCGCGCCTAACTGACCCGGTTGGCGCCCGCATCGTTCTGGCGTATCTGATCCACACTGAATTTTGGCCGGGGGGCCACTGGAGTTTCTCTTTGGCTATGAAGCTGAACCGCGCGATCGTCATCACCGCCCTGGTGGCCAGCGCCGGCCTCGCCGGTTGCCAGTCCGCCTCCAAGGCGCTGGGTATGGCCAAGATCACCCCGGACGAATTCAAGGTCGTCACCAAGGCCCCGCTGGTGGTGCCGCCGGACTACGCCCTGCGTCCGCCGGCCCCCGGCGAGCCCCGCCCGGCCGAGCTCGAGCCCGACAGCGCCTCCCGCGCCTCGGCCCTGGCCCGCGCCCAGGCGACCGAGCGTTCGGACGGTGAAAAGGTCCTGGTCGCCAAGGCCGGCGCCAATAACGCCGATCCGCTGGTCCGCTACGTCGTCGACGACGAGTTCGGCGATGTCGCCCACAAGGAAAAGAGCTTCGCCGACACGGTGATGTTCTGGAAGAAGGACAAGGCCCCGACCGCCTCGGCCGACCCCTCGACCGCCCCGGTCGTCGACGCCGCCGCCGAGGAAGAGCGGATCAAGACCCTCACCGGCGGCAAGTCGGTCGTCATCAAGCGCGAAAAGAGCGGCTGGGTGAAGCTGCCGGGGCTGTAGGGCTCACGGCGCTCACCAATCCATCCTCCACCGTCATCCTCGGACTTGTTCCGAGGACCCATTCGTCCGCCGCACGAACGGTCGGTAGTCTGTCGCCGCCGGCGCGGCGCCCGTCATTGGCTTGTCGACGCTGACCCATGGGTCCTCGGGACAAGCCCGAGGATGACGATGGCGGGAGTATGGGACCCTACCCCGCACTGGCCGGCGTATCGATCCGGAACCCCCGGGCCCGCAACTGGTCCAGCACCCCGCCGCGCGCCAGCAGCTGACGCAGTTCGACCACCGCCACCGCCTTGCCGGGCACGCCCATCTGCCGGGCGATGGCGCCGGAGGTATCCCCCATCGCCCTGCGGCTCAGGGTCGCCAGGGCCGGCAACCGCGCCAGGCAGCGATCGAACCCCCGCTCGGCCCGCAGCGCCGCCTTCACATCGCCCCGCGCCCAGCCGGCCGCCGCCTCGCGGATGCGTCCGCGCCCGGCCTCGACCTCGTCCAGCCCGTCCTCCAGGCAGATGCGATGGGTGGCGTCGTCGAGGGTCAGCATCGACCGCACCGCCGGCATCGGATCGATCGCCGCCCCGGCCCTCACCTGTTTGACCCTGGCCTTGCGGGCCAGGACCAGGATTCGCCCCTCCGGCTGATCGCCATCCAGCTTCAGCGGCTTCTGCATCTCGCCGGTCAGCAGGGCGCCCTGCACCCCGGGCTTCCATTTGGCCAGCCGCTCCGGCTTGACCTTCAGGCCGGCCCGGGCCCGCTCCATCCGCGCCGCCAGCTCGCCCTGCACCGGCGTCCCGCCCTGGAACTTCTTCTGATTTGTCAGGAAGAAGGTGGTCATCACCACCGGCCGGGCCTTGATCTTCGGCGGCAGGATCAGCGCCTTGGCGCCGTCCAGCCGCATCGCCAGCCGCCGCTCATCCCATTTGGTCCCCTTGGGCAAGGACCCGGGCACGCCCAGAACGTAGATGGTGGTGTCGCCGTCCGACACCTTCCAGAAGGCCGGCCCGCCGAGGTTGGACGAAATGACCAGTTCCTCGACCAGCGTCCCCTCGGGGTCGTCTGCAGGCTGGGCCGTGGCGGTCAGCGGCGCGAAGGGCCATATGGCCATCATCGCGGCCAGGGCCGTCGTCAGGAGACGTCTGTTGATCGCTGCGGTCATGACCACCGGAATCGGCTAGGGTTGTACTCTGATGCCCATTCGCCGCCTTCCACCCGAAACCGTCAACCGCATCGCCGCCGGCGAGGTGGTCGAACGGCCGGCCAGCGCGGTCAAGGAACTGGTCGAAAACGCCCTCGACGCCGGCGCCCTGAAGATCGCCATCGAGGCCGACGGCGGCGGCCTCTCCCGCATCCTCATCGCCGACGACGGCTCGGGCATGGGCCCGGACGACCTCACCCTGGCCGTCGAACGCCACGCCACCTCCAAGCTCAGCCCCCAGGCCGACGGCAGCTGGGACCTTCTGAACATCTCGACCATGGGCTTTCGCGGCGAGGCCCTGCCGTCGATCGGCTCGGTCGCGCGCCTGACCATCTCCAGCCGCCCCCGGGGCAGCAGCGACGCCTACGCCATCCTCGTCGAGGGCGGCGCCACGGGCGCGCCCGGCCCGTCGGCCTTCGCCGGACCGCACGGCGCCCGGGTCGAGGTCCGCGACCTTTTCTACGCCACCCCCGCCCGCCTGAAGTTCATGAAGTCCGAGCGGGCCGAACAGATGGCCATCACCGAGGAGGTGAAGCGCCAGGCCATGGCGCATGAGGCCACCGCCTTCAGCCTCGACCTCGACGGCCGCCGCGTCCTGCGTCTGCCCGCCGAACCGCCGGGCCCCGAAGGACGCCTGGCCCGCCTCGCCGCCGTGCTCGGCCGCGAGTTCCAGGAGAACGCCCTGGAGATCGACCAGGAGCGGGAAGGGGTTCGGCTCAGCGGTTTTGCCGGCCTGCCGACCTACAACCGCGGCAACGCCGCCCACCAGTACCTGTTCGTCAATGGCCGCCCCGTGCGCGACCGCCTCCTTCAAGGGGCGTTGCGCGCCGCCTACGCCGACTACCTGGCCCGCGACCGCCACCCGGCCGCCGCCCTCTATCTCGAGCTCGAACCGACCCTGGTCGATGTCAACGTCCACCCCGCCAAGGCCGAGGTCCGCTTCCGCGACCCGGCCCTGGTGCGCGGCCTGATCATCGGCGCCCTGCGCCACGCCCTGACCGGGGCCGGCCACCGGGCCAGCACCACTGTCGCCGGCGCCGCCCTGGCCGGCTTTCGTCCGGGCGGGGGAGGCGGCTATGGCGGCTACCGCCCGTCGCCGCCCGCCACCGGCTTCTCCGCCTGGCAGCAGGGCGGTTGGCAGCCGGCCCGGACCGGCGACCTGCCGGGCCTCAACGACGTTTCCGCCCGTGTCGAGCCGGGCGGCATGGCCGAGGCCATGGCCGGCTTCGACATGGACCTGATGGAGCGTCCCGCCGCCCCTCAACCGGGCATCATCGACCCCGTCGACTTTCCGCTCGGCGCCGCCCGGGCCCAGGTGCATGAGACCTACATCGTCGCCCAGACCCGTGACGGCATGGTCATCGTCGACCAGCACGCCGCCCACGAACGCCTCGTCTACGAGCGGATGAAGAAGGAGATGGAGGCCGGCGGCGTCGCCCGCCAGACCCTGCTCTTGCCAGAGGTCGTCGATCTCGACCCGTCGGAGGCCGAAAGGGTCTGCGCCCGCGCCGACGAACTGGCGGCTCTGGGCCTGGTCATCGAGCCCTTCGGCCCCGGCGCCGTCCTGGTCCGCGAGACCCCGGCCCTGCTGGGCGAAACCAACGCCGCCGGCCTGATCCGCGACATCGCCGACGACCTGGCCGAGAACGGCCAGGCTCTCGCCCTCAAGGAACGGCTCGAAGAGGTCTGCTCGACCATGGCCTGCCACGGCTCGGTCCGTGCGGGGCGCCGCCTCAACGGCGCCGAGATGAACGCCCTGCTCCGCGAAATGGAAGCCACCCCCCACAGCGGCCAATGCAACCACGGCCGCCCGACCTACGTCGAACTGCGCCTGGCCGACATCGAGCGGCTCTTCGGCAGACGCTAGCGTAAGGCGGCGCCGGTTGCGCGCGCTCCCTCTCCATAAAGGGGAGGGAGGAACGCGCCCGAACTTCAGCCATTCCGCCCACCCGGTGGTTGTGTCCTTCGCGCCACCCAAGGCCTGAGATCGCCATCCGCCGTCTTGGCGAACCGCCGTTCTCCGCGCTAACCAGAGCCGTCAACTGAGGTACGCCCTATGTCACCCCTTGCCGTCGAGGCCTGGGCCTAAGGCGACCGGATAACCACGCCGGTCGTCGCACGAGCCCGCTGAACCGCCCGCCCCGCTGAACGCGAGGGCGCGGCTCGTCATGCCTCACGACATCGGAATTCCCAGTGAACATCTCCAAGACGCAGCAACGCGTGCTGCATGCCCTGGCCCAAGGCGGCCGGATCGACCTCGTGCGCGAGGACGAAAAGATCGTCGACGTCGAATGCTGGTCCCGCGAGGGCTGGCTGCTGACCGACTGCACCCTGTCGCTCTTCAAGAGCCTCAAGGGCAAGAAGCTGATCGCCAGCACCGGCGGCGGCCCCTACCGCATCACGCGGCAGGGCCTGACCCACCTGCGGGCCCAGCTCAACAACCGGGTCACGGCCAAGGCCTGGTAGAGGGGGACAGGTTGGCCGCCCTCAGGCGGCCTACCTGTCCCCGGTCAGCGCAACCGGTTGAAGCGCGCCCGGTCCAACCGCCCGCGCAAGCCGGGGACATGTACGCCGCTCGCGCGTCGAACACGTCCCCTACAGTTCGGCCTCCGCGAAACTCCGCATCGCCTCGGCCATGTACTCGGCCAGCCCCGGCGCTATGCCCTCATAGCGGGCGGTGAATTCCGCATGCTCCAGGTACATGGCCCCCAGGCCGGCAAACGCCTCCGCCGTCGGCGGCTGCGGCCAGCTCCTCGCCACCCAGGCATGGTGCCGCCCCATCAACGCCCGCACCGCCCCGCTGTCGATCGGCAACCCGTCGACCAGGGCCTTCCCCATCGCCTGTTCGATCGCCTCACCCTCGGCCTTGAGCGCCTCATAGTCGCCCTTGCCCCAGGCCTTCCGCTTCGCCTTCGATCCGTCGATCTTGGCCCTGGCGTCCTCGCCGTAGCGCTCCACCAGCCAGGCCTCATGCCCGGCCTGCGTCTCCGGCGAAAACCCGCCGAACAGTTCGTTCTCATTCACGCTCGTCTCTCCTTCCAGATCGGCGAGGGTCGCATCCAGGGTCCTGAGCAGGTTCCGATACCGCGCCTCCTCCTCGGCCAGCGCCGTCCGCTGCCGTTTCAACGCCGCCAGCCGGTCGAACCCCGGCGCCTCCAGCACCGCCTTGATCGCCTCCAGCGGAAACTTCAGCTCGCGGTGAAACAGGATCTGCTGCAGCCGCAGCAGCTCCTCCCGCCCGTACAGCCGGTATCCGTTGGCGCCGATGCTGGCCGGCTTCAGAAGCCCGATGGCGTCGTAGTGATGCAGCGTCCGGACCGAAACGCCCGACAGCCGCGCCACCTCCGCCACCGTGTATGGCCTGCTCACAACCCTCTCGCTCCTCGTCACGAGACCGCTGTGCGCTCTCACGTCCCGTGAGGGTCAACAGGGGGACATGTTCGATTTCCGCAGGAAATCGTACGTGTCCCCGCTTCCTACGCAAACCGCAGAAAATGCACCCGCGCCGCGCCATAGTCCCGCGCATCCAGCACCTCGAACCCGGCCGGCGCAAAGGCGTTCTCGTCCGACCCCCGCTCGACCATCACCACCGCCTCGGGCTTCAGCCAGCCGAATTCGACCAGCTGCGCCATCGCCTTCTCGGCCAGCCCCTTGTGATAGGGCGGATCCAGCACCGCCAGGTCGAACGGCGGCCCGGCGCTGCCCGGCCGGGGGCCCAGGTCCGTCGCGTCCCGCCGATGGATGCGGGTGCTCCCGAACAGCCCGAACGCCTCGATATTCTCCCGGATCGCCCCCCGCGCAGCATCGTCGGTCTCGACGAACAGGCAGAAGGCCGCCCCCCGCGAGATCGCCTCCAGCCCCAGCGCCCCGCTGCCGGCAAACAGGTCCAGCACCCGCGCGCCGTTGAGCTCCGGCGCCCAGGCCGCATGCTCCAGGATGTTGAACACCGCCTGCCGGGCGCGGTCGGACGTCGGCCGGGTGGTCTGGCCGGGCGGGGTGACGATGGGGCGGCCCTTGAACTGGCCGGAGACGATGCGCATGGCCTTCAACTGCCCGCAATTGACCCTCTCGGCAACAAGTGGGGCCTTGTCGAGGTCCAGCGAGCGATTAACAATCGCCACAGTTGGGGCGGCGATGGCATCATTCCAAAAGTTGAGCGTTGGTCTCGTCGTCTGGCTTGCGGCGGCCCTGTTGATCGCGCCGCTGGGCTTCCTGCTCGGCGCCGCCGCGGCGACAACGGGGCTGATCGCAGCCGGTCACGCCTGGGGATCGCCGATCGCCATTTTCGTTGGCCAGCTCTCTGGACCGAACAGGGTCGAGGTCGGGCTCGGCCCGCTCATGTACGATCTGCCCAGCTTGGGATTCGCGCTCGGTGTCGCCGCTGCTGGCCTGCTGGCCGCCCGGCGAGTCTGCGGCACGCCTTGGCTCAGCTGGTTCAGGGCGACGGCGCCGCCGCGATGGACCCTTCTGCTGATAGGCCTTGTGCTGGGCCTCGTGGCATTCGGCGCGGCCAACCTTCTCGAAGGTCTGCTGTCAGCCGACGGCTTTAACCCCGAGACCGGCTGGCGGCGACGCGGCGCGGTCCTGGCCTTGATCGGTGCGGTCGGTTGGGTGGTCACCAACCTGATGTGGGCGGCCGCCGAGGAAGTGGTCTTCCGTGGCCTTCTCCAGCGGGGCTTCCAGACGATCCTTCGGCTTCGGTGGCTTGCAGTGTTGCTCGCCAGCCTGCTGTTCTGCGCCATCCATCGTGATGGCTCCCTGGTTGGGCTCGCGAGCTACATGATGATAGGACTGGCTCTGGCCTGGGCAGCGATCCGCACCGGCGGTCTGGAGCTGGGGATCGGTCTGCACGCCGCCTACAACACCGTCGCCGATCTGATGGGCGATCAATCGACGAGCGGCCCAGCCGGCAGCGCTGGCGAGATGGCGAGTAACATTCAGGTGCTATCCGCCGCCGTCGGGACGGCTGCGATCATCATCCTTCTGACGGAGGTTCTGGCTCGTCGTCCTCGCTCCACCGCAACGGCGGCGCCTGCGCCTTCAGGGCCAGCAGCCCCTCGCGCAGACTGTCCATGAACGCCGTCCGCCGGCCCTCCCAGTGGATCGCCTCGCCGACCAGCACGCAGCAGGTCATCGGCACCGGGATATACTGGCCCTTGGGCAGCACCCGCCCGGCCCCCTGGATCCACACCGGGATCACCGGCGCCTGCGGAAACGCCTCGGCCAGCCGCGCCACCCCGTTCTTCAGCTGCGCCATGGTGTCGCTTGCATCGCCCCGCGTCCCCTCCGGAAACACCACCACGATGGCCCCTTCGCTCAGCGCCTGCCGGGCCGGCGCCAGCACGTCCTCGCCCCCATTTTCGTTTCTGGCCCCCGCCTTGCGCCTTGCCACCGGCACGATGCCGATCAGGTTGCGCGAGAACCAGCCGATCACCGGGTCCTTCAGGAAGTAGTCCGACGCCGCCGCCGGCCGCACCAGATGCACCGCCCGCGCCTTGAAGATGGTCAGCATCAACAGGGTGTCGACATGGCTGTTGTGGTTGGCGGCGATGATCGCCGGCCCGGTCACCGGCAGCCGCTCGCGGCCGATCACGTCGGTCCCGGCGAAGAACTGCGCCACCGGCCGGGCGACCGCCACGATCAGGGCCAGGCGCAACCACCGCAGCATCAGAACTTGGCCACGGCGAAGAAGGCCAGCAGGTGGAAATACAGCGGCGCGGTGAAGGTCAGGCTGTCGATCCGGTCCAGCAGGCCGCCGTGCCCCGGGATCAGGTGGCTGGTGTCCTTGATGCCGATGTCGCGCTTGATCGCGCTCATCGTCACATCGCCGGCGAACCCGGCCAGCGGCAGGGTCACCGCCACCGTGAACAGCCCCACCCCGCTCAGCGGCGTCAGGTAGGGCCCGGCGAACCAGATCAGCAGCGCCGTGCTCACCCAGCCGCCGATGAAGCCTTCCCAGGTCTTGTTGGGGCTGACCGTCGGCACGATCTTGTGCTTGCCCAGGGTCTTCCCCCAGACGTACTGCGCCACGTCGTTGAACTCGGTGGCCACCAGCAGCATCAGCACCAGCCCCGCCGCCCCGGCCGGCGCCTGGTCATCCGGCACCCGCATCAGGAAGGCGGCGTAGCCGATGTTGTAGACGCAGGTCATCATCCCCCAGTGGAACATCGCCACGCGGCTGAGATACCCCTTGGTCTGGCCCAGCGCCGCCATCAGGAACGGCGTCAGCAGGAAGGCGTAGACCGGCACGATGACCAGGAAGATCATGTAGAGGTCGAGGGCGATGAAGGCGTAGGACACCGGGATGGCCAGATAGGCCGCCAGGATGATCAGCCGGTCCTCCCGCCGCGTCCGCGCGATCGACAGGAACTCGCGCAGGGCGATGAAGCTGATGACGACGAACAATAGCGTCGTCGCCTGCCACCCGGCCAGCAGCGCGGCGGCCAGCAGCGCCACCATCACCCACCAGCTGGTGATCCGCTGGCGCAGCTCGGTGTAGTCCTTGGTCTTGTTGACTAGCGGCAACACGGCGCTGATCGCCGCCGCCACGGTCAGCAGCGCCACGACCCCGCCCAGTCCCCACAGCAGGACCGGCGGTTGCGCCGCCAGGAAGCTCTTCACCGTCTCGATGATCTGCACGCAACGCCTCCGTGCGCCCACCTTGCCGGGCTGGCGGCGGCGGTCAAGCTCGCAGCGCTGGAGACAGCTCGGCCCATCGGGGCCCTCTGCGAAAGTCAATTTCAAGGGGAAGGAGAAATAACACAATTGTCAGTTTAATTTCCGGCCGTCGATGCCCCATATTGGGGCAAGGCAACGCATGAGGACTGCCATGCTTGGATATCGGCCGGCGCGCTGGACGGCCTGGTTCAGCGGCCTGTTGTTTGTCTCTACCCTTCTCTGCATCTCCCTGTTGACGCCCTCGTCGGCGCTCGCGGCCTGGACCGCCCCCACGGGCACGAAGGGCTGGGCGACTGTCGTCGGGCCTGGCACGTTCGAGTACTTTGCGACGCCTGACGAAGCCTGTCGGCGGCAGAAGGCGCTCTATGCGCCGATCAGCGCCTACGGCGGCGTTCGCGACACCGCCACCTACAACCATATCAAGCAGTGCATCTGGACGCCGGCCTTTGGCGACAGCGCGCCGAGCACCGTCGATCTGCAATGCCACGCCGGCTATATCCGGACGCCCGACGGTCAGTGCCGCAACGATCCGTTCGCCTGCTTCGGCCCCTGTCCCGCCAACGGCGGTGGTTCGCCCACGGCGATGACGGCCCGGCCGGTGGATATCATCACTGGCGCCAAGCAGTTCCGGACGATCGATTTCGAAGATGCGGCGGGGCATCTCTTCCTGAACCGGGTCTACGCCTCGAAACGCTACGGTGACTTCGCGACGCCTTCAGGAGGACGCCGATTGGCTTGGCAAACTGGCAGTTCGATTTCCAGTTCGAACTGCAGATATCCACCGAGTGGGTGTCGGCGCGACGGATCGCGGTGGCCACGCCAGACGGTCGCGGCATGGCCTTTAAACGTGAAACCAGCGGCGCGATGTCCGTCTACATGGACGCCCCCAATCCGACGCCTCAGACGGACTATCGGCTTGAGTTTGTCGGCTCCTGGCCCGGTGTTCTCGACAATCTGGCCAACGCCCAGTCGACCTGGAAGCTGACCGACGCGGAGGACACCGTCTGGGTCCTGCAGACCTTCCTCGATCCAATTAGCGGCAAGTACGACATCGCCCGGCCGGTCAGCCGCACCACCCGGGACGGCCTGATCTGGACCTTCACCTATGGCACAGCCAATCAGCTAACGAAGATCGAGGACAGCTACGGCAAGGAGATCAGTTTCACCTGGCTCACAGGCTCCTGGTCTGGCGGCGCCTTCCCCCTGGCCATTTCCGAGGCCGTGCTGCCCGGCGGATACAGGCTGGTCTACAGCTACAGCGACGTCGCCGGCGCCACCGCGCCCATCTCACCTGACCGCCTGACCAGGGTCGAACTGAAGACGTCGGCCGGGGTGCTGCTCGACGGCGCCGAATACCTCTACGAGGACGCTGTCGTCCCCACGTTCGTCACCGGCGTTCTCGACCGCGACGGCGTCCGTCGCTGGACCGTGGATTACGACGCCTACGGCCGCGCGGTTGAAAGCACCGCTCCGGGCGGCGCCTTCTCCACGCAGATCGCCTATGGCGCGCTCGGAACCACGTTCAATCGCACGGCCACCAGCGCCCTGGGCAAACAGACGATCTACAACTTCGCCCAGAGCTCCTACGGCTATTCGGGCCGCTGGACCGGCGCGGCCGGCCAGGCCGGCGCCCACACCCCGGCCTCGACGCGGTCCTATGCGTACGGCGCCAACAAGCTGACCTCCTCCATGACCGATGAGGAGGGCCGCGTCACCACCTACGTCCGCAACGCGCGCGGCCTTCCGACGCAAGTCATCGAAGCCTTCGGCACCCCCTCGGCGCGAACCACCACCATCGCCTGGCACGCGACCTTCAATCTGCCGACCCAGATCGTGCAGCCCGGCCGCACCACCGACTTCACCTACGACACGGCGGGACGCCTGGCGACGAGGGTCGAGACCGATACCACCACCTTCACAACGCCCTACACGACCAATGGCCGTACCCGAACCTGGACCTACGGCTGGAGCACGACGGGCCAGCTCCTCACCATCGACGGGCCTCTGGCCGGGACCGGCGACACCATCACCTACGCCTATGATGCCGACGGCTACCTGGCGTCGGTCACCAATGAAGTGGGCCAGGCGACCACCATCACCTCGGTCGACTGGCGCGGCGCACCCTTGACCGTGGAAGACTCCAATGGGGTCGAGACTGTCCTGACCTATGACCCTCGCGGCCGCTTGCTGACCGCAACGCTTGACCCTGGCGCCGACCAGTCGGTCTATGCGCTCGAGTACAACGCCGTCGGCGACGTGGCCAAACTGACCCTGCCGGGCGGCGGCTGGCTGGAATACAGCTACGACGACGCCAGCCGGCTAACCGGTATCGAGAACGATCGCGGTCAGACCCAGGTCTTCGTCAACAATGGCCTGGGCCAGCCCACCTCCGCTCAGGTCAAGGATGCCGGCGCAACGGTCACGCGATCCTCGACCTTCGCCTATGACGAACTCGGCCGGCTGCTGCAGTCCATCGGCGCCGGGTCCCAGACCACGGCCTTCGCATACGACAAGCTGAGCAACCTGACCCAGATCACTGACGCTCGCGGCAAGATCTACGGCTCGTCCTTCGATCCCCTCAATCGTCTGATCACGACCACCAATCCCGACAGCCAGACCAACGAGCAGACCTTCAACGGCCAGGACGACCTGACCGCCTTCGAGGATGGCCGGGGTCTCGTCACCTCGCGCAAGGTCGACGGCTTCGGCCGCACCATCCAGGAGACCAGCCCGGATCGCGGAACCCTGACCTACTGGTACGACAACCGTGACAACGTCACCAAAATCGTCGATGGCGATGGCGTCGAGACCGTCTTCACCTACGACGACGCCGACCGCCGCCTGAGCGCCAGCTTCACCGGCGCCAGCGGCGAGAACGTCACCTACGGTTACGACTCCACCAGTGGCGGCAACAAGGGGGTCGGCCGGCTGACCTCCGTCGATGACGAACCCGGTTCGTCGGCCTTCACCTATGACGCTCAAGGCCGCCTGACCCTCGATGCCAAGGTCATCCAGGGACAGTCCTACGCCGTCGGCTACGCCTATGACGAAAACGGCGAGGTCGTCTCCCTCACCCTGCCATCCGGCCGGACGGTCAGCCTGGCGCGCGGCGGCGACGGGCTGATTTCCGGGATCACCAGCAAGGCGACCCCGGCCTCGGCGGTAGAAACCCTGGCCTCCGCCGTCACCTGGCGGCCCTTCGGCCCGCTGGCCGGGCTGACCTACGGCAACGGGCTGTCGCTGACCAACGGCTACGACCTGAACGACTGGATGAGCGGTTTGGAGGTGACTGACGGGACGGCCGTTCTCGACCTCACCTACGGCCGCAACGCCAACGGCGAGTTGACGTCGGTCGTCGACAATGCCGCCACCGGACGGGCGGCCACTTACGGCTACACCGACTCCGGTCGCCTCAATCTGGCCAATGGCGCCTGGGGGAACGACACCTACGCCTACGACGCCGCCGGCAACCGCAGCCAGATGATGCGGACGATCAGCGCCGTCACGACCACCTGGGACTCCACCATCCCCGCAGGCGCCAATCGGATCAGCGAGCTGGAGAACGCCTCCAGCGTCGTCACCCGCCGGCTCACCTACCGCACCGGCGGAGCCATCACCCGCGACGAGCGGGTCGGCGGCTCGACCTACGACTATGTTTACAACGCCCGGGGCCGGATGATCTCGGCCAGCAAGGACAGCGTCCTGGCCGGCGAATACGGCTACGACGCCTTCGGCCGCCGCGTCTGGCGCGAGGCCCACGGGACCGGCGCGGTCCACATCCACTACATCTTCGACCCCGATGGCCACCTCCTGGCCGAGCATGACGCCGCCACGGGCGATGTGCTGCGGGAGTATGTCTGGCTCGAGGACACGCCGCTGGCGATGTTCGACTACAGCGGCGGCTCTCCGGTCACCTTCTTCATCCACACCGGCCAGATCGGCGAGCCCCTGGCGGTGACCGACGCCTCGAAGGCCAAGGTCTGGGACGCAGCTATCGAGCCGTTCGGCCAGGCGGTGATGTTCGCAACCGCCAGCGAGGCCCTCGACCTTCGGCTGCCTGGGCAATGGCTGCAGGCGGAGACCGGCGGCCTGTTCCAGAACTGGATGCGCGACTACGACCCGACGCTGGGACGGTATGCGCAGGCGGATCCGCTCGGCATCGAGGCGGGGGAGAATTTGTATGGATATGTGTCGTCGTCACCCTTGGGCCGCATAGATTTCGCAGGCCTTCGTCCGACCGGGCCGTTGCGCCCCCTGACTGTGCCCGCAAGGGTCGTCCGGCGCGGTGTACCCGCTGTAGGCGCTGTTTTTGCTGCTGCCCGCATCGGTGCGGTTGTTTACGGCGTCGCGTCGCTGGATTTCAGTCCGGGGGACACCACTCTTGGACCATGCCCAGATGGGCCGAGATCGAAAAGTCAGCCTTATCCTCACGATGAATGTGAAAAGGACCTCGAAGATGAGCTTAAGCACTGTGTCGCGCGATACTCTTATTCTGCTGATGCGCTGATAGGATGTCGGGATAGGGCGCGTAAGAACTACGATCTTTGCCTGCGCGGAGCGCCTAGGCTGAATTGGTGGAATGATACAGATCAGGACGGATGGACAGCTCCGCCGCCACCCAGAAAGAGGAAGTGGAAATTCTGATCAAATGAGCTCGGCCGACTTTGATATACAGATCATGCGTTTGGCTCATTCCCTCCGCGGACTGAGCCCCGAGCCTCTCATTGACCGATTGCTTCCGCTGATCGAAGTCGCCGCCGATTTCGCAGAAAAGACCGATCTTTGCTCGACGCTTGTCACGGGCCTCTCTGTCGCGGGCTTCCCGAAAGTCGGTCATCGGTATGCGTTGGTCTTTGCCCAAGAGTTTGACAGCGTTGCCGCTTGGCGGGACCTTTCGCTGGCTTGTGACCGGATCGGCGACCTAGATGGGGCCGTCCCCCCGGTGCAAACCGCTTTCGGCAAGGCCGTCCAACGCAAAGAGCTAGTCAACGATACGTTCGGCTTCTTGATGCGAGCGCTGTTGAAGGCTGGTCGCCCGCCGGCGGAGTTGGATGCTGCGCTGAGTTCGCGTCTCGCCGCTCCGGCGGGGAGGCCCGACTGTGAACCAGAAACAGACTGGGTCAACGAGGCTGATCGAGCTGGCGCCGACCGTGACCTTTTGGTGCGGTATCTGGGCTTGGCCGGATTCGAGGTCGATGAAGACGATCCTTGAGGGACAACGCTGAATCAGCCTCTTTGACTTTCACCCGCTGGTTCACCTACCGCACCGGCGGCGCGATCACCCGTGACGAGCGGGTCGGCGGCTTACCCGAGGCGGACCACAGTTTATAACGACGCCATTGTATGAAGGATGGACGCGTGGCGGATGAGTTCAGCTATTTTTTTGTCCGAAGAATGAATGTAATTCGCTCGATTGATGGCGAGGAATCCGTTCTGGAAGTGTTCTTTGGCGCTCCGGTGCTTACCGATCACGGAGATTTTGAATCATCCATTCTAGTAAAGAGTCGATTCTTCAATAAGTCACTACGTTCTGGAGGCGTGGACGAGGCGCAGGCGTTTTTTGCTTTAGCCGATATAGCAACGGCATTTTTAAGGAGTCAGAAAGATCTAGGATTTGAGATATATTGGCTGTCGCCCGGCGATTTGGAATTTTCAGATATTTGGAAATACCTGAGGTAGTGCGATGGCGAAGCCTGGGAAGACCCGCTTGGCCGAGCGGATTGATCGGTGACCAACGCCGCCAAGGCAAAGGTCTGGGACGCCGCCATCGAACCGTTCGGCCACGCGGTGGGACCATTGGCGATGTAGCTGATCGAGACTGTTCATGCCGGCCATAGATCAACCCGTCTCCGAGCCCGCCGTCATATTCCGGCGAAAACGCAACGGCCGGCTCCTGCCGTGGAATTTTGACCCGCACATTGAGCGTCCCGGGTTGGTGTCTCAACCCGCACTGGACCTTATCTTCGGCGGTATGACGGAAGCGATTATCATAGACTCATCCGGTCAACGCTGGACGTGCGCGGAACCCAGCATCGTGGGCTTCCAAACCAAAGATGCCCAAGACCAAAGCCTGGCTACGCGAATCTTCTTGTTCGCGTTCTCGCTTCTGTTCTTGAACCCGTCGCTTTTGGTGCGGTTCGCGTCGGTGGTGCAGGACCGGATAACCGCCGAGGAATTCCAGCGGTTTGTCCGGATATTCTGGATCATCAAAGCCCGGGCTTCACGCGTGCGCCAGAGGAGGATGTCCGGGCGAGGATCCTGAAGCGCAAGACGTTGCGGGGCATGATAAATGCGGTCGTGAAGCCTTGAGCTTGCGGAAACTGCGATGAAGTCGCGCTACGCCATCGCCTGGGCCTGTTTCGTCGAGGACTGGCTTTGCGTTCGTCTTCCTTTTCGGGACTACGAAGCGGCATTGATTGACTTCGCCAAGGCCAACCTGGACGAGGAGAACCGTCTGCGACTGTTGGCCGACCTCGCGAACGTTAAGCGCCATGCCCGCTCCAACAGCGGTCGAATGGTTCTGCTGCCACCTCGCCGGGGAACCAATCCCGCCGGATTTGAGCAGATCGCCGGCTTGGAGGACAACATCCTCGTGGCCTGTCGCCTGAGGGCGCCAGGCTGCAAACCAGTCAAGGCCTCGCTGATCGCCTATGAGGGGCGTCTGCACCGGATGGAATTTTCACCCTCGCCCCTGCCATTGTGGGGCGAGGCGCTGACGGTCGAGGCGGCGGCGAAGCCCGGGCGGACCCGCTTGGCAAGGCGCATCGATCGGGAAGAGCATGGCTGATGGGGATTGTGGATGCGAGTAACGAGCCTGGACCTTGGGCCCGACAACTTCGGCGGTGAATCGAATTCAGCATCCAATAGTTAGAAGGGTGGTGAGTTCGCCAGGCTGGGCGAGGACCGCCGTAGGGGCGCCTATAGGCGGTGTTGCTGTGGACGCTTTTGACAGGGATTGCAGGTGCAGCCGGTAGACTATGCAATAGCCGAGCCCGCCATCATCTTCAGGCGCAAGCGGTCTGGTCGGCTCTTGCCGTGGGTATTCGATCCGGAGATCGAACGGGTAGATTTTGTTTCCATATCGACGTGGAGTTTCTTGTTTGGCGGCATGACCGAAGCGATTGTTATCGACGCGCGAGGACGGCGGTGGACCGCAACGCGTCCCCGCTTGGCGGGTATCCACACCAAGCACTATCGAGGGCAGTCCCTGTTGTCGCAGGCAGCGGTATTTTTGATAGGGATTGTGTTGCTAAATATTTCTATGAAATTCCGCTTTCTTTCTGTTCAGGAGGACAAAGTAACTGAATTAGAGTTTAGAGAATTTATTCTTTCTTTGTTGGAGGGCCAACGCCGAGGATTCACGCGCGCGCCGGAGGATGAGGTCCGGGCGAGGATTCTCAAGCGGAAGACCTTCCGTGGCATGATCAACGCTGTACTCAACCCTTGAGCCGCCGCGTAGGCGCGACGAAGTCGCGCTACGCAATCGTTCCGGCCAGCCTCGAAACGTTGTGACAGTGCGCCGTGGAGGGCTTCGGACGCCTGGTCATTGGCATGCAATCCCGGTCCCCGGACCAGGAGGCCCCCTATGGTGAGCATCACCGGCCACGACCCCCGACGGCTGGACCCGCGTTCCCGGGGTCCCGAGGGCCATGACCTCTGTCCGGCGTCGCGCCTACGACCCCTATCCCGTGCTTCCATCCGCCGTCGGTATCTGACCAAAGCGCTCCTGCCGCGACCCGGCGGGCGTCAGATCAGATGCGGGACGCTCGCGCCACTACCGCCTCGCCCATATACTCCCCTACGGGAGAGGCCATGAACACCCTGCAGACCTTGGAAGTCCTGCTGCGCGGCATCGCCGTCGGGGCCATGCTGTGCACGGCCCTGGCGCTCATCCGCGGCCGGCCGCTGATCCCGGCGCGCTGGACCGGGGCCCTGTTCGCGCTCGCCGCCGCCGCCTTCACCCTGCATTCGGGCGGGCCGGAGACCCGCGCCGTCATGCCGATCATCGTGCCGATCTGGCTGCTGTCGCTCGGCGGCACGGCCTATTTCTGGATGTTCGCCATGGCCCTGTTCGAGGACAGCCGGTTCACCCTCGATCGCTGGATTCCGGCGGCGGTGATGACCCTCGTCGGCGTCGTCGGCTGGGTGTTGCCCGATCCCGTCAATCGCGGCGTCTGGGTGGTCCACAACATCCTCGAGATGGCGCTCATCCTCCATATCGTCAGCGTCATCTGGCGCCGCCGCGAGGGCGACCTGGTCGAAGCCCGGCGGGCCCTGCGAACCCCGGTCATCCTGATCATCGGCGTCTACGCCATGATCCTCTCGATTTTCGAGATCGCCTGGGACCTCGGCCGGGGCCAGGACTGGCTTTCGCCCCTGCAGGCCGCCAGCCTGGCCCTGGTCAGCCTGTTGACCGCCGGCGCCTTCCTGCAGGCCCGGCCCGAACTCTTCGTCGCCGCCCGGCCCGCCGCCGACCCCGACGCCGTCGATCCCCAGGACCGCCCGGCCCTGGCCCGGCTGCAGGCCCTGATGGACGCCGGCGCCTGGCGCCGCGAGGGGCTGACCATCGGCCAGCTGGCCGGCGAGGTCGGCGTGCCCGAGCACCGCCTGCGCCGGCTGATCAACGGCGGCCTCGGCCACCGCAACTTCGCCGACTTCATCGGCGTCCACCGCATCGCCGCCGCCCGCGCCGCGCTTGCCGACCCGGCCAACGCCCGCGCCTCCATCTCGGCCCTGGCCTTCGACCTCGGCTACGCCAGCCTCGGCCCCTTCAACCGCGCCTTCAAGGAAGCGACCGGCCAGACGCCGAGCGAATGGCGTACGCAGGCTCTTCTTTCTTCCGATCACCCCGACGAAAGTCGGGGCCCAGCTGGCAGGTAGAAAAAGATCGAGCGCTGATCAGCGCCACCGGTCAGGCAGTGCGGACACTGGGCCCCGACTTTCGTCGGGGTGATCGGAATGGGGGATAGCCGAACCTGAAAAACCCTCGCCGATTCCAAAACCGGCGACCCCCCTTCCTCCCCAAGGCAGCGCCCACACCACCCCCGCCCCAAGGTCCCGCCAACTTCACCGCGAGACCCCTCCCATGTCCCTCCCCGAAACCCTGCTCTCCGTCGGCCGCGCCTGGCTGGCCGGCTTCCAGGGCGACCTGACCCGCTACATCATCGCCGCGCCCCTGGCCTGGCTGGTCGTCTGCGTCCTCCTCGCCCCGGTCCTGAAGACCTGGAAGATCCGCCCCAACCGTCCGCCGGCCCTGCAGCATGTGGTCGAGCTGCTCTGCTCGATCCGATCGGTGGCCGTCTTCTCCACCGTCGCCCTGGTCACCGTCGGCCTGGCCAAGGCCGGCCTGCTGTGGGGCGAGGCCTTCCGCGAGACCCCGACCCTCATCTGGACGGTCGTCTCCCTCGTCCTCACCATCGTCGCCCATGACGCCTACTTCTACTGGATCCACCGCCTGATCCACCGGCCGCGCCTGTTCCGCGCCTTCCACCGCCGGCATCACCGCTCCAACAACCCGACCCCCTTCACCGCCTACAGCTTCGACCTCGGCGAGGCCGCCCTGATGGGCGCCTTTACGCCGCTCTGGGTGCTGCTGGTCCCGGTCAGCTGGCCCGCCTTCGGCCTGTTCATGATCCACCAGATCGCCCGCAACGTGATCGGCCATTGCGGCTACGAGCTCTTTCCCGCACGCCGCGACGGCCGCCCGCTGCTGGACTGGATGACGACCGTCACCCATCACGACCTGCACCACGCCCAGGCCGGCTCCAACTACGGCCTCTACTTCACCTGGTGGGACCGGCTGATGGGCACGGAGAACCCGCGCTACCACGCCGAGTTCGCCAGGGTCGCGGCCCGGCGGCGGAACAGGGCGCCCGCAATGGCCGCCGTCGGCGACCGCTGACATACCCGGAATTCAAAAGTCCCTCGACAGCCCGAACTTCGGGTTCGGGCGCCCAGGCCTTCAGGGGCGAAATCCGCACCCGCCCGGCGCCCCCTTTTGCCGACGCTTTTCGCCACTGACGACCCACCGGGCCCCCACCGACGCCCCCCGGCCCGGCCCCGCGATGACCACCGCCGCCCCCTTGCGGGCCAAGGGGCGGCGGGAAGACAGGCCTCTTGCCGCCCCCCTTCCATGCTACAATGGTGGGGCGCTTCGATAAGCGGGGAGGGGCCATGATCCAGCGCCTGATGAAGTCCAGCCTGGTCCACATGGCCTTCGGCTTCCTGCTGATGGGCGGCTGGGCCCTGTTCGCCAACCGCCACCACGGCCTCGCCGCCTGGCCGCCCGCCATCGCCCAGGGCGTGATCAGCGCCCTGCTCACCGGCGTCATCAAGCGGGTGCTGGAATGGTTCGCCGGCCGCTTCGCCGGCCCGCCGGCCTTCCTGGCCCCGCCCCTGGCCACGGCGCTTGGCGTCCTCGCCACCCTGGTCGCCGTCCACAGCCTGATCGGCACCCCGGAACTCGTGACCACCATCGCCTTTCCGTGGAGCCTCTCGACCCTCTACGCCATTGTCTACAACGCGGCCCTGGTCCGCAGCCGGAACGCCGCATGACCGAAACTGAAAATCGCCGCCCCCTGAAGACCCGCTCGAAAGGCTGGGCCGTCGGCCTGGCCCATGCCCTCGGCAAGGCGCGGGTGCGGCCCAACCACATCTCGGCGATCAGCGTGGTGTTCGCCGCCCTCGGCGCCGCCCTGATGCTGGCCGCCGGCACGGGGGACGGCGTCGGCCGGGCCATCGCCCTCATCCTGGCCGCCGTCTGCATCCAGCTTCGACTGCTGTGCAACATGATCGACGGCATGGTGGCGGTGGAGCACGGCATGGGCTCGCCCACCGGCCCGGTGTGGAACGAGCTGCCCGACCGCATCGCCGACGTGCTGTTCATCGTCGCCGCCGGTTATGCGGCCGCGGTCAAACTGCCGGCCGGCGAATGGCTGGGCTGGCTGGCCGCCGTGCTGGCCGTGCTCACCGCCTATGTCCGCGAACTCGGCCGCGGCCTCGGCTTTGCGGCCGACTTCTCGGGCCCCATGGCCAAGCCGCACCGCATGTTCGTGCTGACGGTGACCTGCGTCCTCGCCGCCTTCGAACTCCTGTGGGGCGGCACGGGTCAGGTGATCCTGGCCGGCCTCGCTGTCATCGCGCTCGGCAGCGCCATCACCGTCTACCGCCGCGCCAGCCGGCTGATGCGCCAGCTGCGCGACGCGCCGGACGCGCCCACCCCCTAGCGCCTGGGGCCGCCCTTTGGGGCGGCGCCAGGCCGCTTGGCCCCCGCCGCCGGGGCGGACCTCGGCTTGGCGCCGGGCTTGGCCTTTCCGGCCGCCGCGGGACGGGTGCTCGGCGCCTCGCCGGGGGCGGTGAACCAATGGCCCTTGGCCTTGCCTTCGAGGTGACGGCCGAGCGGCTTGGGCGCCTTCTCCGGCTTGCCGGCGAAGGTCCGGGCGGGTTTGTCGCCTGCCTTTTCAGGAGGCTTGCCGGCAAACTTTCCAGCCGGCTTCTCACCAGGCTTTCCGGCGAACTTGCCCGCCGGCTTCCCACCCGGACGCGGACCTTTCTTCGGCCCATCGTCCAGCCCCGCCAGCGCCTTGCGCAGGGCCAGGGCCTTGGCGTCCTCGGCGGCCGCTGCGGTTTCGCGGTCCTTGAAGTGTTGCGGGCGCAGATCCTTGGGCGGCGGCCGGCCGGCCGGGGCGGCGGGGGTCTTGTAACTCTTGGAGACCCTGTCGGCGTCGGTCTTCGGCGCGTTGCCCCGGAAGGTGACCGGCTTGACCTCGCGCTTGCCGGGCCCGAAGTCGGCGACGATCTTCGCCTTCGGCCGCTTGGGCATCACGTGGCTGACCGCCTTCTTCTTCGGCTTGGCCCAGCCTTCCTTGTAGACTGGCTTGTCCGGCTTGGGTTCGGCCAGCTGCCTGGAGGTCGAGCTCAGGGTCGGGTCGCGGCGCGACTGCGCCTGCGGCGGGGCCTTGTACTGCACGCCATTGCCGGTCGGCATGTTGGCCGGGTCGATATATTCGCCCAGCATTTCGCGGATCACCCGCGGACCGACCTCTTCCACGAAGCCCGGCGCCAGGGTGCCCAGCGAGAAGGGCCCATAGGCCAGGCGGATCAGCCGGTTGACCTTCAGCCCCACGGCTTCCAGCACCCGGCGCACTTCGCGGTTCTTGCCTTCGGCCAGGGTCACCGTGATCCAGCAGTTGGAGCCCGTCACCTTGTCCAGCTTGGCCTCGATGGCGCCGTAACGGACGCCCTCGACGGTGATGCCGTCCTTCAGTTTGTCCAGCTTGGCCTGGCTCGCATCGCCAAAGGCGCGAGCCCGGTAGATCCGCTTCCAGCCCGTCGAGGGCAGTTCCAGCGCCCGCGTCAGGCCGCCGTCGTTGGTCAGCAGCAGCAGGCCTTCCGAGGCCAGGTCGAGACGCCCGACCGAGATCAGGCGCGGCAGGCCCTCGGGCAGGGCGCTGAACACCGTCGGCCGGCCCTTGGGATCGGCGTGGGTGGTCACCAGCCCGACCGGCTTATGATAGCGGAACACCCGCGTCGGCTCGGCTCCGGCGATGACCTCGCCGTCGACCGTCAGAATGTCATCGGGTTCGACCTTGATGGCCGGGGTGGTCAGCAGCAGGCCGTTGATCGCCACCCGCCCGGCCTCGATCAGCCGCTCGACCTCGCGCCGCGAGCCGACGCCGGCCCGAGCCAGAACCTTGGCCACCCGGTCATGGCCCTCGCTCTCGGCGCCCTCCGCGACCTTGTCGCTGGCGTCATAGGGCATGGGCTCGTCTTCGTAGTCTTCCGCAGCCATGATTGCCGCTCCATAAACAGGACTTGGGCCGTCTCCCGACGGTCGGACAGGCCCCATAGCATGAACGCCGCCCCTTTGCTCCCCTCTGACGATTCGCTGATGCGGCTGGCCCTGGACCAGGCCCGCGCTGCTGCTGACGCGGGTGAGACCCCGGTCGGGGCGGTGATCATGGATCCGGCCACCGGCCACATCGTCAGCGTCGGCGCCAACCATCCCATCGGCGGCCATGACCCCACCGCCCACGCCGAGATCGCCGCCATCCGCAGCGCCGCCGCCAAGATCGGCAACTACCGCCTGACCGACCTGACCCTGGTGGTGACGCTGGAGCCCTGCGCCATGTGCGCCGGCGCCATCAGCCACGCCCGCATCGGCCGCGTCGTCTTCGGCGCCGAGGACACCAAGGGCGGGGCGGTGGTCAACGGCCCCCGCTTCTTCGAGGGCCCGACCTGCCACTGGCGCCCCGCCGTCACCGGCGGCGTGCTGGCGGAGGAAAGCGCCGAACTGCTGCGCGGCTTCTTCCGGGCCAGGCGGAAGGGTTGATTTATACAAAAGTATAATTATACTTTGTATATTGCTTGACCGAGGAGATGAGCTGCCATGGGAAAGTACGAACCGCTCGCCCAATTTCTCTCCGCCAGTCAGGCTGAAGAGCAGCCTCTGCAATTCTCCGAGGTCGAGCAGATGCTGGGCAAGCCCTTGCCCTCATCGGCCTTCCAATATCGGGAATGGTGGGCCAACCAGAATCGCAGCCAGTCCAAAGCCTGGATGGATGCGGGCTGGCAGGTCTGGTCCGTCGACCTGGGCGGCGAAAGGGTGGTGTTCAGGCGAACGCACCACCCGCGCCCTCAAGGCCGACCGACTTCGGGAGAATCTGCGCCCTCAGGCCCCTGGGCATCGCCCGCCATCAGAATTCCGGAGGGGCGGCTGGGGCCTGCCGCGATGAAGATCATTGAAAACTACGCTGAAGAGCACGGCTGCGATCAGGCAGAGGCCGCCGCCGCCCTGCTGGACCGGGCGGGTCTCAACCACCGAAGCGCGCTGTTCGATCGACTGGATGCACTGGCGATGAAGCAGGATAGCGTGAGCAGCGCGGAACTGATCCGCCAGGATCGGGACCGGGATGGCCGTTGAGCGCATCCTCGATGCGTCCGTTCTGGCCTCCGCCCTGTTCCCCGAGGCCCAGACGGATCGCGCCAGGGCCTGGTTGACGACGGACACCGTCTTTCTGGCGCCGGATCTTCTTCTTGTGGAGATGGCCAGCATCGCGGCGAAGAAGGTTCGTCGCGGCGTTGTCGATCAGGCCCAGGCGGAGGTGGCGCTGGATCAGGTCGGCGAGTTGATCACCCAGAGTGTCCCGAGCCGGGACCACTACAGACGCGCCTATGCGCTGGCGGCGGAGCATGGGTTCTCGGCCTACGACGGTCTCTATCTGGCCCTTGCCGAAGCGCGGGGATCGTCGGTGCTCACCGCCGATGAGAAGCTTGTGCGGAGGGCTGGCGAGGTGGGGCTGGCGGCCTTGGTGGAAGCGCTTTAGCCGCGATGATCCCCCGCTACGAAGAGCACGTCCCACGCCTCGACCTCGCGGCCCACGTCCGCTGTGTCTGGCTGTTCGAGGGCGGGGCCGAGGCTGAGGACCAGCGCATCGCTCCGGACGGCTGCAGCGAACTGATCGTCCATGTCGGCCAGCCCTATCTGGAGCGGGCCGCCGATGGTTCGGCCTTCCGCCAGGCCCCGGTGGTCTTCGCCGGCCAGCTGACCCGGCCCCTGCACCTGCGGGCCGACGGGCCGGCCGGGGTGATCGGGGTGCGCTTCCAGCCGGCCGGCGCCTATGGCTATCTCGGCGAGCCGGCCAGCCGCTACACCGACCGCCGCACGCCGCTGGCCATCGACCTGAACCTCACCGGGCTGAACGAAGATGCCCGCCTCACCGCCGTCCAGGACCATGTCGCCGCCCGCATCGCCGCCAACCTGACCCCGCGCGACCCCGCCGTCGAGGCCGCCGTCGCCCGCCTGCGGGCCGGCCAAGCCGTAGAGGCCAGCCGCGACCTGCAACGCCGCTTCGCCCGGATCGTCGGTGTGCCGCCGCGCCGGCTGGCGGCCATCTTCCGGTTCCGGAGTGTGTTCGACGCCCTGAGCGAACCCGGCGTCACCAGTTGGACTGACGCCGCCCACGCCGCCGGCTATTTCGACCATCCCCAGCTGGCCCGGGATTTCCGCCGCTTCGTTGGCTGCACCCCCAGCCAGTTCCTCGCCCAGCAGGCCGGCCTCGCCGCCAGCCTGGCCCAGGCCTGAGCTGTCGCTTCGATACAAGCCCGCCGGCGCTTGCCATGCTGTGCTGCGGCCACATCCACGGAGCTATCCATGAAAGCCCTCGCCGTCCTGGCCGCCCTCGCAATGGCCACCCCCGCCTTCGCCGCCGACCAGCTGTCCGACGTCGCCTGGATCACTGGCCAGTGGCGGGCCACGCAAGGCGACGGCGCCGTCGTCACCGAGACCTGGCTACCGGCCGAAGGCGGCGTCATGCCGGGGGTTAGCCGCACGATCGAGGGCGGCAAGGGCCGGGTCGAATTCATGCGTATCGACGAGAAGGGTGGCCAGATCGCCTTCACCGCCATCGTCGGCCGCCAGCCCCCGACCACCTTCGTCGCCAAAAGCCGCACCGCCGACGAGGTGGTCTTCGAGAACGCCGCCCACGACTTCCCGCAACGGATCATCTACCGCCGTTGCGGCGAGCAACTCTGCGCCGCCATCGAGGGGACGATGAACGGCAAGCTCGAACGGATGGAATGGACCTACGAGCGGGTCCGCTAGGCCGGGAAGGTCGATTTCAGCCGGAAGTCCAGCCGGTCGCGCACGGCCGGCCAGTCGTCGTCGGTGATCGACAGCACCACGGTGTCGCGCACATGGCCGGTCCAGGTGATCTTGTGGTTGCGCAGCGTGCCCTCGCGGGTGGCGCCCAGCTTCTCGACCGCCGCCTGGCTGCGGGCGTTGCGCTCGTCGATCATGAACTCGACCCGGATGGCACCGGCGTCGAACGCCTGACCCAGCAGCAGCCGCTTGCTCTCGGGGTTCACCGGCCCTGACCGCACGTCGGGGTGCAGGAAGGTCGAGCCGATCTCGACGCCCTTGTGCAGCTTGCGGATATTCAGGAAGGAGCTCGTCCCGACCACCCGCTTGTCGCTGAGCTGGCGGATGGCATAGCCGATCCGCTCGCCGCGCTCGGTCTCGCCCTTCAGCGCGCCCCACCAGTCGTCGAAGCCCTCGCCGCAACCGTTGACCGACATGATCTCCCAGGCCTCGGGATCGCAGTCGACGGCGCCGCGCAGCTCGTCCTTGTGCTCGGGCGTGATCGGTTCCAGCCGCACATAGCGGCCCTTCAGCAGTTTGCCTTTGAGGTTCATGCGGCCATGGTGGGCGAGTCCCCGCGCCGCCGCAATCAAACCTTCGCTTGCCCTGCGCGGAACCCCAAGGCAATATGCGTTCAAACAACTGTTTGATCGTGCATGGGCCGTCAGATCGGCCACAGGGAGAAACTCCAATGACCGAAGTCCACACCAAGGCCCAGTCGTCCTTTGGCCTGAGCCCGCAGGACGAGATGAACGACCTGCGCATGTCGTCCAAGGCGCTGCCGCTGCTGGAGCACGTCAAGCGCTTCATCGCCGAAACGGTCAATCCGATGAGCGAGGAGTTCGAGCGCCTGGGTGAAGGCAAGACCGACATCTGGTCCTACGCCCCCGGCCAGCTGGAAGCTCTGGAAGCCGCCAAGGACAAGGCCAAGGCCGAGGGCCTGTGGAACTTCTTCCTGCCCAACGCCGAGACCGGTGAGGGCCTGTCCAACCTCGACTACGCCTACATCGCCGTCGAGCTGGGCAAGAACCGCATGGCCTCCGAGGTCATGAACTGCGCCGCCCCCGACACCGGCAACATGGAAGTGCTCGAGCGGGTCGGCACGCCCGAGCAGAAGGAAAAGTGGCTTAAACCCCTGCTGGAAGGCAAGATCCGCTCGGCCTTCGCCATGACCGAGCTGCACTCGGCCTCGTCCGACGCCAAGAACGTCAACACCACCGCCACCCTGGTCGGCGACGAGTACGTCATCAACGGCGAGAAGCACTACATCTCGGGCGCCGGCGACCCGCGCTGCAAGATCATGATCACCATGGTCCAGACCAGCCCGGATGGCCCGGCCAACCACCGCCAGTCGCAGATCCTGGTGCCGACCGACGCCCCCGGGGTGAAGATCGTCGGGGCCCAGCACGTGTTCGGCGATCCCGACGCGCCGCACGGCCACATGCACATCATCTTCGACAACGTCCGCGTCCCGGCCAGCAACATGCTGCTGGGCGAAGGCCGCGGCTTCGAGATCTCGCAGCTGCGCCTCGGACCGGGGCGTATCCACCACTGCATGCGCGCCATCGGCTCGGCCGAGAAGGCCCTCGACTACCTGGTCACCCGAGGCCTGAAGCGTGAAGCCTTCGGCAAGCCGCTGGTCCAGCTCGGCGGCAACATCGAGATCATCTCCAAGGCCCGCATCGACATCGAGGCCATGCGCCTGATGGTGCTGAAGGCGGCCAAGGCGATGGACGTGCTCGGCAACCAGGAAGCCCGCGTCTGGATCCACATGGTCAAGGCCATGGTGCCGGTCCGCGTCTGCGAAATCATCGACTCGGCGATCCAGATGCACGGCGCCCTCGGCGTTTCGCAGCACACCCCGCTGGCCCGCATGTACGCCCAGACCCGCACCCTGCGCATCGCCGACGGTCCGGACGAGGTTCACCACATGGTGGTCGGCCGCAACGAGCTGCGCCAGTACCGCGAGATGCCGCAGGACGCCTCGCTGACGGCCGTGTTCCGGCACTAGGACGCCGGCTCTCAGCCTCTGCAGAAGACGCGCCCCGGAGCTCAGGCTCCGGGGCGTTTTTCGTCCGGCCACGACGAAAGTTGGAGTTGCGATTTCTACCCCTTCACAAGTTTCAAAAAATTTGGGACCCCTCTGCCCGAATTGAGCAAGGGCTCCGGCGGTGTCCGGAGCGGGGGAGTTTGAGACATGAATCTGGCTGAAAACACCGCGCTGGCGGCGAGCGAAACCGTGTCCGCTGGTCAACCGGCCGCAGCGCCGCCGATCAATGTGCTGAACACCATCGACTGGGGCGGCGTCACCGTCCAGACCGGCAAGTACGACGACGCCGGTCGGCTGGTCATCGAGTACTTGTTCGGCGGCTCGGCCGATCATCCGCAGCTGTTCGACTGGTCGGCCGAAGCCATGGCCGCCGTCCGCCTGGCGCTGGCGCAGTTCGAAGCCATCATCAACGTCGTCTTCCATGAGACGCTGGATCGGACCAACCCCGATTTCACCCTGATCAGCTACACGGCGGAGCAGTCGGGCGTTCTGCTGGGCGAGTTCAATCCGCCGGGAGAAGAGAACCAGGGCCTGGGCCAATTCGACTTCACCAACCGGGGCTGGAACGCCGAGGGGCTGCAGATTGGCGGCTACGGCTTCAACACCCTGGTTCACGAGCTCGGGCACGGCATGGGCCTGGCCCATCCGCACGACCACGGCGGCGGATCGGACATCCTGCCCGGGGTCACCGACCGGTTCGATCCCGGCCAGCGGTTCCAGCCGGGCGGCCAGCTGGAGAACCAGGGCGTTTGGACAATGATGTCCTACATTGACGGCTGGCGTCAGCATCCGCAGGGCAACATCGACGTCGAGGGCTATGGCAACATCGCCGGCCCGATGGCCTGGGACATCGCCCTGCTACAGCAGAAGTACGGCGCCAACATGCAGTGGCATACCGGCGACGACGTCTATGTCCTGCCCGCCGCCGATGGAGCGGGGACCTACTACAGTTCGATCTGGGACGCCGGCGGCTCCGCCGACTGGTTGGTGGCCGGATCGGCGCTGGATGTCACCATCGACCTGCGTCCCGCCACCCTGCTGTACGAGGACGGCAGCGCCGGCTGGGTTTCCTACGCGGCCGGGGTGCACGGCGGCTTCACCATCGCCAACGGGGTGACCATCGAGAACGCCGAAGGCGGGGCTGGGGCCGATCTGTTGATCGGCAACGCGGTCGGCAACATCATTCGCGGCCTGGCCGGCAACGACATCCTGGCCGGCCGCGAGGGAGACGACAGCCTGAACGGCGGCGCGGGCGATGACCGCCTGGTCGGCGGCGACGGCTACGACACCGCCGACTATTCCGACGCCGCCTCCGGCGTCACCGTCCGCCTCGCCCAGACCACCCGCCAGAACACCGTCGGCGCCGGCCGCGACCTTCTGGAAGGCATCGAGGCGGTCCAGGGCTCGGCCTATAACGACGTCCTGGCAGGCAATGGCGGCGACAACCTGCTGTCGGGCGGCGACGGCGACGACCGGCTGGACGGGCTGGGCGGCAACGACCTGCTGGTCGGCGGCCTGGGCTCGGACCGCCTGGTCGGCGGCGACGGCGACGACGTCCTTAGCGATACCGGCGACGGCGCCGACAGCCTCTACGGCGGGGCCGGGAACGACCGCCTGACCGTCTTCCACGATCTGTCGCTCAGCAAGGTGGTGGTCGACGGCGGCGACGGCGACGACCTGATCACCCTCGACGCCCCCGGCGGCCAGACCTACGGCTACGGTGGCGCGGGCGACGACCACTTCGTGCTGATGGCGGCGGCCACGGTCAGCGGCGGGACCGGTTCGGACCTGTTCACGATCGATGTCGACTTCGCCGGCGTCCTGACCCTCGCCGACTTCACCGGCGGGGCCGGCGGTGATCGCCTCGACCTGACCGACTTCCTCACCGACGTCTTGAGCGGCTGGAACGGCTCGGCCAACCCCTTCAGCTCAGGCCATCTGCAGCTGGCCGCCAGCGGGACCAGCACCCTGCTGCAGATCGACATCGACGGCGCCGCCGGCGGAACCAGCTGGTCGACCCTGGCGATCTTCAAGGGCCTGGCCCTCAACGCCCTGACCAGCTTCAACCTCGGCTTCGCTCCGCCCTCGATCATCCTCGGCACGGCCGGACCGGACAATCTGGCCGGCAGCGCCGCCAACGACACCATCCAGGGCCTGGGCGGCAACGACAGCCTCAAGGGCCAGGCCGGCCATGACCTCATCGACGGCGGCGACGGCGACGACCTGCTCTACGGCCTGGCCGGCGACGACACCCTGTCCGGCGGGGCCGGGGCGGACAAGCTGACGGCCGGCGACGGGGCGGACATCCTCGACGGCGGCGTCGGCAACGACCAGCTGATCGGCGGGCTGGGCCAGGACAGCATGACCGGCGGCGCGGGCGCCGACCTGTTCGTCTACACCGCCACGGCCGACAGCGCCGTCGGCGCCATGGACCTGATCGCCGACTTCGCCGCCGGCTCGGGCGACCGCATCAGCCTGGTCGGCATCGACGCCAATGCGACGGTGGAGGGCAACCAGGCCTTCGCCTTCGCTCAGGCCTTTACCGGCGTCGCGGGCCAGCTGGTGCGCGACTTCAGCATCGACACCGGCCGCACCACGGTGTCGGGCGACGTCAACGGCGACGGCGTGGCCGACTTCGCCTTCCAGCTGGTCGGCAACCACACCGTCTCGACGGTCGGCTGGCTGCTTTAGGACGGGGCCGGCGCAGGTCCGGCAGGGGAGTTTCAGATGCAAGCTATCGAGACAGCCGCCGTGGCCGGCGATGACCCGGACATCGAGGTTCCGGACGACGGCCTGCCGCCGATCGATCCGCTGGCGGCCATCGACTGGGGTGGCCTCCTGCTGCAGACCGGCAAGTACGACGACGCCGGCCGGATGATCATCGACGTCTACTTCGGCGGCCCCGCCGACCATCCCTCGCTGCCCGCCTGGTCGGCCGAGGCCAAGGCCGCCGTCTGGGCCGTGCTCGACCGGTTCGCCTCGATCATCAACATCGCCTATCGCGAAACCCCGACCATGGCCGGCAGCGACTTCCGCCTGTTCGGCTACACCGCAGAAAACCAGGGCCTATCGCTGGGCGACTTCGACCCGCCCGGCGAGCCGAACGCCGGCCTGGGCCGCTTCGACTTCTCCGCCCGCGGCTGGGACGCCGAGGGGCTGCAGCCGGGGGGCTACGGCTTCAACACCCTGCTGCACGAGTTCGGCCACGGCTTCGCCCTGGCCCACCCGCATGACAATGGCGGCGGCTCGGACGTCCTGCCCGGCGTCACCGGCCCCTTCGACCACGGCTTCGGCTTCACCTTCATCGGCCAGTACGTCAACCAGGCGGTCTGGACGATGATGTCCTACGTCGATGGCTGGGATCAGCATCCGCAAGGCAACATCGACGTCGATGGCTACGGCAACGTCGCCGGCCCCATGGCCTGGGACATCGCCATGCTGCAGCGGAAGTACGGCGCCAACATGGACTGGGCGACGGGCGACGACGTCTACCTCCTGCCGGCCGCCGACGGCTCCGGAACCGGTTACAGCGCCATCTGGGACGCCGGCGGTTATTCCGACTGGATCATCGCCGGCGCGGCGATGGACGTCACCATCGACCTGCGGCCCGCCACCCTGCTGTACCAGAACGGCAGCGCCGGCTGGGTTTCCCATGCGACCGGCGTCCATGGTGGCTACACGATCGCCAACGGAGTCATCATCGAGAACGCCGCCGGCGGGGCCGGCCATGACAGCCTGACCGGCAACGGCGTCACCAACCTGCTGAACGGCCTCGGCGGCAATGACGTCCTGTACGGGATGGCGGGTGACGACTACCTGAACGGCGGCGCGGGCGACGACCGCCTGATCGGCGGCGCCGGCTACGACACCGCCGTCTATGCCGACGCCGCCTCTGGCGTCACCGTCCGACTGGCGCAGGTTGTCCAGACCACCGGCGGGGCCGGCCGCGACCGGTTCGAGAGCATCGAGTCGGTCGAGGGCTCGGCCTTCAACGACATCCTCTCTGGCAATGCCGGCAACAATCGGCTGGACGGCGGGGCCGGCGACGATCGTCTCGACGGCCTGGACGGCAACGATATCCTCGAAGGCGGCGCGGGCAATGACAAGCTGGTCGGCGGCGAGGGCGACGACACCCTCGGCGACACCTACGGCGGGGCCGACAGCCTATACGGCGGGGCCGGGAATGACGAACTGACCATCCTGCACAACGCTTCCAGCCTGAAGGTCGTGGTCGATGGCGGCGATGGCAATGACCGCTTCACGCTGGACGCGCCCGGCGGCATGACCTTCGCCTACGGCGGGGCCGGCGACGACAGCTTCATGCTGCGCGCCGAAGCCACGGTGTCGGGCGGGGCGGGATCGGACAGCTACGGCTTCTCCGACCTCTATGCGGGCCCCGGCCCGACCATCATCACCGACTTCGAGGGCGGGGCCGGCGGCGATGTTCTGTATCTGCAGGCCCTGTTCGAACTGGCCTTCCAGGGCTGGGACACGGTCAGCAACCCCTTCATGGCCGGCTATGTCCGGCTGGTCGCCAGCGGGGCCAACACCCTGCTGCAGGTCGACTTCGACGCCTTCGCCGGCGACCTCGGCTTCAACACCCTGATCGTGTTCAAGAACCTCGCCCTCAACGCCCTGACCCTCGACAACCTCGGCTACGCCCCGCCGTCGATCATCCTCGGCACCCCCGGACCGGACACCCTGGCCGGCGGCAAGGCCGACGACATCATCCAGGGCCTCGGCGGCAACGACAGCCTCAAGGGCAACGCCGGTCAGGACAGCCTCGACGGCGGCGACGGCGACGACCTGCTCTACGGCCTGGCCGGCGACGACAGCCTGTTCGGCGGCGCGGGGGCGGACAAGCTGACCGCCGGCGACGGCCGCGACGCCCTCGAGGGCGGCACGGGCAACGACCAACTGATCGGCGGCGCGGGCAGCGACCTGATGACCGGCGGGGTCGGCGCCGACCTCTTCGTCTACACCGCCACGAGCGACAGCCTGGTCATCGACATGGACCTGATCGCCGACTTCGCGGCCGGCGCGGGCGACCGCATCAGCCTCGTGGGCATCGACGCCAACCTCAACGCGGCCGGCAACCAGGCCTTCGTCTTCGCCAGCGCCTTCACGGGCGTGGCGGGCCAGCTCGTCCGGGCCTTCGACGCCGACAGCGGCCGCACCACGGTGTCGGGCGACGTCAACGGCGACGGCCAGGCCGACTTCGCCTTCCAGATGCTGGGCAATCACACCGTCTCGTCGGTGGGTTGGCTGTTGTAGCCCGGGAGAGGGCGGCTAACGCCAGCCGGCGTCCAGCGCAGCCTTCTCCTGCTCGGCATCCAGCGTCTCGCCGACGATCAGCGCATCGACCCTGTCCAGCACGGCCGCCGGCGTCTCGCTGGCCGCCTGCCGGAAGTCGGACGTGGCGGCGGCCGGACGGCGGGCGGCGACCTCGACCGTCCAGGCCTTGTCCTCGCGGCAGGCCAGGCCGGCCGTCTGGTCCATGGCGAAGGTCCTGCAATAGCGGCCGGCCCGGTCCCGGAAGGTCAGGCCGATGGCCACCGCGCCGCCCTTGTCGTTGCTGGCCTGCACGGTCAGGGCCCGGGCCAGCTCGCCCCGCGCCACCCTGCCGGCCCGGAGCGGATCGCCCGGGGCCAGCTCGCGCCCGAACAGCATCACCGCGACCACCAGGGTGGCGGCCATCGCGCCCCACCAGGCGTAGTTCGGCAGGGCCTTGCGCGGCGGCGGCAGGCTGACGACCTTGGACGCCGGCGCGACCAGACCGGCCAGGGCCTCCGGCACGGGCTCGTCCAGCACCGGGGCATAAGCGGCCCGCACCCGGTCCCCCAGGGCGGTGTGGGCCTCCATCCGGTCGACCAGGGCCGGATCCTCGCCAAGGGCGGCGTCGATCCTGGCCATGCCGGCCTCGTCCAGTTCGCCGTCGAGATAGGCGATCAGCATCTCGTCGCTGACGCCGGCGGGGATGTGCGGATCGCCGGTCATTCCACCGTCTCCAGCTGGGCCATCAGCCCCATGCGGCCGCGCGCCACCCGGCTGGCCACGGTGCCGGACGGGATCTCCATGACCTCGGCGGCCTCGGCGTAGGACAGGCCCTCGACCAGCACCAGGGCGACGGCCAGCCGCTGGTCCTCGGGCAGCCGGGCCATGGCCTGGCCGACCGCATAGGCATCGTCGCGCTCGGCCGGGCTGGCCACGAACGGATCGGCCACCCGCTCTCCCGCCTCGGGGGCGTCGAACAGCCGGGCCTTGCGGCCCCGGCTGCGGGTCTCGTCGATCCAGGCGTTCTTCAGGATGCGCATGGTCCAGCTGTCCAGTCTTGTCCCCGGCATCCATTGGGCTCGCCGGGCCAGGGCCCGCTCGACGGCGATCTGGCACAGGTCGTCGGCATCGGCGCGCGACCCCGCCAGCGCCCGCGCGAATCGGCGCAGGCGCGGCAGCAGATCGACGATCCCGCGCTCGAACGGGTCCAAGGATTTCACCTCTTCACGGATGAAACGCCGGCCACGGGACGTTTCTTCCCCGGGAAAAGAGATATCGCGTCGGGCAAACCCGCAACCCCATTCGCCATTGGACGTTGCGGGTTTTGACCGGCGGTATGGAGGCGACCGCAATGGAGCAATTCCCCGATCGAAAGGGCGCGCGCCGCCTGGTCGGCGCCCTGGCGCTGGTCCTTGCCCTGGCGGGGCCGGCGGCGGCCCAGTTGCCGTCCTTGCCGGGCGCGGGGTTGCCCGGTGGCGGCCTGCCCTCGGGCGGCGAGGTCGGCGGCCGGGTCCGTGGAACCCTCGATGACGTTCAGGGCTCGCTCGAACGGCTCAATGACCTGGCCGACCAGCGGGTCGACGCGCTGAAGGAGCTGATCCGCCGCCACCCGCGCGAGATCGACATCGACGACCACGGCGGCCCCGTCGTGCGCGGCCAGATCCTCGCCGTCGCCCCCACGGCGGCCTCGCTGACAGCGGCCCAGGCCGCGGGCTTCGCCATCCTGCGCCGCGAGACCCTGGAGGGCGGGCTGGAGGCCGTGATCCTGTCGCCGCCGCCCGGCCTCAACGCCCGCCAGGCCCTCAAGCGACTGCGCAAGGCCGACCCGGCCGGCGACTACGACTTCAACCACATCTATTCGGGGGCCGGAGAGACCGCGCCCCTGCCGATGATGGCCGCCGCGCCCGTCGTCGCCACAGGCGTCCAGGCCGCCGGCGGGGGCTTGCGCATCGGCCTGATCGACAGCGGGGTCGATGTGGGCCACCCGGCCCTGGCCGTAGCCCGCATCGAGCAGCGGTCCTTCGCGCCCGGCGGCGTCCGGCCCGCCGCCCACGGCACCGCCGCCGCCTCCCTGCTGGCCGGCCGGGCCGGAGCCTTCCGCGGCGCCGCCCCCGGCGCCACCGTGCTGGCGGCCGACGTCTATGGAACCGGCCCGACCGGCGGCTCGGCGGACGCCGTGGCCCGCGCCCTCGGCTGGATGGAGGCGTCGGGCGCGCCGGTGGTCAACATCAGCCTGGTCGGACCCCAGAACGCCCTGGTCAGGGCCATGGTCCGCCGCCTCAGCGCCAAGGGCGTGCTGCTGGTCGCCGCCGTCGGCAACGACGGGCCGGCCGCGCCGCCGCTCTATCCCGCCGCCTGGCCGGAGGTGATCTCGGTGACCGGGGTCGATCGCCGGGACCGGGTGCTGCCCGAGGCCTGCCGGGGAACCCATGTCGACTTCGCCGCTCCCGGCTCGGACATGGCCGCCGCCCGCCCCGGCGGGGGCTATAGCGCCATGCGCGGCACCTCCTTCGCCGCGCCGCTGGTGGCCGGCCGGCTGGCCCTCCTGCGCCGGGGCCACAGCCCGGCCCAGGCGGTCGCCGCCCTGGGGGCCGAGGCGCGGGATCTCGGCCCGCGCGGACCCGACCGCATCTATGGCCGAGGCCTGGTCGCCGCCGACCTGCGCATGGCCCCGCCCGGCCGCCGCTGAAGAAAAAAGCCGGCGGCCGATGGAAGAACCCTCGGGTTCCCATCGTTGGACCCTTCGAGAGGCCCCGTGGCTTTGCCGCGCCGGACCTCAAGTCGAAGGAGAAACAGCCATGAAGACCAGCTTCCTCTGCGCGGCCGCGGCCTGCGCCCTTCTCGCCGCTGGCTCGGCCAGCGCCCAGGTCCTGGGCGGCTCGGGCGGTCTTGGCGGCAGTGTCGGCGGCAGCGTCGGCGGCGTCACCGGCTCGGCCGGCGGCTCCCTGACCGGCGGGGCCAGGGCCGATCTCGGCGGCGTGCGTGACCGGGTGGGCGATACGATCGACGCCGCGAAGGCGCGCGCCGACCGCGCCAAAGCCCGGGCCGAAAAGGCCGCCGCCAAAGCCCAGCGCGCCGCCGCCGTCGAAGAGCGCGGCTCGGCCGACGGCGCCGTCAACGGCCAGGGCGGCTCCGGCTCGGCCTCGGGCATGGTCGGGACCTCGAAGGGCTCGGTCGGCGCCGACGCCGCCGGCTCTGCCAGCCTTGATCGCGCCGGCCTCGCCCGCGACGTCGGCCAGGCCCGTGGCGACGCCGCCCGCCTCGCTGGAGAAACCCGTGGCCAGGCGGCCCGCGCCGCCGGTCAGGCCCGCGGCCAGGCCGCCTACGCCGCCAGCCGCGCCAGGGGCGAGGCCCGCAAGGCCGGCGCCGTCAGCGCCGAGGGTTCCGCCCAGGGATCCGTCAAGGCCGAGAAGAAACCCCGCACCAGCGACAGCGAGGTTCGCCAGGACTGAGCCGACGGCGGGATGTCCGCGCCTCCCCACGGGGCGCGCGGCCATCCCGGCCGGGCGTTGCGCCATGCAGACCTACCTCTTCCACCTGACCCGCGCCGGCGAGCCCGAGCCCGACGTCCTGTCGGTGACCGTCTCGGGCGACGCCCGGGCCCGCGAACTGGCCGGCGAGATCCTCGGCCGCAGCCCCGACCACCTCGCCGTCGAGGTCTGGTTCGACGGCCTGCCCGTCTTCGGCCTGCGCTTGAAGGATGCCACATAGTTTTGCGGTGACGCGCCGCCACCCCTGCGCTAAGCCCGGTGCGGGGGAAGACGCGTGCCCGGTGAAGCCAACAGTCCGACGAAAGACGATCCGGCCATCCTGGTCCGGGGCCTGTCGCATCGCTATCCGCGCGGCGCCCGCGACGCCCTGACCGGCATCGACCTCAGTATCGAGCGCGGCAGCTGCTTTGGCCTGCTGGGCCCCAACGGGGCCGGCAAGAGCACCCTGATCTCGCTGATGACCGGCATGATCGCCCCGCAGTCGGGCGAGATCCTCGTCGAGGGCATCTCGGCGGCGAAAGACCCGCGCGCCTTGCGCCGGGCCGGGGCCCTGGCGCCGCAGGACTTCGCCTTCTATCCGGCCCTCAGCGGGGCTGATAACCTGGAGTTCTTCGCCGGCCTCTACCGCATTCCCAAGGCCGACTGGCCGGCCCGCCGCGCCGCCGCCGTCGCCGCCACCGACCTCGGGGCCTGGCTGGACAAGCCGGCCGAGACCTACAGTGGCGGCCTCAAGCGGCGGCTGAACCTGGCCATCGCCCTGATCAACGCCCCGCGCATCCTCTACCTCGACGAGCCGACCGTCGGCATCGACGCCCGCTCCCGCCAGACCATCCTCGAAGCCATCAAGGCCCTCAAAGCCCAGGGCGTCACTATCGTCTACACCTCCCACTACATGGAAGAGGTCGAACAGCTCTGCGACGCCGTCGCCGTCATCGACCACGGCCGGCTGGTCCTGCAGGGCCGCACGGCCGATCTGCTGACCGAGGCCGCAGCCCGCCGCCTGACCGTCACCCTGGCCGCGCCCGCGACGGCCAAGGCGAAGACGGCCCTGAAGGCCCTGTCGCCCGACTGGTCCATCGAAGGCCGCGTCGATCTCGACCTCGCCGGCCAGGCCGACCTGCCGGCCGTGCTCGAAAAGCTGCAGGCGGCCGGCCTCAAGGTCGCCCGCGCAGAATACGGCGTCAGCCGGCTGGAGACCCTGTATCTCGGCCTGCTCGACCAGGCGGCGGAGGAGGCGGCGTGAGCCCGCTCCTCGCCACCATCGTCAAGGAACTGCGGCTGCTGCGCCGCGACCTGCATGGCCTGGCTCTGCTGTTCATCCTGCCGCTGGTCTTCATCCTGATCATGTCGCTGGCCCTGCAGGACCTGTTCGCCTCGCGCGGCGGCCACCTGGCCGACGTCCTGCTGATCGACCACGACGGCACGCCGAAGTCGAAAATGCTGCAAGAGAGTTTGGCGAAAAACGAGGCTTTCGGCATTAAGCGCCAGCCCGCGCCAAAAGACATCAAACAGGCCCTGAAGTCCGGCGGCTATGCCTTCGCCATCGAGATCCGCAAGGGCTACGGCGCCAGCCTGGAGGGCCAGCCGAGCCCCACGGCCCCGACCCTGCTCGCCGTCACCGTCGCCCCCGACACCGACAAGCGCACCGAAAAGCTGATGCTCGCCGCGCTCGGCGAAGCCACCGGCCTGCAGCGCACGCAGCAGCTGATCGGCTTCCTGCCGACCGAGGACCCGTTCGGCTATCCGATCGATCCGCCGAAGGTCGAAGCCCCGAAGATCGACCTCGCCTATGCCTATACCCCCGCCGCCCCCGGCGCCGCGCCGTCGGCGGTGCAGCAGAGCGTGCCGGCCTGGCTGGTGTTCGCCATCTTCTTCGTCTCCATTCCCTTCTCCAACACCTTCATCCGCGAGCGCCAGCTGGGCGTGCAGCGGCGCCTGGCCACCATCGACATCGGCCCGGTGACCCAGTTCCTCGGCAAGCTGATCCCCTACTTCCTGGTCAACCAGATCCAGGTCGTGCTGATGCTGGCCGCCGGCATGTTCCTGGTCCCCCTGCTCGGCGGCCAGGCGCTGCAACTGAACGGCAGCCCCTTCGCCCTGGTCCTGCTGTCCGCCGCCGTCAGCCTGGCGGCCCTCGGCCTGGCCCTGCTCATCGCGGTGAGCGCCCGCACCAGCGAACAGGCGACCATGGCCTCAGGCCTGGGCGCCATCGTCCTCGCCGCGCTCGGCGGCATCATGATCCCCAAGTTCGTCATGCCGCAGGGCATGCAGGCGCTCGCCGACCTGTCACCGATGGCCTGGGGGCTGGACGGCTTCCTCGGGTTGTTGCTACGCGGGGGCGGGGTGGGGGATATCTGGCCAGAGCTGAGCAAGCTCACGGCCTTCGGGGTCGCCACCCTGGGCGCGGCCTGGCTCGTCCATCGGTATCAGAAGTAGGGGGTCTTCCATGTCCGATCGCGCGCAAATGCTGGCCGACCTCAAGGCGATGATCGTGCGCGAGTGCGACAAGGAAGAGATGGACCCCAGCGAGATCGGCGACGACGAGCGCCTGATCGGCGGCGACCTCGATCTCGACAGCCTCGACGCCCTGCAGATCAGCATGGCGGTGAAGGAAAACTACGGCGTCCGCATCGAGGGCGGGCCCGACGCCCGCAAGGCCCTGGCCAGCATCAACGCCCTGGCCGACTTCATCGAGGCCGAGCGCAGCAAAAAGGCATGAGGCGCGCCTGGTTCCACGGGGCCGGGCTGCACACCACGCTGGGCGCCACCCTTTCCGAAAACCTCGATGCCCTGCCCGCCGGCCCGCCGCCGCCGGGGGTCACCGCCGTGCCGCTCGGCGAGACGGTCGAGCCGGTGCCCAGCATGCTGCTCAACGGCCTGCCGCTGACCGACGTCGAGACCCGCCTGTGGCGCGCCCTCGAGCCGGTCATCGACGCGGCCCTCACCGCCTCCGACCTGACCCCGCTCCAGCGCGAGCGCACCGCCCTCTTCCTCGGCACCTCCAGCCTCGACATCTCGGTGACCGAGGCCATCTACGCCCGCGCCCTGACGATCGACGCCGCCCATCCCCTGATGACCAACGCGGCCATGGGCGGCCTGGCCGAGACCATCGCCCGGCGGTTCGGCCTGCGCGGGCCGGATTACACGATCAACACCGCCTGCACCTCCAGCGCCAACGCCCTGATCTACGCCGACGCCATGATCCGCGAGGGGCTGATCGACCATGCCCTGATCGTCGGGCTGGAGATCTTCAACGTCATCACCGCGCTCGGCTTCCAGTCCCTGGCCCTGCTGGCCCCGAACGGCATGCGCCCGTTCGACGCCGCCCGCGCCGGCCTGGTGCTGGGTGAGGGCGTCAGCGCCCTCGTGGTCGGCGCCACGCCCGGCCCCTCAGGCTTCCACCTCCTGGCCGGGGCCAACCTCTGCGACACCCACGGCGTCTCGGCCGCCAACCCGGACGGCTCGACCGTCGCCGCCGTCATGCAACAGGCCCTGGATGCGGCCAGTCTCGCGGCCTCCGACATCCTGGCGGTCAAGGCGCACGGCACCGCCAGTCTGCTCAACGACGAGGCCGAGGCGGCCGGCATGCACCGGGTGTTCAGCGCCATCCCGCCGATGCTGGCCATGAAACCCTTCATCGGCCACACCTTCGGCGCCTGCGGTCTCGGCGAACTGCTGCTGGTCTGCGGCGCCATCGAACGCGGCCACCTGCCGCCGATGCCGGGCATCAGCGCCGAGCCCGGCGAACTGGGCCTGACCCTGAACCAGACCTGGGCCCCGGTCGGCAAGGGCGCCTTCCTGCTCAACTACTTCGGCTTCGGCGGCAACAACACCAGCCTGGTGGTGGCCAATGACTGAGGCCCGCATCGCCGGCATGGGGGATTATCTCAGCGAGGAGGGCGGCGACCTCACCGACCTCAAGCCGATCGTCAAGGCGACGCTGGGCGCGCCGGTCCGCCGCATCGGCCGCTTCATCTCGCTGGCCCTGATCGGCGCCGGCCGCTGCCTGGACGGCCGCACGCCGCCGCCGGACACCGCCGTCTACTTCACCACCGGCAGCGGCGACTTCGAGGTCACCGTCGAGGTCCTCGAGCACCTGTTCCGTGACGGCTTCCCGCCCAAACCGCTCAGCTTCATCAACACCGTCAGCAACGCCGCCTGCTTCTACGTCGCCAAGGCCTTCGGTCTGTCGGGCCGCTCAACCTGCCTTGGCAACCGCGCCTTCGGCTTCGAAACCGCCCTGCAGCTGGCCCTCCTCGACCTGAAGCAGGGAACCGTGAAATCGGCCCTGATCGGCTCCGCCGACATCGTCCTCGACCCCCTCCCCATCCACCGCCAACGCCTCTCCCAGCCCCCGGACACCCCCATCGGCGAGGCGGCTCACTGGCTCTGGCTGACCGCCGAAGGCGAGTCTGGCGCGCTCCCCGCCTGCCGCTTCTTCGCCAGCCGCGACGACCTCATGGTTTGGACCGCCACCTTCGACCCGGCCACCACCGTCCTCGGCCTCGGCGAAGGGGTGGCGGGCGATACGTTCGACCTGCCCCGCACCTTCGACTACCGCACCGGCCGCCCCTACTACGACAGCCGCACCGCCGCGGCCCCGTCGGCCTTCCTGGAGCAGGCGACGCCGGGCGAGACGATGCTGCATGTGTCGACGGATGGCGCGGGGCGGTACGCGGCGTTTACGGTGCGGGCGTGATTGGTCTGGATGGCCGGTGACGGGGGTTTGCAAACTGGGCTGCCTGTGACGCTATCAGACCCTTTTCAAAGAGATCGACTCGTTGATCGCATCTTGTCCCAGAGCATCCGTGACGTTAGCTGCGTGGGCGCAGACGGATCGCAGTGCGGATATCCTGAGCGTTGGCCACGCTGGTTTGGAGCTGCTGACGGAACTCTTGGAACACCGGGGCTCGGCCCTCGGGGTCTTCCAAGGTCATTAGCACCGCGAACGGTACGCCTTCGGCGGGGAACTGGGCTTCTGCCCGCACAAGGCTTGTGACCTCAAGGCGCCACTGAGACGATTCGCCCTTCTGAGCGAAGGTCGAGGCATACTGCTTGGACGGCCACCACTTCAGACCGTGATCAATCAGGGCCCTTTCGGGTACCGCAAGCTTCGCTGACCCGGGCAAGTACTTGGCGTCTATCTGGTTCAGAAAACGCGCGCTGCCGTCCGGGGCGGGAGCGGTCTGGAGTTGCTTTAGCGAGGCTTCCAGGTTGACGCGCACGAACTCCGCGCCGAACGCCGGATCGAGCGGCGGCGAATAGACCAGGGTGATGCGGACCCGGCCCGAGCAGCTGCCGTCGTCCTGCACTAGGCTTTGCGGCCAGATGAACGGAAACCGTAGGATCACTGGCTTGCGCTCGCCGATGCTCAAACGGCTTTGAAATAGCAGGGTGATCTGGTGATCGTCGGTTTCCAGCATATCGACGACTTGGGCCGGTTTGCCAAAGCCGGCGAACTGGCGAGCGATGTCCTTCAATCCGCGTTTGCTCAATGGCTCGGGCATGGCGGCGTGATGCAGAAGCATAGCCCGCAATGCCTCGGTGTTGAGCCCTCCCTGGGTCACTGAATCCAGACCCGCGAGGGTCCTGGCCACCAAGGGCGCGGCGTAGCTGGTACCGATCACGTCTTGGCGGCGGCCATCCGGGGTGATTGACGACAGGCCGCTGCGCTCGCCAAGCGCCGCTCCGCCGGCCCCGCCATAGGCGGCGACGTCCGGCTTAATCCCGACCTGCAGTCCGGGGCCACGCGTAGTGTAGACCGTCGGCGCGCCGGCAACCTGCTTCGTGAACGGAGGGTTGAGCGCCCCCACCGAGACCGAGCGCACGCTCTCCGCTGGTTTGAAGATTGTGTCGGGTGAGGTGCGGGCGGCGAAATAGCGTACGACGTCGACCGGCCGTTGGGGCCACGGCGCGCGCGACTGCAAGCGCGACAGATTGCCCGCCGAATTGACGAAGATCACGCCGTAGGTGTCCGCGATCTGATCCAGCCGTGACGCGTAGATGCTGTAGCGGTGGCGCTCCACGTCGGACACCGCGTTGATCGACAGGTTGAAGACGCGCACGCCATGTTGCTCTTTCGCCTCAGCGACCGCCTGTTCAATCTCTTCGAGGAAGTCATTGAAGCCCCGGCTGTACTTGGCCACGAACGAGCCCTTGGGATAGAGCGGCGCGTCGTAGATCAGACAGCCGTTGGGTTCGGGGGTTACAGAGGCGGTGTTTGTCAGTTGCGGCATGCAGATCAGGCCCGCCACGCCGGTGCCGTGAGCGGGGTTGTGTTCGTCCGGATCTAAATAGTCGAAACGCCCGACCACCCAATCCTGCAGCGCAGCCCCGACCCCCGAGTCGATCACCCCGACCACCGGATAGTTCGCGCCCGCCGCCGGCCCGGGGATAGTCAGCGCCTCGTCGTCCAGTCGCATGCCCCCGTCGGCACTCAGGATTTCTTCGTCGGTCAACTGCAGTAAAACGGGCGGCAAGATCGCACGCACCAGGGGGTGGGCTTGCAAGGCGGCCAAGGCCGCCTCGTGACGATCGGGGTCGCGATCGATCGGTGCCGGCGGCGGCGTGGGCGCCAAGTCGGCGCGTGTCAGTTCAGGGCGGTTGTCGACCAACGCCGGTTGATCGGCCCGGGTGATCTGCAGCTCAAGCACCGGGGTGCGGCCGATCGCCGACATCATGTAGCTGCGCGCGCCCTTCCCCAAGGAGAACAACTGTTGTTCGAGGGTGCGACGCAGGGCGATCCTGCCCAAGGGGTCGTCAGCGATGACCCGGTCATCGGGGGTTTCGAAGAGCTCTACCTGATAGCCCGATACGGTCCTAGGATCGTCGAACGCGGCTAGCGCTGCCGATACCGAAAAAGTCCGCTTCTGCTCGGGCGGAACGATTTCGATCAACTCAATCGCCCCGACCTCCGCGCGCGCGATGCTCGGGGCCTTGTAGGGTTTGTTGTCGACGCGGCGGTGCTTGATCTCAACGGCGATCTCGGCCTCTTGGATGCGCCGCTTCAGGCCTTCGAGGTAGATGAGCGGGGCCCGGAAATAGAGCGTGCCGACGGCCTCAGCGCCGACGCAAGGAAACTGGTCCGGCTTGAACAGCCAGCGAGGGCGATAGGACTTGGCCAGGGCCTCGTCGCGCATCTGCACCCGAAGATAGGTGGCCGGTCCAAAGGGACTTTTCTGCAATTCAATGATCACCGCCTCGACCGCAGCAATTAACGCTGCCTTGTGATCGACGAAGGCACGATCGGCACCGTCGAAGAAGTCTCTGTTGCGCGGCGGGTTTCCGGGTTCCGGCGCCTGATGGAAGTCGGCGTCGTTCAGGATGATCTGGACGGGATTATTGGACATGCGTTGGCTCCGTCATCGACAGATGGCGCCGTGCTTTCTTCAGTTCGCTGATCCGCGACTGGACATAACCGGTGGCCTCTCCGATATCGGTCTGCTTCATCCCGAAATCCGCGTCGTTGGCGACGAAACTGATGAAGGCCTCGGGGTCGGTCGCCAGAATCCGGGCGGGGAGATGGTCGTGATAGGGTGTGCGAGCGAGGACCACGCTCAGGGCCCTGAACAGCGCCGGCCCGTCGTGGGCCTCGCCCTTCAGCGCCAGAGTGCGCTTGGTCGCCGCGCAGATTCGCTCCAGGTCCGCTCCGGAGTGCCCGATCAAGCAGTAGGCGAAGATTCGTAAGGTCGAGGGTTCGGCCGCTATGGGTTGAAGGAAGCGCGCAATCAACTGCTCGCGCGCGCCAAGTTCGGGGTTGCCCATGTGCACATGTGTCTCGAACCGGCGCCAGACGGCCGGATCGAGCAGGCGATCGTGGTTGGTGATCGCCATGGTGATCCCAAACTCACGCCGCATGTCGAGGTTCTGCAGCAGCGTGTTCACCACGCGCTTGATCTCTCCGATCTCTTGAGGATCGTCGCGAAGCTTGGCCAATGCGTCAAACTCATCCAATAGTAGCACGCAGGCGTAGCGATTGGCAAAGTCGAACAGGTTGGCGATGTTGCGCGCCGTTGTGCCCAGGAACGACGAAATCAGGCCGTCGATGCGGGCGGTAATTAAAGGCAAGCCAAGGCGCTCGGCGATATAGTGGGCGGTGACGGTCTTGCCTGATCCGGGCGGGCCGTAGATCAGCAGCGTTCGTGTCGGCTCCACTCCGACCGACTGCAGGGCAGCGGCGTTGCTCCATTCCTGCAGCAGGCCATCGATCGTCTCATGCAGCGCCCCGCCATAGATCGGCGCCTGGACGTCGCAGCGCCCAAAGGTGATTGTGCAAAGCCGCGCGCCGGTCTCGCGGTCGATCGGCGGATTGACGTCGGGCGACAGACGCTCGCCAGAGACCAGGGTGCGCGACACCTCCACGCGGCTCGGCGCGATATCCTTGGCCTCGTCAACAACGGCGAGCAATCGCTCGAGGGTCGCTGCATCCTTAAGATCGCCGGCTTTCTCCAGACGCTCGCGAAGACGCGCCACCTGCTTGCCCACGGCAGCGCGGTCTCCGCTTAGCGCGGCGCGAACAATGCTCTGCACGACGGCGAAATGGTCCATGTGGCGACATCCGAAGCAAATCCTACTGCTAAAAATATATATCGGCTTTTTCCTACTAAACAACACAAATTATCTAGATATATAGGCAAAGTGCCTAAAAAAATCATATTTTAGGTAGATTTATCGGGCTGTTTCGCGAGCGGGCCAGCGCGATCCGGCCTAAGGCTGGCTGCCGGCCCAAAGTTGGTCAAAGTGAGGGTTTGAAGGCCTCCTCTCCAAGGTCTGCCTCCGGCGCCGGTCTCAATGTCCGCTCGCAGCGCAGAAATGACACGAGCGAGCCTCAGGATGGGAGACCGCTTCCCACCCCTAGGCTCTGTTCGAAGGGGCCGTCCCCGCTTGATCGCCCCAAAACGCCGATGAATATGTCTAGACATATTCATTCTCGGCCCCTTCGACACCCTTTCGCCCGTGCGACAGGTCCGACGGGCCAATGTAGGCCCACCGCTTACAAACACACCCACATTCGCCGCCTGCACACCAACGCCGTGCCTACGCGCCCACCAACATTTCCCGCGCCCCGAACAACGCCCCGGCCACCATTCCCTCAGACTTTTCAACACTCAAACTCACAGCCCGCCCCTTGCCGCCCGGGCGCGCGGTATAATGGTAGCCCGCTTCGATAAGCGCCGCCGGCCGCCCTGTCCGTCGTCCCGGCCCCGCCCCGCCTGGCGATTGGCGAACAACCGGTGGCCGTTCACGAAGTTGGAGCCGTTTGGCCGATGACCGCCGGGCCGAAGTCTGCTTTCTCCGGGTGATCAACGACTGCAGGGGACCCACCGCCATGACCATCCTGAACCGTCGCGGCGTCCTTGCCGCCATGCTGGCCGCGCCGGTCGCCGGCGCCCTGTTCGGCAAGGCCCTCGCCGCGCCGGCCGCGACCCAGCGGCTGCAGGTCTCGCCCGAGCGGTCCACCGACCTGATGGTCTGGGCGCCGGCAAAGCCCGTCGCCGTCGCCCTGCTGTCGACCGGCCACGGCTCCTGGCCGGAACGCTACGAAGGCCTGTGCCAGACCCTGGTCGCCGCCGGCTTCGCCGTTCTCGCCCCCTTGCACGTCGATTCCATGCACCATCCGGACCGCGAGACATTCGACGCCCGCGCCGGCTTCATGGAGCGCCTCGCCGACATGCGGGCGACCAGCGCCGAGGCGGCCAGACGCTGGCCGGGCCTGTCCGTCGCCGCCGTCGGCCACAGCTATGGCACGCTGATCTCGCTCTGCCTGGGCGGCGCGCTGGCCTACATGGCGCCGTTCCGGGATCCGACGGTCAAGGCGGTGCTCGGCTGGTCGACGCCCGGCAAGATCCCCGGCCTCGTGGCGCCGCCAGCCTATGCCGGCCTGGCCGTGCCGACGATGATCATCACCGGCGACCAGGACCTCGTCCCGACCTTCGTCACCGACTGGCATGACCATCTGTTCCCGATCGAGACCTCGCCGGCCGGCGGCAAGTATGCCGTCACCTTCGCCGGCGCGGCCCATGACCTGATCTCCGGCCAGCCCAAGGCCGCCTACGACGCCGCGCTGACCTACAGCGCCGCCTTCCTGAAGGCCTCGGTGCTCGGCGACGCCCCGGCGAAAACGCTGATCGACACCGCCGCAGGACCCGGGGAGACCTGGCTGCGCCGCTAGCGGGCGCGTTCCAGCAGCTGGATCAGTTCCTCGGCCTTGCGCCGCTGTTCGTCGATGTCGCCGCTGACGATGGCGCCCTCGATGCAGTGGTTCAGGTGGTCGCGCAGCATTTCGGTCTCGACCCGGTCGATCGCCGCCCGCGCCGCCCGCAACTGGGTCAGCACGTCGATACAGTAGCGGTCTTCCTCGATCATCCGCGCGATGCCGCGCACCTGGCCTTCGAGGCGGCCGAGACGATTGAGCAGTTTGGACTTGTCGGCGCGGATCAAGGTCGGGTCTCCATCGAGGCCTGTATGTATACCCCTGGGGGGTAATTGCAATATGCCCCTGGGGGGTATATATCGCCGGTGTTCCCAGCCGGAAGACCCGCCATGTCCACCCCCTGCACCCACGCCCATCCGCCCGCCAGCCAGGCCCGCGATCCGGTCTGCGGCATGACGGTCGACCCGGCCACGACCCCGCACCATGCCGACCACGATGGTCAGGCCTTCCACTTCTGCTCGGCCGGCTGCCGGACCAAATTCATCGACGATCCGGGCCGCTACCTGGCGGCTTCCGAGCCGCCGCCGGCCCCGCCCGGAACGATCTACACCTGCCCCATGCATCCGGAGATCCGCCAGCAGGGGCCCGGTTCCTGCCCGATCTGCGGCATGGCCCTGGAGCCGGAGTTGGCCACGCTCGACAGCGGCCCCAATCCGGAACTGGTCGATTTCACCCGCCGCTTCTGGCTCGGGGCCCTGCTGACCCTGCCGCTGCTGGTCATCGAGATGGGCGGCCACATGTTCGGCCTGCGCTTCCCCTGGCCGATGCAGACCGGCGCCTGGATCCAGCTGGCGCTGGCCAGCCCGGTCGTCCTCTGGTCCGGCTGGCCCTTCATCGCGCGCGGCTGGGCGTCGCTGCGGACGCGCCACCTCAACATGTTCACCCTGATCGCCCTGGGCAGCCTGGCGGCCTGGAGCTTCAGCGTCTTCGCCACCCTGGTTCCAGGCGCGGTGCCGGCGGCCTTCCGCACCGCCGAGGGTGGTCCGCCGCTCTACTTCGAGGCGGCGGCGGTGATCATCGTCCTGGTCCTGCTCGGCCAGATGCTGGAGCTGAAGGCGCGGGAGCGCACCTCGGGCGCGATCAAGGCCCTGCTCGACCTCGCCCCCCGCACCGCCCGCCGGCTGCGGGCCGATGGCGCCGACGAGGAGGTCCCGGTCGACCAGATCGCCATCGGCGACCGCCTCCGCCTGCGGCCCGGCGAGAAGGTCCCGGTCGACGGCGTGATCGCCGAGGGCCGCGCCTCGCTGGACGAGGCCCTGGTCACCGGCGAGTCGATGCCGGTCGACAAGGTCCCAGGCGACGCCGTCGTCGCCGGCTCCCTCAACACCACCGGCTCCTTCGTCATGCAGGCCCAGCGCATCGGGGCCGACACCCTGCTGGCCCAGATCGTCCAGATGGTCGCCCAGGCCCAGCGCAGCCGGGCCCCGATCCAGCGGCTGGCCGACCAGGTCTCCGGCTGGTTCGTGCCGGCGGTGATCGCCGTCGCCGTCCTGGCCTTCGGGGCCTGGGCGTTGTGGGGGCCGCAGCCGCCACTCAGCCATGCCCTGGTCGCCGCCATCTCGGTTCTGATCATCGCCTGTCCCTGCGCGCTCGGCCTCGCCACGCCGATGTCGATCATGGTCGGCGTCGGGCGCGGGGCGCAGACCGGCGTGCTGATCCGCGACGCCGAGGCGCTGGAGCGGCTGGAACGGGTCGATACCCTGCTGGTCGACAAGACCGGAACCCTGACCGAGGGACGCCCGGCCCTGGTCGCCCTGCATCCGGCCCCGGGCCAGGACCGCGCCGGCCTGCTGCGCCTGGCCGCCAGCCTGGAGCGGGGCAGCGAGCACCCGCTGGCCGGCGCCATCCTGCGCGCCGCCGAGGCCGAGGGGCTGACGCTTTCCGAAACCGAGGACTTCGATTCCCCGGTCGGCCGTGGCGTCCAGGGCCGGGTCGAGGGCCACGCCCTGCTGCTCGGCAGCGCCCGCTTCCTGGCCGATCACGGCATCGACGTCGCGGCGATGGCGGCCGAGGCCGAGGCGCTCAAGGCTGACGGCGCCACCGCCCTGTTCCTCGCCGTCGACGGCGCCCTGGCCGCGGTTCTGGGCCTGGCCGATCCGGTCAAGGCCAGCACGCCGGAGGCTCTCGCCGCCCTGGCCGAGGCCGGGGTTCGGGTGGTGATGGTCACCGGCGACGCTCGCGCCACCGCCCAGGCCGTCGCCGCCCGGCTGGGCCTGAGCGAGGTCGAGGCCGAGGTGTTGCCCGGTGACAAGGCCGCCCTGGTGGCGCGCCTCAAGGCCGAGGGCCGCGTCGTCGCCATGGCCGGCGATGGGGTCAACGACGCCCCGGCCCTGGCCGCCGCCGACGTCGGCATCGCCATGGGGGCCGGCGCCGATGTCGCCATCGAGAGCGCCGGGGTCACCCTGCTGAAGGGCGATCTGAACGGCCTGGTGCGGGCCCGGCGGCTGTCGCGGGCGGTGATGGGCAACATCCGCCAGAACCTGTTCCTGGCCTTTGCCTACAATCTGGTCGGGGTGCCGATCGCGGCCGGGGTGCTCTATCCGGTCACCGGCTGGCTGCTGTCGCCGGCCATCGCGGCGGCGGCCATGGCCCTGTCCTCGGTCAGCGTGGTCGGCAACGCGCTGAGGCTGCGGGTGGTCAGGCTCTGATCAGATCCCCTTCAGCCCCTGCCACATCGCCAGTTCCTTGTCGGCGATGCGGTTGAGGATGGCGTCCAGTTCCTTGACGTCGAGCTTCTGGCGCTTACGGGCCATCTTGGTGGCGACCAGCGCGAACCGCCGCCACTCGTCACCGGCGTCGGTGAGGGCGACGGAGGCCTCCTTCAGCCGGTCGTCGCCGAGGATCTTGCCGGTCTCCTGCAGGAAGCTGGCGTAGAGGAAGCGGAAGCCCGCCCCGCCGGTGCCGATCTCTTCCTGCATGCGGACGATGTGGCCGAGGTACTGCGGCAGCTTGGTTTCCGCATCGGCCCCGGCCGCCACCCTGGCGATGTTCTTGCCGAGGAACCGGATGCCCTTGACCCCGATGATCGGCAGCGGCGCCCCGACCATGATCCGCCGGTTCATCCGCACGGCCTTGGGCACGGCCCTGGCATAGTCGATCTCGCCGGGCGTCCCTTCCGGGTAGTACATCATCCCCTTGGCGGCCATGGCCCCCTTGGCGAACCGCGCCTTCTGCAGGGAGGCGGAATCACAGCGCACCGTCTGCTCGAAGATCGGGTCGCTGATCAGGTAGTCATCGCCGTCCCGGCCGAAGACCACCAGGTTGTGGGCGTTGAAGTGGAAGCGCATGTCTTCCGGGAAGTAGGGCAGCCAGTAGACGCAGGTCTGCAGGCCCACGGCATGGCCCTTGTCGAGCTGCGCATCCAGCGCCGCCTTGCCGGCCGCCGGATCGCTGAACGTCTGGCGCTTCCACGACATGCCCAGCTGCTTGGCCACGCCCTTGATGATGTGGCCGGGCGGCATGCGGTAGGCGATCAGCGGCATGCCGGCCATCTTGATCATCGGCATGTAGGCGAAGGTCAGGGCCGAGCTCAGGCCAAAGGCCATCGGCTCATTCATGGCCAGGCCCCCGTGGCTGACCATGTTGGCGACCACGCCGCTCTCGCAGTGGGCCGACTGGCGGTGGGCGAAGTCGGTCATGGAGCGTCCGGAAGCGTGCGCAGCGTGGCAAGGGGGATATCCATGACCTCGGCGTAGCGGGCCAGGATCTTGTCCGAAAGGCCGGCAAACACCTTCGGCTGGAAGTGGCGGTTCACCCGCCAGGCCCACAGGCCGGTCGTCGCGGCCAGCGTCGCCGGCTCCATGCGCCGCTGGTACATCCAGTAGACCAGGGGGCTGACCTTGCCGGCCTTGGCATCGGCCAGGGCCTCGTCGCGCAGCCGGTTCAGCTCATCGACGGCTTGCACGGTCGCGAAGGTCTCGGGCTCCCAGCCGGCCGAGTTGACCTCGGTGTATTCGCCGCGGTCATCGACCGCATAGAGCAGCTTCTTCGTCCCGCCATAGGTGCGGGCCGTCTCCTGCGGAACCTCGTCAGTCTTCATCACGCCACCGTCAGGTGCATGAACCCGCTGGAGAACCGGCCGCTCTCCGGGATCCAGCACAGCAGCCGCTGGCCGGGCTCCAGGTCGCCGCTCTGGGCCAGCTCGTCGATCATGATGAACATCGAGGCCGCTCCGGTGTTGCCCCGCGTCGTCAGGTTGGTGAACCAGCGGTCCTGCGGCACGTCGAAGCCCGCCACCTGCATGCCGGCGTGGACCTTGTCGCGGAAGTACTCGCTCGAATAGTGCGGCAGGAACCAGTCGATGTCGTCGGCCCGCAGCTGGTACTTCTGGACGATGCCGGGCAGGGGCTTTTCGACCGTGTAATGGATGACGTTCTCGTTCAGCAGGCGCACGTCCTGCTTGATCGACATCACCGAGTCCTCTTCCCGTTCCTTCGGGCTCATCGCCGACCAGCCGGTGATCGTGCCGTCCGGGTTCTTGCTGGCGCCCGCATACATGCAGGTCTCCATGTCGCCGGCGTAGGAGAAGGTCTCGATCCAGTCGATGCGCAGGTTGGTCGCCCCCTCGCGCGGCTTGTCCTGCAGGAGGAAGGCGCCGGCCCCGTCGCTGAGCATCCAGCGCAGGAAGTCCTTCTCGAAGGCGATCTCCGGGGCCTTTTCCAGCGCGTCGACCTTGCTCTCGATCTCGGCGCTGAAGTTGCCGGCGCTGAGCACTGGCGAGGGACAGTCGGAACCGGTGGCCACGGCGTTATTGTGCAGCCCGCCGGCGACGGTGACATAGGCGTACTTCAGCGCCGTGATGCCCGACAGGCAGACGCCGCTGGTGGCGATCACCTCACAGGCGGGCAGGCCGAGCTCGCCCTGCACCATGGCCGCATGGTTGGGCATAACCTGGTCGGGGATGGAGGTGCCGCAGGCCAGGATGTCGATGGCGGGCAGGCCGACGGTCTGGTCCAGCCGGCGGACGGCGGCGGCGGTCAGCTGGGCGTTGTTGTGGGTCGCCTTGCCCGTCGCCGGGTCGATCGCATAGTGGCGGCTCTTGATGCCGTTGCTGCGCAGGATGGTGCGGCGGGCGCGGCTGGGGCGATCGCCGGCCTGGCCGAGCACGGTCTCCATCTCGTCGTTGAGCACGGGCTCGTTCGGCAGGAAGCTGGCCGTGCCGGTGATGTAGACGCTGCGGATGGTCATTGGGCGGCTCCCAGCAGGGCGCGGCCCTCTCCAGAGGGTTCGGCGTAATAGGCGCGCTGGCGGGCGATGCTGGCTTTCGCCAGCGGCTTGATCAGGCTCTTGATCACCGCCAGCAGCGGCACGACCGTGCAGATCAGGGTGAACAGGAAGGCGACGTAGAGCACCAGCACCGCGCCCCGCAGGGGGTTGCCCGGCTTGCCGCAGGCGCGCAGCAGCCGGCCCCAGATCAGGAAGCTCTTGCGGGCCACTTTTTCCGAACTCATCAGGCCCTCGAAGATCGACACCGCGCCAAGCTCGCTCAGCATCGGGGCGGTGTCGCCCTTCGAACGGGTGGGCAGTTTCGCCGCGATGGCCTCGCCGAACCGGGCGCAGCCGGCGATGTCTTCCTGGCTGACCCCGGCCTCCGGCACCACGCCGCCAAGGAAGGGGCCCTTCTTGCCGGTCAGCATCCAGGCCGGGGTGGAGATGAAGGTAAAGGCGCTGTGGGCGCTGTCGGTCAGCACCACATTGTCGATCAGATGGGCGCCCAGCGCGCTGAGCTGTTCCTTCATCCGCTCCTGGGCCGACAACCACATGTTGCGGCAGCCGATGACGGTGATGACCGGCTTGCCGGCCAGCAGGGTCTTCGCCTCGGGGCTCTGCAGGAAGGCGGTGATCGGCTTGGCGGGCGACAGGAACCACACCGAATAGCCGAGGATCACCAGGTCGAAATCGCTGTTGGCGGGCAGGGCGATCGGCTTGATCGGGTCGACGTCCTCGTAGACCGTCTCGGGAAAGGTGTTGAAGAAGAAGCCCGCCGGCCACGGAAACGGGTAGGGCGTCACCGGCTCGATCGGCAGCCAGGTCACCTCAATGTCGGGCGCGGCTTCGAGCGGCGCCACGGTCGAGCGAAGAATATCGCTCAACTGCCCCGTCTGCGAATAGTGAACGACCAGCACCCGCTTCATCGATACGCCCCGACTTCCCCCAAAAGCACTGCACCGATCCATAGGCGAAACCGCGCCCGCATGGCAACGAAACGCTGAGTGAATTTCGTCGGTTAGCAGAGGGATTCAGCGGCCGGTTGTCCCGGGCGCCGCATCGTTGTGCGCCGCAGGCGTCAGGCCGGGGCCAGAACCAGCCGTCCGTCGATCAGCGGCTCGCCCGCCACGCTCGCCTTGACGGCGATTCCATCGGCCTTGGCCTCGCCGAAGCTGACATCGACCGTTTCACCGGGCCGCAGCAGGCGCAGGAACTTCATCCGCCGCACGCCGGTGCAGGCGCGGCCGGGATGGGCCAGGGCCAGGGCGTCGATCAGGTGCTCCAGCACCACCACGCCTGGAACCACCGGGTTGCCGGGGAAATGGCCGGGCAGGGCGGGATGGTCGGGGTTGATCGTGAAGGCGGAAGTCATCAGGGTTCGCGCAGAATCATTTGGTCCCTTTTCGCCCGTGGCGCCGCCGATGTCGAACCTCCCGCCGATGGACAAGGCCGCGATCGCCCGGGCGATCCCGCACGCCGGGGCGATGAGCCTGCTGGATTCGGTGATCGGCGGCGGCCCCGACTGGATCGCCTGCAACGCCGTCAGCCACCGCGATCCCGCCAACCCCCTGCGCCACGACGGCCGCCTGCCGGCCAGCGCGGCGGCCGAATACGCCTCCCAGGCCATCGCCCTGCACGCCCAGCTGACCGGCATCGAGAAGCAGCCGCGCCGGGGCTTCCTGGCCGTGGTCAACAACCTCAGCTGGACCCGCGACCGCCTCGACACCGTCGCCGGCGATCTGGAGATCCGCGCCGAACAGCTCGCCGCCACCGGCGCGGCCCTGCAGTACGCCATCACCCTGATCGGCGACGGCCAGATCCTTGTGATGGGCGAACTGATGGTGGCCCTGGAGCGGGCCTGACCCAACAGGGGCGGACTACCCCCTCGTCATCCCGGCCGTAGCGGAGCGGAGAGCCGGGACCCAGGGGGTGACAGCGCGCCGCCCGCGCCGCCGCCGACACTGAGTCCGGTCCCCCTGGGTCCCGGATCGTCCCTCCGGGCCGTCCGGGATGACAAAATGGGTGGCGTAAAAAAATCAACAAAATCAATGTGAATTGGAATATGTCTAGACATATTCATGGCCATTTCCGACGCCCTCCCGGTCCGCGACCCTGAGCGTAGGTCGCTCCGCGCACGAACAGGCCAACAAACCCCGCCGATCAACCTACGGACCGACCTACACCTCGGCCTACAGTCCCGACCCCTCGGCCCACCCAAAAGCCCACGGTTCCGGGCGTTTGCCCCGCTTTTCCGCTCCTGAACAATGCGCGCGGCTTTCTTGTAGCCCGGCCGCACGCGGTATAATGGCTCGCCGCTTCGATAGACCGGCCAAACGCCGGCAGGCCGCAAAACCGCTTCCCCTCCCTCACGGTCATCCTGCTAAAACCGGCGAAACACCAAGGGACGCGCCATGAACTTCGACCTCGACGAAGACCACCGCATGCTCAGGGACCTGGTCCGTCGCTTCGTCGACGACCATCTCAATCCGCTGGAGGCCGGGGTTCTCGAACGCGAGGCGGCCGGCGGCGCGGCGGCGCTGACGAAGGAGGAAACCGAGAAGGTCGACGCGGTGTCGCGTGAGCTCGGCCTCTGGGGCCTTGATGCGCCGGAGGATGTCGGCGGCGCCGACCTGCCCCACGTCGCCATGGTGGCGGTCAACGAGGAGCTTGGCCGTTCCATCACCAACTACACCCTGCCGCCGGACAGCCCGAACCTGCGGATGATGATGGCGACGGTGACCGAGCAGCAGCGGGTCGCCTACCTCGCCCCCTACGTGGCCGGAGAAACCGTCTCGGCCATCGGCATCTCCGAGCCCGGGGCCGGGGCCGACCCGTCGGGCATGCTGACCTCGGCCGTGCGCGACGGCGACGACTGGGTGCTGAACGGCCGCAAGATCTGGATCAGCAAGGCCGACTACGCCGACTTCACCATCGTCATGGCCGTCACCGACAAGGAAAAGGGCGGCCGGGGCGGCATGAGCGCCTTCCTCGTCGACCAGGACACGCCCGGCTTCAACGTCCTGCGCAAGATCCCCATGCTCGGCGGCCAGTCGACCTTCGAGATCGCTCTCGACGACGTCCGCGTCCCCGGCTGGAAACTGCTCGGGACCGAGGGGCAGGGGTTCGCCCCCATGCAGGTGCGGCTCGGCACCCGCCGCTGCGAGATGGCCGCCTGGTCGATCGGCATGGCCCAGCGGGCCCTTGAGATGATGATCGAATACGCGCCGCAGCGGAAAACCTTCGGCGTCCCCCTGAGCGAGCGCCAGACCATCCAGAACTGGATCGCCGACGCCCACACCCGCATCCACGCCGCCCGGCTGATGACCTATGACTGCGCCTGGAAGATGGACCAGGGCCGCGACGTCCGCACCGAGATCTCGATGATCAAGGCCTACGCCACCGAGATGGCCTGGGAGGTCGTCGACCGCGCCATGCAGACCTTCGGGGCCATGGGCATGACCCGCGAACTGCCGCTGCACATGATGGCCTCGAAGATCCGCACCATGCGCATCTACGACGGCCCGACCGAGGTCCACCAATGGGTGGTGGCGAGGAATCTGCTTGGGTCGAGGCGCTAATTCAGCGGTGATCAGTGATAGCGGCGACCCTGTTAAGCAAGATGCTGCAACCTCGATTAGTGTTTCCGCGTCCACGCACTAATCATAATGAGGAGTGTTTCTGCCCATTCTGTGCCTGAGGGCGCTGTTTTCGCGCCATGTTGTCGCAGGGCTTCAGCCTTAAGAATTACGAAGGATGCCGGGATTACTTACGGGGTTCGAACGTAGAAAGCCGTCTTCCGCCGGCATCTCGCACCGCTGGAGCAGAAACTTGCGATTCCTCGACAACTGGAAAATCTCGTCCAAGATCTTGTTGGCGATCACTGTCCTCGCTGTGATGTTCGCCGTCACCGCCGGCTACAGCAGCTTTGAGCTTTGGCGCATCGACAAGAGCTACAGTGTCGTGACGGATCGTGAGGATCCCGCCGCCGTTGAACTCGCCCGGGCCAACCGGAACATTAACCGGCTGGCCTACGCCGCCTATATGACCATGGCCTACGACGGGGCTTCGGCCGATGCCCAGGCGGCCAAGGCTATGTTCGACGATGCTGCCGTCAAACTTCAGGCAAACTACGAAAAGGCCAACGAACTGGTTCCCGAGGGAGCCGTTGCAGTCCTCGACTTCCAGACCCGTTCGGAAGACATCATCAAGGAGGGCCGCAAGGCGGTCGATGCGGGCCTGCGCAACGACAATGATGCCGCCCGCGCCCTGCTCCAGCCTGTCGACAAGAAGATCGTCGATCTGTCGAACGACCTTCGGGAATATAATGAGGAGCGGGCCGAAATGGTCGCCGCCCAAAGCAAGGCGCTGACCGCGGCCGCGGGCTTGGCCAAGCTCCTCAACGCGATCATGGCGGTCGCCGGCATCGGCATCGGGGTCGGCCTGGGGCTCTACATCTCCCGCGCCAAGATCGCGGCGCCGCTCAACACCCTGGCCGGCGGCATGAACCGTCTCGCCGGCGGCGACCTGACGGTCAATGTCGACGCCACCCACCGCAAGGACGAGGTCGGCCAGATGGCCAAGGCCGTGCAGGTGTTCAAGGACAACGCCCTGAGGGCCCGTGAACTGGAGGCCCAGGCCGAGCGGTCACGAGCCGAGGCGGACGCCGAGCGGTCGCGCGCCGAAAGCGAACAGCGTCGCGTCGAGGCCGAGCAACAGATGGTGGTCGAGAACCTGGCCTCCGGCCTGGGCCGCCTGGCGTCCGGCGACCTGACCGTCCGTATCGACGCCGACTTCCAGGGCCAGTACGCCCAGATCCGCACCGACTTCAACGCCGCGGTCGATAGCCTGCGCAAGGCCATCACCTCCATCGACGCCTCGGCCGGCGGCATCCGCGGCGGCTCCGACGAGATCGCCAGCGCCTCCAACGACCTGTCGCGCCGCACCGAGCAGCAGGCGGCCGGCCTCGAGGAAACCGCCGCCGCCCTCGACCAGCTCACCGCCACCGTCAAGCGCAGCGCCGAGGGGGCCAACGAGGCCGCCGCCGCCGCCGCCGGCGCCCGCCAGGCCGCCGCCCAGTCGGGCGAGGTGATGCGCGAGGCCGTCAGCGCCATGGCCGAGATCGAGCAATCGTCCGGCCAGGTCGCCCAGATCATCGGCGTCATCGACGAGATCGCCTTCCAGACCAACCTCCTGGCCCTCAACGCCGGGGTCGAGGCGGCCCGTGCCGGCGACGCCGGCCGCGGCTTCGCGGTGGTCGCCCAGGAAGTCCGGGCCCTGGCCCAGCGTTCGGCCGACGCCGCCAAGGAGATCAAGGGCCTGATCTCCAGCTCCGCCACCCAGGTCACTCGCGGCGTCAAGCTGGTCTCGGAAACGGGCCAGGCGCTGACCGACATCGTCGACAAGGTCGCCAGCATCGACGTACTGCTGGCCGAAATCGCCGCCTCGGCGCGGGAACAGGCGACCGGCCTCTCCGAGGTCAATATCGCCGTCAACCAGATGGACCAGGCCACGCAGCAGAACGCCGCCATGGTCGAGGAATCGACCGCCGCCTCCGCCAACCTGCGCGGCGAGGCCGCCGACCTGGCCAAGCTCGTCGCCAAGTTCCGCACCGGCTCCGACAGCGGCCCGACCCTGGCCGATCCTGCCCGGCACGCCCCCGCGCCGAATCCGGTCGCCAGCGCCCGCCAACGACTCGCCGCCCACATCGGCGGTGGCCGTCAGGCGACCGCGGCAGCCACCGAATGGGAGAACTTCTGATGGAACCGGTCGTCACCAACAGCGCCGACACCGCCAAGGTCGAACTGATCGCCTTCGAGATCGGCGGCCAGGGCTTCTGCATCGACATCGTCTCGGTGCGGGAGATCCGCGGCTGGACCCCGGCCGCGCCCCTGCCGCAGACCCCCGACTATGTGCTGGGGGTCATCAACCTGCGGGGGGCGGTCATGCCGGTTCTCGACGTGCGCCTCCGCCTGGGTCTCGGGGCCACCGAACAGACCAGCCGGCACGTCATCGTCGTCATCCAGGACGGCCCGCGCCTGGCCGGCCTGCTGGTCGATGCGGTGCAGGAAACCTTCATGGTGGAGGCCAGCCTCTTCCAGGCGCCGCCGGACCTGACCATCGACACCGACGCCCCCTTCGTGGACGCCATCTTGCCCCTGAAGGATCGCATGCTCAGCCGGCTGGTCGTCTCCTCCCTGATGCCCGCCCCGGACAAGCTGGCGGCCTGATCCCAGGTTGGCTCCCGGGTGACCGGGCGCCGACAGGGCTCGTCTGCACGGACTCTGCACAGGCCCGGTCCGGCCCTGCATCCCATGCCCCGCCGGTCCTCCACGCCCCGGCTCCACCGTCGCAGCCTGACGTTGGGAGGCGCGCATGGGGTCGTTGGCCAAGGGCCGTTACAGTTTCTGGATCCGGGTCGCCCTGACCCTGGCCCTCGTGGTCGTCGCCGACCGCGTCCTCTGGGTGATGAATGCGACGGGCCTCGCCCTGGCCATTCTCACCCTGGCCGGCGTTGTCGCCCTGGCCATCGCCAGCCCCGGCGCCCGCCGCCATGGCTGGCCCTTCCTGGCCCTCGCCATGGCCCTCGCCGCCCTGCAGCTCGAGACCCTCTCCCGGCTGGGGCTGCTGTTCTGGAGCCTGGCCCTGGCCATCGCCGCCCTTACGCCCCGGGCCGGCTTCGGCGAGGGCGTCTGGACCTGGGTGCAGCGGCTGATCGTCATGGCCACCGGCGTTGTCCGCATGCCGATCGAGACCCTCGTCCAGTTCGGCCTCAAGCGGCTCAAACGCCGTCCTGGCGCCTCGCTCGGCAAGGCCGTCCGCACCCTGGCCCTGCCGCTGATCGGCGGGGCGGTGTTCCTGGCCCTGTTCTCGGCCGCCAACCCGCTGCTGCACGACGCCCTCGCCTCGCTGCGGGGGCCGGACCTCGGTTTCTTCCAGATCGTCCTCTGGGTCTTCGTCGCCCTGACCGGTTTCGCCCTGCTGCGCCCTGTCCATCTCCGCCGGCCGATCCCGATGCCGGCCGCACGCACCGACACGAAGCTGCCCGGCGTCAACGCCGCCTCCATCACCCTGTCCCTGATTCTCTTCAACGCCCTGTTCGCCTTGCAGAACGGCCTCGACGTCGCCTTCCTGTGGAGCGGCGCCCGCCTGCCGGCCGAGCACACCCTGGCCGAATACGCCCACCGCGGCGCCTATCCGCTGATCGCCACCGCCCTGCTCGCTGGTCTCTTCGTGCTGGTCGCCATGGCCCCCGGATCAGAGACCAGCCGCCGGCCACTGGTCCGCTGGCTGGTGGCCGCCTGGGTGGCCCAGAACGTCCTGCTCGTCGTCTTCTCCATCCAGCGGACCCTGCTCTACATCGACAGCTTCGACCTCACCCGCATGCGCATCGCCGCCCTGGCCTGGATGGGCCTGGTGGCGGTCGGCCTGATCCTCATCGGCTGGCGGCTGCTCAGCGAAAAGTCGGCCGCCTGGCTGATCAACATGAACGCCGCCGCCGCCGCCGTCGTCCTGCTGGTCTTCGCCATCGGCGATAGCGGCCAGATCGCCGCCGACTGGAACCTGCGCCACGCCAGGGACCTCGATGGCTCCGGCGCGGCCCTCGACATCGGCTACATCGACAGCCTGGAGGGCTCAGCCCTCGTACCGCTTGCCCGCCTGGAGCAACAGGCGCTGCCGCCCGCCTACCAGCAGACCATCACCCGGCTGCGCTGGCATGCCATGGCTTCGGCCCGGGCGCGGCTCGGCCGCGATTGGAGCTGGCGGGACCAGCGCCGCCTGACGGAAGCCGAGGCCATCCTCGCCGCCGGTCGGCCGGTGCTCCGCACCTGGCGACCACCTGTCGCCACGCCGCCGCCGCCGCCTTCCCCGACCACGACCGTCGATCCCGTCCCGGCCCCTCAGGAGTCCCGCCCATGACCCCCTCCGTTCACGCCACGCCCGTTGACCTTCGCCCCGCCTTCGGAATGATGCACGCCATGTCCCGCTCCATCCTGATCGTCGATGACGACCCGCACATCCGCGAGCTGCTCGACTTCGCCCTGACCAAGGCCGGCTACGCCACCCGCCAGGCCGAGGACGGCGTCGCCGCCCTGGCGGCGGTGGAGGAACAGGCCCCCGACCTGGTGGTGCTCGACATCAACATGCCGCGTCTCGACGGCCTGGAGGTCTGCCGCCGCCTGCGCGCCCAGGGCTCGACCCCGATCCTGTTCCTGTCCAGCCGCGACGACGAGATCGACCGGGTGCTGGGCATCGAGCTCGGGGCCGATGACTATGTCGTCAAGCCGTTCAGCCCGCGCGAGGTCACCGCCCGCATCAGCGCCATCCTGCGCCGCTCGCAGGCCGCCGCGGCCGCCGCGCCGGCCCCCACCAGCCTGATCAGCCATGGCCGCCTGACCCTCGACACCGACGGCTGGACCGCCCGCTGGGCCGGCCAGGAAGCGGCCCTGACCGTCACCGAGTTCGGCATCCTGAAAGCCCTGGCCGCCGCCCCGACCCGCGTCTTCACCCGCGACGCCATCATCGACCGGCTGCACGGTCCAGGTTTCGCCATCACCGACCGCACCATCGACAGCCATGTCCGCAACCTGCGCGGCAAGTTCGCGGCCCTCGGCGGCCTCGACGTCATCGAGACCAAGGCCGGGGTCGGCTATCGGCTGGGTCCATGTCGGGGGGAGGCGGCCTGAACCCCATCGACCGAGTCAAGGCGGTGATCAAACGGCATTGGCCGGCGCTGAAGCTGCGCACCATCCTGCTTGGCGTGCTGCTGTTCGTGGCCGCCATGCCGGTGTTCAGCGCCGTGGGTCTGCGCGTCTACGAGAACACCCTGGTCCGCCAGACCGAGGCCGAACTGGTCGCCCAGGGCGCGGCCCTGGCCGCCGTCGCTTCGGTCCGCTGGCCCGGCCTCGCCCCCCCGCCGCCGGCCGACACCAAGGCGCCGGACTACTACCAGCCCGAACGCACCACCATCGACCTGTCGGACAGTCCCGTCCTGCCCGAACGCCCGCCGGCCCGCCGCACCCTGGCCGCCCCCGACGCCGACGCGGTGATCGCCGCCGAGCAGCTGGGCCCGGTCATCGACGCCACGGTCAAGACCACCCTGGCCTCCATCCTGATGCTCGACAGCCGGGGCCAGGTGGTGCGCGGCTACGGCAAGGGCGGCGACCTCTCGGCCCTGCCCGAGGTCAAGGCGGCCCTCGACGGCCAGCCGGCCACCGTCCTGCGCGACAACAGCGACTACCGTCCCGACAGCCACTACGAGTGGCTGTCCCGCGCCTCGACCATCCGCATCCACCACGCCCGGCCGATCATCGCCCAGGGCCGGGTGCGCGGGGTGCTGCTGATGTCGCGCTCGCCCCGCGCCCTGTTCCGCGGCGTCTATGAGGATCGCGGCAAGATCGTCTTCGGCCTGGTGCTGATCGTCGCCCTGCTGATCCTGATGGCCGGCATCGTCTCGCGCGGCATCAGTCGTCCCATCGTCGCCTTGAGCCGCGCCGCCCGTGAGGTCACCGCCGGCCGCGGCGACGTCCCCGAAACCCCGCGCACCGCCGCTGTCGAGATACGCGCCCTCTACGAGGACTTCCGCGAGATGGCTGAGGCCATCGAGACCCGCAGCCGCTACCTGCGCGACTTCGCCGCCGCCGTCAGCCACGAGTTCAAGACGCCGCTCGCCGGCATCGGCGGCGCCGTCGAGCTGCTGCAGGACCACTTCGAGACCATGAGCCCGGCCGAGCGCCGCCGCTTCCTCGACAACATCGCCGCCGACAACGCCCGCCTGACCCAGCTGGTCACCCGCCTGCTCGACATGGCCCGCGCCGACATGGCCCGCCCCGAGGCCGGCGCCGCAGTCGACATCCTGCCCGCCGCCCGGCGCGTCGCCGACAGCCAGCCTGCCCTGAAGGTGACCATCGACCTGACCGACGACCTGCCCGCCGTCGCCGTGCCCGAGGCGACCATCGAGGCCGTCCTCACCACCCTGCTGGAAAACAGCCGCCAGGCCGGCGCCAGGTCGGTGGTGCTTTCGGCCGCCGTCGAGGCCGGTCAGCTCTGCCTGGCGGTGCAGGACGACGGCCCCGGCATCGCCGAGGCCGACCGCGAGCGCCTGTTCGAGCCCTTCTTCACCAGCCACCGCGCCGACGGCGGCACGGGTCTGGGCCTGTCGATCGCGCGGTCGTTGCTGGCGGCCAGCCACGCCAGGATCGCCGCCGCGCCCTGCCGGGCCGGCGCGCGGTTCGAGCTTCGCCTGCCCCTGGCCTGAGGCGTCTGCACAGAATCGGCGCCGCGCGGACTGAACGCGCTCCACTGCCGTCCGCCATGCTCCTCCCAATCAGAAAGGGAGGTTCCCATGCCCACGTCCACCGAAGGCTTCGCCCTCTTCGTCCGCCCCGAGAACAGCCAGTGGGTCTGGACGCTGATGGACCTGGAGGCCCGCGTCGCCGCCAGCGGCCAGGCTCATGACCGCGAAAGCGCCTGGCGCACCGGCGAGTTCGCCGCCGCCGCCGTCGGCGCCCTCGGCCGGGTCGGCCGGCGCAGTTTCTAGCCGGCCAGGACGAGCCGCATCAGCAGCTCGTCGACATAGTCCTCGCCGATCTTGAGGGCCCGCCGATCAAGCCCGTACGGCTCGAAGCCCAGGCTCCGGTAAAGGGCGATGGCGGCCTCGTTGTGGGCGGACACGGTCAGGGTCAGGTCCTCGACCTCGGCGCGGGCCTGGGCGATGAGCGCCGCCATCAGACGCTTGCCGACGCCAAGGCCGCGCGCCCTGGGATCGACATAGACCCCCCAGATGCCGCCCCGGTGGCGGGTCTTGACCGATTGACCGATCCGCAGGCCGCCGATGCCGACCAGCACCCCGTCCTTCTCACAGCCGGCGACAAAGGCGCTGGCCAGCGATGCGGCGGTCCTTTCCAGCGGTCGGTCGACCTCTTCCTCCCAGGACGAGCCGAAGGCGTCGGGATTGAGCCGCAGCCCGCCCAGGCGCAGCGCCTGGAACGCCGCCGCATCGCCTGCGCCGAGCCGCCGGACCTGAAGCGCGGCCGAGGTCATCAACAGTAGGCGACGCCGCCGTCGACGGTCAGTGTCGCGCCGACCACATAGTCCCCGGCCCGCGAGGCCAGGTAGATGGCGGCGCCGGCCATGTCCTCGTCGGTCCCGATCCGCCGGGCCGGCACGCGGGAGGCGACCGCGTCGGCCTGGTCGCGGGCGGCGATGTTCATGTCGCTGGCGAAGGCGCCGGGGGCGATGGCGCTGCAGACGATGTTGTCGGCGATGAGCGTCTTGGCCATGCGGCGGGTCAGGTGGATAAGCCCGGCCTTGCTGGCGGCGTAGGGATAGGTCTCCTGCGGATTGACCGCGATGCCGTCGATGGAGGCGATGTTGATCACCTTGGCCGGCCGCTCAAAGGTCGCGGCGGCGCGCAGCTCGGGGGCCAGCTTGCTGGTCAGGTAGAAGGGGGTCTTGACGTTGAGGTCCATGACCTTGTCCCAGCCCTTCTCGGGGAAGTCGTCGAACGGGGCCAGCCAGGCGGCGCCGGCGTTGTTGACCAGGATGTCGAGCTTGCTCTCATGCTGGCGATAGGCCGTGGCCAGCGCCTCCATCCCTTCCATCGTCGAGACATCGGCGGGCAGGGCGACGCAGCCCAGTTCCTCGGCCGTCTGGCGACAGGCGACCTCCTTGCGGGCGCTGATGTAGACCTTGGCGCCGGCGGCGATATAGCCGGCCGCGATCATCTTCCCGATGCCGCGCGAGCCGCCGGTGATCAGGGCCGTGCGGCCGGCGAGGGAAAAGAGATCGGACATCAGGGCGCTCCTCGTTTGCTTTGGGAGCGACCCTAAGGTCCGAAGTCGTAGCGGGCTAGAGCCCGTCAGGCGGAAGTGTTTGCGGTTCCGCCGCCCGGACGGGCTCTAAACGAAGAATCTAGACCCGAAGGGTCTAGTGGGCCCGCTTCAGCTCTTTCTTCAGGCGGGCTTCTTCCTTGGCGGCCGCCTTGCGTTCCTTGCGCTCGCGGCGCTTGGCTTCCAGCTCGGTCTCGGCGGCTTCGGCGCGGGCCTCGATCTCGGCCAGGCGCTTGGCCTCCTGGGCGGCCTTGGCGGCGTCCTTCTCGGCCTGGCGCTGGGCGCGGATGGCTTCGAGTTCCTGGGCCTTGCGGGTGGCGCGATCGACGAAGTTGGGGTCGGTCACGGTCGGCTTGGGCTTCATCCGCGCCAGCATGGCTTTCTTGGCTTCGGCGGCGGCGGCGATACGGTCATTGAAGCCGGTTTTCAGAGGATCTCGCATTCAGTCCTTCAAAGAGTCGGTGCTTGAAAAATTTGCGCCCGCCTCAAACCGCAGATTCCGCTGAAATGCAAGGTTCGGGAGGCGACGGTGATGTCCGAAAACCGCGAGACGCCGGCCCGGGTTCCCCGCATATTGGACGCATGGAGCTCGATCACGACGCCTGCTACCGCGCCATCCTGTCGCGAGACACCCGCTTCGACGGGCGGATTTTCGGCGGGGTGAAGACGACGGGCATCTACTGCCGGCCGATCTGCCCGGCCCGCACGCCCAAGCCCCAGAACATCACCTTCTACCCCAGCGCCGCCGCCGCCGAGGCGGCCGGTTTCCGCGCCTGCCTGCGCTGCCGCCCGGAAACCTCGCCGGACCTGGGGGCCTGGAAGGGCTCGTCCAGCACCGTCTCCCGGGCGCTGAGCCTGATCGAGGCCGGCGCCCTCGACACCGGCGATGTCGAAGCCCTGGCGGGGCGTCTCGGCGTCGGCGACCGTCAGTTGCGCCGCCTGTTCCAGACGCATCTCGGCGCCACCCCGATCGGCGTCGCCCAGACCCGCCGCGTCCTGCTCGCCAAGCAGCTGATCCATGAGACCGACCTGCCGATGGCCCAGGTGGCCCTGGCCTCGGGCTTCGGCAGCGTCCGCCGCTTCAACGAGACCTTCCAGGCCCTCTACAATCGGCCGCCGGCCACTCTGCGCCGCCGGTCGGCCTCGGCCCATACCGCCGACGGCGTCACCCTCAAGCTGCGCTACAAGCCGCCCTACGACTGGGACGGCCTGATCGCCTTCCTGCAGCTGCGCGCCATCCCGGGCGTCGAGCGGGTCGAGGGCGACCGTTACGCCCGCACCATCGAACTGGGCGGCGAGATGGGCACGCTGGCCGTCACCCCGGCCGGCAAGGATCAGCTGTCGGTCCAGGTCCGCTTTCCCCGCACCAGCGCCCTGCCGGCCATTCTCGCCCGCGTGCGCCGGGTCTTCGATCTTGCCGCCGACCCGGTTGCCATCAACGAGCACCTGTCGGCCGATCCCGACCTCGCCCCGCGCGTGGCGGCGCGGCCGGGCTTGCGGGTGCCCGGGGCCTGGGACGGCTTCGAGCTGGCCATCCGCGCCATCCTCGGCCAGCAGATCACCGTCCATGCCGCCGTCCTGCTGGCCGGCAAGCTGGCCGCCCAGTACGGCGAGCCGCTGCCCGAGGCCTGGGCGCAGGAGGGCCTCACCGTCGCCTTCCCGAGCCCCCAGCGTCTCGCCGCCGCCGACCTCTCCGGCCTGCCCATGCCCGGCGCCCGTTCGCGCTCGCTCGGCAGCATGGGCGCGGCGGCCGTCGCCGACCCGGCCCTGTTCGGCCCGCGCCAGGACCTCGAGACCGCGATTCGGGCTCTCAAGGCCCTGCCCGGCATCGGTGAATGGACGGCGCAGTACATCGCCATGCGCCAGCTGCGCGAACCGGACGCCTTCCCCGCCGCCGACATCGGCCTGATGCGCGCCCTGGAGACCCCGGACGGCGTCCGCCCCACCCCGGCGCAACTCCTCGCCCGCGCCGAGGCCTGGCGGCCCTGGCGGGCCTATGCCGCCCTGCATCTCTGGGCCGGCGACGCCGCCGCTATCAAGGGAAAGGCCGATGCCCGCAAAGCCGCCTGAGACCCTGACGATCGAACGCTATGCCTCGCCGATCGACGGCCTGTGGCTCGCCGTCGACGAGGACGGCATCTTGCGCCTGCTCCACTTCGACCGACCGGAAGAGGACTTCCAGCGCACGGTGCGTCGCAGCTATCCCAAGGCCCAGGTGGTCAAGGGCCGCGCCCCGCCGCTAGTCCGCGACAATCTCGACGCCTACTTCAAGGGCGACCTTCCGGCGCTGGAGCGTATCCCCACTCAGGCGGTCGGCAGCGACTTCCAGCAGTCGGTCTGGAACGAGCTCAAGCAGATCCCGGTCGGCGAGACCCGCAGCTACGGCGCCATGGCCCGCAAGATCGGCCAGCCCAGCGCCAGCCGTGCCGTCGGCCTGGCCAACGGTTCCAACCCCATCGCCGTGGTCGTGCCCTGCCACCGGGTGATCGGTGCCGATGGCAGCCTCACCGGCTTCGGCGGCGGCATCCCCCGCAAGCGCTGGCTGCTGGAACATGAGGGCGCCCACTACGTCGCCCCGACGGGAAAGCTGTTCTAGAGTCTGGCCTTCAAGGCCGACGCCCAGCGCAGGTAGGCGTCGCCGTTCAGATGGCGGCCGTCCAGGGAGTCCTCGTGGCTCAAGGCCCCGCCCGGCGCTACCGAGGGGTTGAGGTCCAGCCACTCGCAGCGGCCTGTCTCGCACAGCCTGCTGTAGGCGGCGTTGAGATCGTCGATCTTGCGGTTGGCCTGCGGATCGGCCGTGTAGAGCACCGATTGCAGAATGACCCGCCGTCCCTTCAGCCGGTCCATCAGAGCCGAGACGTTCGTGGCGCTGGCGCCGGCGCTCCAGTCGGCGGCCTTCAGGTCGTTGGTCCCGATCATCACCAGCACCGTCCTGGCCGAGGCGGGCAGGGAAGCATCCAGCCGGGTCAGCAAGGCGCCGCTCGTGTCGCCGCCGACGCCCCGGTTGGCGACCTGCGGGCCGATCAGTTCGGACCACTCGCCACCCTGGGTGATGGAATCGCCCAACATAATCACCGTCGGTCCTGAACCCAGGCGGCCGAACAGATCAACCCGGTGACGATAAAGGGCCCGGGTCTGTGGCGCGGTATCGCTCATGGCGCCGCCGGCGCGGGCGCGGGAGGAGACCCAGAGGTGGTCCGCAAACGCACCGATGGCCGCCGAGGCGAGCGCCCCGACGGCCATCAATGCCATCAGCGTGGAGCGCCTCACTGGCAGGCGAGGCATTCCTCGTAGTCGGTGCGGGCGGCGTCCTCGGCGCTGGCGCGGACCTCGTCCTCGCCGGCGTGGGCGGCCCGCTGCACCGACTTGGAGCGCAGGTAGTAGAGGCTCTTCATGCCCCGCTCCCAGGCGGTCCAGTGCAGCATGTGCAGGTCCCATTTGTCGACGTCGCCCGGCAGGAAGACGTTGACCGACTGGCTCTGGCAGATTTCCGGGGTTCGGTCGGCCGCCAGCTCGATGACCCAGCGCTGGTCCAGTTCGAAGGCCGTCTTGTAGACGTCCTTGTCGTCCTGGCTGAGGAAGTCGAGGTGCTGCACCGAACCTTCGTGGCTGAGGATGCTGTCCCAGACCTGCGGGGTGTTCTGGCCGTGGCCGTCCAGCACCCGCTCCAGGTAGGGGTTCTTGACCGCGAAGGTGCCCGACAGGGTCTTGTGGCTGTAGATGTTGGCCGGGATCGGCTCGATGCCGGCGCTGGTGCCGCCACAGATGATGCTGATCGAGGCGGTCGGGGCGATGGCCAGCTTGTGGCTGAACCGCTCCATGACGCCGCGGTCGGCCGCGTCGGGGCAGGGGCCCTTCTCCTCGGCTAGGGTCTTGGACGCCTTGTCGGCCTCGCGGCGCAGGTGCTTGAACAGGCGCATGTTCCAGCTCTTGGCCATGGCGCTCTCGAACGGAACGTTCTGGCCCTGCAGGAAGCTGTGGAAGCCCATCAGGCCGAGACCCACGGAGCGCTCGCGCTTGGCGGCGTAGACGGCGTTCTTGGCGTCGATCGGGGCGCGCTGGATGAAGTCCTCGAGCACGTTGTCGAGGAAGCGCATGACGTCCTCGATGAACTTCGGCTCGTTGCGCCATTCCAGGAAGGTCTCGGCGTTGACCGACGACAGGCAGCAGACGGCGGTCCGCTCATTGCCCAGGTGGTCCTTGCCGGTGTGCAGCATGATCTCGCTGCACAGGTTGGACTGGCGGACGCTCATGCCGAGGTCCTTCTGGTGCTGCGGCATGGCGCGGTTCACCGCGTCCGAGAAGATCAGGTAGGGCTCGCCGGTCTGCAGCCGCAGCTCCAGCACCTTCTGCCACAGCGAGCGGGCCTCGACTTCCTTCAGAACCTCGCCGGTCTTGGGGCTGCGCAGGCCGAACTTCTCACCGTCCCGCACCGCGTGCATGAACTCGTCGGTGATGTTGATGCCGTGGTGCAGGTTCAGGGACTTGCGGTTGAAGTCGCCCGAGGGTTTGCGGATCTCGAGGAACTCCTCGATTTCCGGGTGGTGGATGTCCAGGTAGACGGCGGCCGAGCCGCGACGAAGGCTGCCCTGGCTGATGGCCAGGGTCAGGCTGTCCATGACCCGGATGAAGGGGATGATGCCGCTGGTCTGGCCGGCGCCCTTGACCTTCTCGCCGATGGAGCGGACGCCGCCCCAGTAGGTGCCGATGCCGCCGCCGTTGGCGGCCAGCCAGACGTTCTCGTTCCAGGTGTCGACGATGCCGTTCAGCGAATCGCCGACGGCGTTGAGGAAGCAGCTGATCGGCAGGCCGCGATCGGCCCCGCCGTTCGACAGCACCGGGGTGGCCGGCATGAACCACAGGCGGCTCATGTAGTCGTAGACGCGCTGCGCGTGCTCGGGATTGTCGCTGAAGGCGGTGGCCACCCGGGCGAACATGTCCTGGTAGGACTCGCCCGGCAGCAGATAGCGGTCTTCCAGCGTGGTCTTGCCGAAGTCGGTCAGCAGCGCGTCGCGGCTGCGATCGACCTCGATCTTGGGGACCAGCGACAGCGCCGGTCGGTCGGCCAGCCAGGCTTCGGAGCCAGCGGCTTCACCCAAAGGAATCTGACGTGCAACTTCACCCATCATGTGCCCAAAACCCGTAAAACTATCAGCCACTTCAGACAGCCAACTCCGCCTGAAGACCCCATATCTTGTGGGCGAAGCGCCCCTCGAACCCACTATATGGGGCCACGGAGGCTAATGCTTCGTCAACGGGGTCGGAGGGGTGAGGGCGGACTTTTTCGTTAACAAGCTGTTGACGAAAGGTCGCACAAACGTCGCAAACCCAACAGGGCCGGGCGTTCCTGACGAACATTAAATCTCGCCTATGACACGAGCGTGATGATCCGTCGCAGGCAACCTCCGATGGCCGGCCAGCCGGTCACACCATCCGGGGTATAACCCAGCCGCACAACAATTAGGCGCCGGGACGGAACACCCAATATGAGTTGTCCATCCAGGCCCCTGGCGTGGAAGGCGTCGGTGGGCGATCCACCCAGCAGGGCCGGGCCGGCGGCCGGTCCATGGGCCCCTTCGAGCCACCAGCCGGCGCCGTAGGTCGGTTCCACGGTCGGGGAACGGGCGAATCGCGTCCAACCTTCAGGCAGGATTCGCCGGCCATTCGCCAGGCCGTCGCCCAGGTAGAGACTCCCCAAGGCCGCGTAGTCCCGCGCCGTCGCCCACATCAGCGAGCCGGCATAGAAGGTCCCCTGCGGGTCGAACTCGAAGAGGGCGCCGGGCATGCCGGCGGGGGCGAACAGGCGCCGGCGCATCCAGTCGGCCATGGCGGCGCGGAGCTGCGCCGGATCACTCAACCCGGGGAACAGCCGGGCGGTCAGCTCGCGGGCGATCAGATGATAGGCGCCGGTTGAGTAATTCCACGTCGTTCCGGGCGGCTTGCGCTGGCCCGGCCGGCTGGCGGCGAATTTGGCGACATCGAGCCGGCCGGACCCGAACAGCAGGCGTGAGGCGTCGGAGGCGATGGCGGCCGGCTGGCGCGCCTCGTTCCACGGCAGGCCGTCGGTCAGGGTCAGCAGGTGGCGCAGGGTGACGCCGGCGTCCGGCGGGAGGGAGACGGGCCGGTCTATGTCGAGGCCGTCGTGCAGGACGGCGGCGCCGACCAGGGCGTGGGTCGCGGACTTGGCGGCGGACCAGCTGACGTGGCGGGTCGTGGCGCTGTGGTCCGGCCCGTATCGCTCGAGCAGCGTCTTGCCGTGCTGGATGACCAGCAGGGCGTCTGTGCGGCCTTGGCGAGGATCATGTGATGCGGCCTGCCAGACGGCGTGGAGCGTGTCGGGCTGCCTAAGCGGTTTGCTCAAACCAAGGGCGGGCAGGGAGCCCAGGCCAAACATGAGTTCGCGACGACGCATGGCCCATCCTAGACCCTTCTCCCGCTTGTCGGGAGAAGGTGGCCGCGAAGCGGTCGGATGAGGGCAGCGCCGGCCTATGACGACTATCCTTGGTGAGGCTGACGCAGGAGCTATCCGGAACGGCCAGCGCTGCCCTCATCCGACCCCCTTCGGGGGCCACCTTCTCCCGACAAGCGGGAGAAGGAATCGTTAGTGTGCCAAGTCACCGAACGCCGTTTGACTCTTCCGCCAATTCCGCCACTGGCGGCCCGGCTCTCCCAACGGTAGGTTCCGCGCCAATTCGATTTCCCGGAGTCCTGCGTCGATGAAGTCCCTGCTTCTGGCCACGGCCATCGCCATCCTGCCCATGACGGCCTTCGCGGCCGATCCCCTGTTCGACCAGGCCCGCCTGACCGAACATGTGAAGGTTCTCTCGGACGACAGCTTCGAGGGCCGCGGACCGGCCACGGCCGGCGAGACCAAGACCGTCGCCTACATCGCCGAACAGTACGCCAAGGCCGGCCTGCAGCCCGGCGGCGACAAGGGCAAGGACGGCAAGCGGGCCTGGACCCAGGACGTGCCGCTCGGCCGCTTCGACATCGACGGCGCTGTGGCCGCCAGCTTCACCGTCGGCGGCAAGGCCGTTCCCCTGGTCCAGGGCGACGACATCGCCATCCGCGCCAGCATGACCGGCCAGAAGGCGGTGTCGCTGAAGGACACGCCGATCGTCTGGGCCGGCTATGGCGTCAAGGCTCCGGAGCGGAACTGGGACGACTTCAAGGGCCTGGACGTCAAAGGCAAGATCATTGTCGTGCTGATCAACGACGCCGACTTCGAGACTGGCCAGGGGGATTTCGGCGGCAAGGCGATGACCTACTACGGCCGCTGGACCTACAAGTACGAGGAAGCGGCCCGGCTCGGCGCCGCCGGCGTTCTGATCGTTCACGAGACAGGCCCGGCCTCCTACGGCTGGGCGACGGTCAAGAATTCCAACACCAACACCATGTTCGACATCGTCCGGAAGGACGCGACCAAGGCCCACACCGCCGTCGAAAGCTGGATCACCCGCGACGTCGCCGTGAAGCTGTTCGCTGACGCCGGCCTCGACTTCGAAGCCGAAAAGAAGAAGGCCCAGAGCCGCGACTTCCAGCCCGTCGAGCTCAAGGGCGCCACCTTCTCCACCGACTTCAAGGTCAAGCCGGAGGTCATCGTTTCCAAGAACGTGGTCGGCCTGCTGCCTGGCAAGACGCACCCGGACGAATACGTCATCTACTCGGGCCACTGGGACCATCTCGGCATCGGCCGTCCCGACGCCAAGGGCGACAGCATCTACAACGGCGCCGTCGACAACGCGACCGGCACCGCCGCCGTCATCGAGATGGGCCGCGCCTTCGCATCAGGTCCGCGCCCGGACCGCTCGATCGTCTTCCTGACCGTGACGGCCGAGGAAAAGGGCCTGCTGGGCTCGGAATACTACGCCGCCAACCCGGTCTATCCGCTCGGCAAGACGGTGGCGGTGTTCAACACCGATGCGCTCAGCCCGCTCGGCCCGACGCGCGACTTCAACGTCTCGGGCGATGCGAAACAGGACCTGCTCGACCTGCTGATCGCCAAGGGCAAGGCCGAGGGCCGGGTGTTCACCCCCGATCCGACCCCGGAGGCTGGCCACTTCTATCGCTCCGACCACTTCCCCTTCGCCAAGCGCGGCGTGCCGGCCATCTCGTTTGGATCGGGCATCGACGTCATCGGCGGCAAGCCGGGCGAGGCCATGGCCTGGGCCGAGGCCTACACCAAGGACAAGTATCATCAGCCGGCGGACGAATGGTCGGCCGACTGGCGGATGGACGGCATGGTCGCCGACCTGACCCTGTTGCATGACCTGGGTTCCGACCTCGCCAACAGTCGCACCTGGCCCGAATGGGGCGAAGGCTCGGAGTTCAAGGCCACCCGCGACGCGACGAAGGCTGAGCGAAAGTAGGGACGCGGCGATGACCGCCAGCGTCTTCGACCTGTTCAAGCCGGGCGTCGGTCCGTCGAGCTCCCACACCATGGGGCCGATGACCGCCGCCGCCCGCTTTGTCGCCGAACTCAAGGCCGGCGGCCTCATCGCCGGCGTCCAGCGGGTGCAGGTGAAACTGTACGCCTCCTTGGCCCTGACCGGCCGGGGCCACGCCACCGACCGGGCGACCATGCTGGGGCTGATGGGCTTCGAGCCGGCCGGGCTCGACCCCGACGCCGGCGACGCCGCCCTGGAGGCCCTGCGCACCAGCGGCCGGATGAGCCTGGGTGGCCAGACCGACCTCGCTTTCGACGAACAGGTCGACATCATCTGGGCCGGCCGCCAGCGCCTGCCGCAACACCCCAACGCCATGACCCTGACCGCCTTCGACGGTTCGGACGGCGTGGTCCTGCAGCAGACCTATTTCTCCATCGGCGGCGGCTTTGTCTGCGAGGAGTCCGAGATCGGCCGCAACGCCCCGGCCGAAGAAACGCCGATCCCCTATCCCTTCGACAGCGGCGCCGAGTTGGTCGAGAAGGCCGAGGCGGCCGGCCTGACCATCGGCGAGCTGATGATGGCCAACGAGATCGCCCGCGCGCCGGAAGCCGTCGTGCTCGAACGCCTCGACGCCATCTTCGGGGCGATGGAGGCCTGCATCGACCGCGGCATGCGCATCGGCGGCCAGCTGCCGGGCGGGCTCAACGTCAAGCGCCGCGCCAAGCAGGTGCATGAGGCGATCATGGCCAAGGTCGAGCGCCAGATCAGCGACCCGCTCGCGGCCATGGACTTCGTCAACCTCTGGGCCCTGGCGGTGAACGAGGAGAACGCCGCCGGCGGCCGGGTGGTTACCGCCCCGACCAATGGCGCGGCGGGTCTGATTCCGGCGGTGCTGCGCTTCTACGACCGCTTCCTGCAGGGCACGCCGGAGGGCCGCCGCACCTTCCTGCTGACCGCCGCCGCCGTCGGCGCCCTCTACAAGAAGAACGCCTCGATCAGCGGCGCCGAGGTCGGCTGCCAGGGCGAGGTCGGCGTCGCCTGCTCGATGGCCGCCGCCGGCCTGGCCGCCGTCATGGGCGGCAGCAATGCCCAGATCGAGAACGCGGCCGAGATCGGCATGGAGCACAACCTCGGCCTGACCTGCGATCCCATCGGCGGCCTAGTCCAGATCCCCTGCATCGAGCGCAACGCCATGGGGGCCATCAAGGCCATCGACGCCGCCCGCCTGGCCATGCTGGGTGATGGCCAGCACTCGGTCAGCCTCGACAAGGTCATCGCCACCATGAAACGGACCGGCGAGGACATGAACGAGATCTACAAGGAAACCTCGCTCGGCGGCCTGGCGGCGGGGATGCCGGTCAACCGGGTGGAGTGTTAGGACCAGGACAGCTGGTTCTTCGGCAATCGGCCTTACGGATCGTGCACGGTGATCCGGCAAGGCTTGTCCTGCCCCCACCGCCAGAGCACCAGATTGCGGTCGTCCGCCGTGGACCCCGGCGCGAAGCTGGGCGCGATGACCCCGATGACCCCGTCGGCGATCAGACGGGTTGCCATGGCCCAGGTTTGCGGTGTCCTGCCTTCATGGGCCAGCAGCATCCAGCCACAGGCCAGATCGCTCCCGGCGACGCCGGCCGCCTTCAGACCCGCCGCCGTGGTCAGATCGACGATGTTCTCGCAATCGACGTCGTAGCTGCACAGCACCAGCGGTTCGATCTTCAGGGCCAGGCCCTGGCTGGCCTCCTTGATCGCCGTCATCGGGGCGAGACCGAGATACAGCGCCGGCATTCCCTTCGGATTGAACCGCCCGCCGTGGATCGCCGCGCCATCGCCCGACAGCGGGCTGAACGACCAGCGCGGATCGTGCGCGCGGTAGGCTGTCCCCCGAAACCTCATGGGCGAAATCTCAGGCGAAGCCGCCCAAGGCCAGATGGTCGAGATAGTCCCGCACCAGCCCGGCCTTGCCCGACTTGACCAGCGCCTCGGCGGTACGGCCGTCGAGCGCCGCGATCGGCTGGGCCCGGTACCAGGCCATGGCCTGGGTGCGTCCGCCGGCCCAGGCCTCGAGCCGGGTGATGATCTCGATCAGTTCGGTGACCCGGGCCTGGGTCTTGGGGGCGTTGCGGCGGGCCGCCTTCTGCAGGGTGTCGGCGGCAAGGCCGACGGTCTCGGCCAGTTGGCCCTTGGTCATGTTGAACACCTCCGCCGTGCGCTCGACATCGACGCCGTCGGCGCCCAGCAGTCCGCCGAACGGGGCGGCTTGAAACCGCGCGCCCGCCTCGGCGACGCCGGGATAGCCATGGGCGGGCATTTTCTTGCGAGTAGACATGCCGGTAATATGTCCCAAAAATAGGTCAAAATCAAGGGCATTGAGCGCGAGATCGACTCGCCGCTGAACAGCCGGGGCTCGGGGCCCGGCGGGCGTATTCAATAACGTCTTCCTTGGCCGGAGCGTGGGGGCTATCCCAAGGCCAATGTCCCATACGCATGATCATCATGGCCACGACCACCATCACGGCGGTCACAAGGACCATCACCATGGTCCCGGCGGCCACAGCCATGCGCCCAAGGACTTCGGCCGCGCCTTCGCCATCGGCGCCGGGCTGAACATCGCCTTCGTGGTCGCCGAGGCCGGGGCCGGTCTGTTCACCGGCTCCCTGGCCCTGCTGGCCGACGCCGGTCACAATCTGTCGGATGTGCTGGGCCTGCTGATGGCCTGGGGCGCGGTGGTCATCGCTCGTCGGGCGCCGGCCGGGCGGCGGACCTATGGGCTGGGCAAGAGCACCATCCTGGCCTCGCTGGGCAACGCCGGCCTGCTGTTGCTGGCCGTCGGCGGCATCACCTGGGAGGCGATCCGCCGCTTCGGCTCGCCGCAGGACATTCCGCCCGGGCCTGTCATCGTCGTCGCGGCGATCGGAGTGGTCATCAACACCGCCACGGCCCTGATGTTCATGCGCGGCCAGGAGGACCTCAACGTCAAGGGCGCCTTCCTGCACATGGCCGCCGATGCGGCGGTGTCGCTGGGCGTGGTGTTCGCGGCCATCATCCTGTGGATGCAGCCGGAGTGGCGCTGGATCGACCCTATGATCAGCCTGGTCATCGCCGCCGTTATCGTGGCCGGCACCTGGGGCCTGCTGCGCGACAGCCTCGACCTGGCCCTCGACGCCGCCCCGCGCGGCATCGACCCGGACAAGGTCAAGGCCTGGCTGGCCGGCCGGCCCGGCGTCACCGAGGTGCACGACCTGCACATCTGGGCGATGAGCACCAGCGAGACGGCCCTGACCGCCCACCTGACCCGCCCCGACAACACCGACCCCGACCAGTTCCTCGACGAGCTGTGCCACGACCTGGTCCACGAGTTCGGCATCGGCCACGCGACCCTGCAGCTGGAGACCGGCCATCGCGGTCCCTGCCGGCTGGCCCACGCTCACGGCGGCCAGTAGGTGACGCTCTCCCTGCGCCTCTACCGGGCGGCCATGGCGGTGCTGCAGCCGTTCGCGCCGGGCCTGCTGAGTTCGCGGGCGGCCAAGGGCAAGGAAGACGCCGCGCGGGTGCAGGAGCGGCTCGGCCATGCCTCCGTGGCGCGCCCTGAGGACGGCCTGGTCTGGATCCACGCCATCAGCGTCGGCGAGAGCCAGGCGGTGCTGCCGCTGATCGAGCGGCTGGCCCAAGCAAGGCCGGACCTCACCCTGCTGGTCACCTGTGGCACCGTCACCGCCGCCGCCCTGCTGGCCAAACGGCTGCCGGCCGGGGCGATCCACCAGTATGCGCCGCTCGACACCCCCGCCTCGGCGCGGCGTTTTCTCGATCACTGGCTGCCGGACCTCGTCATCCTCGTCGAGAGCGAGATCTGGCCCAACCTGATCCTCGGCGCCAAGCAGCGCGGCGCCAAGCTGGCCCTGATCTCGGCCCGCATCACCCACAAGACGGCCAAGGGCTGGGCGCGGATGAGCAAGGGCATCCGCCAGGTGCTGGCCGCCTTCGATCTGGTCTTGCCGCAGGACGAGCTGTCGGCCGAGCGGCTGCGGTTCTTCGGGGTCGAGACCGACGGCCGGCTGAACCTCAAGCTGGCCGGCGAGCCGCTGCCCGCCGACGAGGCCGAACTGGCCGCCCTCAGAAAGGCCATCGGCAAACGGCCCGTGGTGCTGGCGGCCAGCACCCATGCGGGCGAGGAGGCGATCATCGTCACCCCGATGCTGACCGCCATCCGCAACGAGGCGCCGGACGCCCTGGTGATCATCGCCCCGCGCCACCCGGAGCGGCTGGCCGATGTGCTGACCGACGTCGGCACGGGGCACGGTCCGGTGGCGGTGCGCTCGCGCGGCGACAAGCTGACCCGCCAGACCCGGATCTATCTCGCCGACACGCTCGGCGAGATGGGCCTGTTCTTCCGCCTGGCCGACGTGGTGGTCATGGGCGGCAGCTTTGTGCCGGGTGTCGGCGGTCACAACCCGATGGAGCCGGCCCGGCTCGGCGCGCCGGTGATCAGCGGGCCGCAGGTGTTCAATTCAGCCGAGGTCTACGAGGCCATGGTCGAGGGCGAGCGCGGGGCGATGATTGTCGAGACGCCGGGCGATCTGTCGATGGCCCTGGCCGGACTGCTGGCCGCGCCCGACGCCGCCAGGGCGCTGGGCGCCCGGGGCCAGGCCTTTGCGCAGGACCAGTCGGCGCAACTCGATACCGCCTGGGCCCGGCTGGAGGCCCTGCTGCCATGAAGCTCTCGACCCCCCGCTGGTGGTACGTTCGCCACAACCCGCCCGGTGTCGTCACCCGCATGGTGCTGACCCCGCTCAGCTGGGTCTGGGCGGCGGTGACCAGGTACAAGATCGACAACGCCCGGCCGGTGGACGCCGGCCTGCCGGTGATCTGCGTCGGCAACCTCACGGCCGGCGGGGTCGGCAAGACGCCGGTGGTGCGCGAGCTGCTGCGCATGCTGCGCGAGGACGGGGTGGCGGCGCATGGCCTGTCGCGCGGCTACGGCGGCAATGAGCCGGGGCCGCTGAAGGTTGATCAGGCCATCCACGGCACCGAGCAGGTCGGCGACGAGCCGCTGATGCTGGCGGCCGACGGACCGTTCTGGGTCAGCCGCGACCGGCCGGCCGGGGCGGCGGCGGCGAAAGAGGCCGGGGCCCAGGCCGTGGTCATGGACGACGGCCACCAGAACCCCTCGCTGAAGAAGGCCCTGTCGCTGGTCGTCGTCGATGGCGAGACGCGTAACAATGAATGGCCGTTCGGCGACGGGGCGGTGTTCCCGGCCGGACCGATGCGCGAGCCGCTGAAGGTCGGGCTGGCCCGCGCCGATGCGGTGGTCCTGCTGATGCCGGCCGATCTCGCTGAACCTGATCCCGAGCTGCTGGCGCTGTTCAAGGGCAAGCCCGTGCTGGTCGCCCGGCTGGAGCCCTCCGGCCCGCCGCCGGCCCATCCTGTGGTGGCCTTCGCCGGCATCGGCAAGCCCTGGAAGTTCGAGCGCTCGCTGGTTGCGGCCGGGGTGGTGCTGAAGGACTTCGCGCCCTTCCCCGATCACGGCGAGTACCGCGAGGAGACGCTGCATTTCCTTGAGCAGCGGGCCGCCGAACTGGGCGGGACCCTGCTGACCACCGAGAAGGACTGGGTCCGGCTGCCCGGCCCCTGGCGGCGCAAGGTCGACTACTGGCCGGTGCGGGCGCGGTTCGAGGACGAGGCGGCGGTGAAGATCCTCCTTCGGCGCGCCATAGGCGCGACGGGGGAGGGGGACCGCCGGCCCGACTCAGGGCCGGTGGTGGAGGGGGCAGCGCCGGCGGTTGGGGTTGACCCTGAACGCAGCTGTTGAAGCCGCGCCAGAACGCACTTCATCCTGACAAGCCGGCGCTGCCCCCTCCACCACCGCCGCTAAGTCGCGGCGGCGGTCCCCCTCCCCCGTCGCTGCGCGCCGGAGGAGGAATTGTCAGATCTAGTCCTGCCGGTAGACGATGCCGCCCTTCATCACGAAGCTGACGTGTTCCAGCACGGTGACGTCGGCCAGCGGATCGCCCTTCACGGCGATGATGTCGGCCTGTTTGCCGTTCAGCAGCGAGCCGATCATGCCGGCCAGGTCGAGGTGGTCGGCGGCGTAGATGGTGGCGGCCTTGATGGCTTCCAGCGGGGTCAGGCCGGCCTTGATCAGCAGGGCGAACTCCCTGGCATTTTCGCCGTGGGGCGAGACGCCGGTGTCGGTGCCGTAGGCGATCTTGACGCCGCCCAGGTGCGCCCGGCGGCCCATGTCGAGCATCCTGGGACCGGCCTCCAGGGCCTTGGCCTTCACGGCCGGGACCATCCAGGTGTCGGGCTTGGCCGCCTCGCGAGCCACGAAGTCGCCGGCCAGCAGGGTCGGGACCAGGTAGGCGCCGTTGGCCTTGAACAGCTTGATGGATTCGGCGTCGAGGTAGGTGCCGTGCTCGATGCTGTCGCCGCCGTACTTCAGGAAGGCGTTGATGCCATCGCCGCCATGGGCGTGGGCGGTGACGCGGCGGCCCATGGCATGGGCGGTCTCGACGATGGCTTTCAGCTCCTCGTCGCTGAACTGCTTGGCCAGGCCGGCATTGGTCGGCGACAGCACGCCGCCGGTGGCGGTGATCTTGATGACGTCGGCGCCGGACCGGACCTGTTCGCGCACGGCCCGGCGGCAGTCGTCGGCGCCGGAGCAGACGGCGGCGTCGCGGAACAGGTGAACCATGGATTCGGGCACGCCGTTGGCGTCGTCGCCATGGCCGCCATGCACTGACACGGCCGAGCCGGCGGCGACGATGCGCGGGCCGGGCACGCGGCCGGCGGCGATGGCATTACGCAGGCCGAAGACGCTCTCGTTGGCGCCGCCGAGGTCGGCGACGGTGGTGAATCCGGCGCGCAGGGTCAGGCCCGCGTACCAGGCGCCGTCGAGGGCGTAGTCGCTCTTGGTCTTTGTGAAGCGTTCCAGGGCGCCCTTGGGGCCGTTCTGGCTGGTCAGGTGGACGTGGCTGTCGATCAGGCCGGGCAGGACGAAGCTGTCCTTCAGGTCGATGACATTGGCTCCGGGAGCGGAGGTGTAGCCCGCCTCGATGCGCAGCACCTTGCCGTTTTCGACGACGATGGTGCGCTCGGTCTCGACCTTGCCGGTGGCCGGGTCGGCCAGCACGCGGCCGGCCTGGATGTAGGTCAGGGGGCTGGACTGGCCCTGCGCATCGGCGACTCCGACCAGCGCCAGAACGCCGAGCGCGGCGGCGACGAGGCCGGCCTTGAAGGTGGATTTCATCACTAAACAGCCCCGTACTGAATGAAGGGCGGCACAGTGCACCGCCCGCCGCGCCCCGGCTAGAGGTCTAGGCCCCCGCCTTCTGGGCGAATTCCCAGGCGCCCCTGGCCAGCACCGGCACCCGGGCTTCCATGGTCGCGGCGTGGGCAGAGTTGGCGGTGCCGTCGCGGACGCGGCCGACGATGCCCTGGCAGATGCCGGCCAGGCGGAAGAGGTTGTAGGCGAAGTACCAGTCGAGGTTGGGCAGGCCGTCGCGGCCCGTGGCCTTGCAGTACTGGGCAACCGCCTCGTCGATGGTCGGGATGCCGTAGGTGGTCAGGTCGTCGATGCCGGACAGGCCGCCCCGCTCCTGGCTGGGCATGACCCAGCTCATCAGGAAGTAGCTGAAATCGGCCAGCGGGTTGCCGAGGGTCGAGAGTTCCCAGTCGAGGACGGCGGCGACCTTCTGCTCGGTCGGGTGCAGGATCATGTTGTCCAGGCGGTAGTCGCCATGGACGATCGAGGTCATGTCGTCCTCCGGCGTGTGGTCGGGGAACCAGGCGATCAGCTGGTTCATCTCCGGGATCACCGAGGTTTCGGAGGCCTGGTATTGCTTGGTCCAGCGGCTGACCTGGCGGCTGAAATAGTTGCCGGGCTTGCCGTAGTCCTCCAGGCCGATGGCCTTGTAGTCGACGTTGTGCAGGGCCGCGAGCGTGCCGATCTCGGCTTCATAGATCTTGCGGCGCTCGGCGGGGCTGTAGTCGGGCAGGGTGCCGTCCCACAGGATGCGGCCCTCGACCTGCTCCATGACGTAGAAGATGGTGCCGACGATGCTCTCGTCCATGCACAGGGCGTAGGCCTTTGCGACCGGGAAGTTCACCTTGTTCAGCGCCGCGATGACCTTGTACTCGCGGTCGACGGCGTGGGCGCTCGGCAACAGCTTGCCCGGCGGCTTGCGGCGCAGGACGTAGCGCTGGGACGGCGTGACCAGCTGATAGGTCGGGTTCGACTGGCCGCCCTTGAACTTGCGGATTTCCAGCGGGCCCTTGAAGCCTTCGACGTTGGCTTCCAGCCACGGCAGCAGCTTCTCGGCGTCGATCCAGGTGCGCTCGTCGAGCGGCTCGGTGCCACTGTTCAGGTCCTGGGCGCTGGGCGCGGCGTCGGCCATGGTCTCGTCCCCAATTCGTACGCTTGTTTGAAGTTGGCGCACTTTAGCGGGGGAAGGCGGAGGCGCAAGGCTCGGGGGCAATCGTTGCAGTCAGTCTCGTAGCTAACTAGGCTCCAAGGCAGGGAGGCGAGCCGATGATGTGGCCATTCAAAAGTAGGGCTTCATTGGACGAAAAGGCTAGCCAGCTTTGGCCTGTCTTTGCGAAATCCGCAATTGATCAGCAGCAGAACGAGTGCCCCGGTGCGCTCTATATCTTCAATGCAACACTGCACAACGTGAATCAACGTTTCTCGAAGTCGTCCTGGAGAACGTCAGAACAGCTCTCACACATTGATCGCGAAATCCAACAATCCAGCGATATCTTCACCAAGGGCGATGCGGGTATGGCTCGACTAGCTCTTCGATTCTACCGTGCGTTCATTCGTGAGAAGCTAGGTCCGTGTCGAGACATCGCGGCACAGTGCATTCGCGACTGGGCGGATCGAGGTTCATCTTACCGGCAGTTAGCAGAGCTAGATGCGCTCGTGCCTGCTTCCGGAACTCGGAAGCGATATCTGGAAAGCGCTGGCTGTTCGACCAACAAGGAGGTTATCAATCAAATCAAAGATGGTTATTGTGACCTCCCCGATACGGCAGAAATGGCTTGTCGGCGGGATGAGGATTGCCGAACGGTACTAGCGATGTTGGACTTTCTGGACGAGTCAGACTCTGGCGCGGCGGAAATGCTCATTGCGCGGCTCGACAGGTTCATCCCCAAACCTTAGTGCGGGTCTTTCAGCGTGCAGCGATTCATTCAGGTCAGCAGGATGCTCGCCACGAACAGCGCGATCAGCGCCACCACCCCGACGCTGGCGAACTGCGTCCAGAAGCGCAGCGGCTCCTCGGCGCGGACGATGTCGGGGCGTTTGGTGAAGAAGACCGCCAGGGTGCCGGTCTTCAGGCTGCGCACCAAGGCGACCAGGGCCAGCAGGCCGATGAGGGCGAGGCTGACGCCGACCGGGATGTCGATCACGCCGCCAGCTCCGCCCGCACCGCCGTGGCGATGAAGCCGCCGCCGAGCACGCGGCCCGGGGCTTCCGGCGCATAGAGGACGCAGGCCTGGCCGGGGGCGACGCCTTCCTCGTGGGTGTCGAGGGCGACGGCGGGCTGGCCATCGACCAGCGACAGGCGGCCGGGGACCGGCTCGCGGGTCGAGCGCACGCGGGCCAGGACCGGGCGGCCGGCGGCGCAGGCTTCCGCGAAGGTCTCGTCGCCCAGCCAGTTGGTCTCTTTCAGGGTCAGGGCGGTGGTCAGCAGCGCCTCGCGCGGGCCGACGATGACCTGGCGTTTGTCGGCATCGATGCGGGTGACGAACAGCGGGTCGCCGACCGCCACGTTCAGGCCCCGGCGTTGGCCGATGGTGTAGCGGGTGACGCCCTCGTGGGTCCCGAGCACACGGCCGTCCATGTGGACGATCTCGCCCGGCAAAGCGCCCTGCGGGCGGATGCGGTCGATGACGGTGTGGTACTTTCCCTCAGGGACAAAGCAGATGTCCTGGCTGTCGGGCTTGTCGGCGGCGGTGAGGCCCAGCTCGGCGGCGATGGCCCGCACCTGCGGCTTGCTCATGCCGCCCAGCGGAAAGCGCAGGAAGTCCAGCTGCTCGGCCGTGGTGGCGAACAGGAAGTAGCTCTGGTCCTTGGCCGGGTCGGCGGCGCGGCGCAGTTCGGCGTGATTGCCGGCCTCCACGCGCTGGACGTAGTGGCCGGTGGCCATGGCCACGGCGCCCAGGTCGCGGGCGACGTCGAGCAGGTCGCGGAACTTCACGGTTTGATTGCAGCGCACGCAGGGGATCGGCGTCTCGCCGCGCAGGTAGGCGTCGGCGAACTCCTCGATGACCTGGTCCTTGAAGCGGCTTTCGTAGTCGAGGACGTAGTGCGGGATGCCGATGGCGTCGGAGGCGGTGCGGGCGTCGTGGATATCCTGGCCGGCGCAGCAGGCGCCCTTCTTCTGGATGGCCGCGCCGTGGTCGTAGAGCTGCAGGGTGACGCCGACGACGTCGTAGCCGGCCCGGTGCAGCAGGGCGGCGGTCACCGTCGAGTCCACCCCGCCCGACATCGCCGCCACGATCCGGCTGCCGGCCGGCAGGCCGACGGCCGCGCGCACGGCGTCGAGCGCGGCGTCCACGGCGGAAGGGGAAAGGGCGGTCGTCATGGCGCGCTATGTAGAGGTTTGGGGGTCAAATTGCGAGGCAAGGGGCGGCGGCGCCGGGGTCGAAGCGGCGCCCAGTATACGACATCGGCATGGAATGCGATATGGGGCGGGAAAATTAGTTGAGTTAAATCAGTATTTTATATCCCACCAATGACCACTCTGAAGGCCGCCAAAGTCGTCCCCGGCGCCCGTCCGGAACCTACCGGGTGACCACCCCAAACCCACCCCGCCTCCATGGGCGCGGCGGAGGCGTCTGGAGACGGCCGGCAATCGGGCATACCCGGGATTGGAAAAGTCAGGAGCGTAGCCGCGCCAGGCCCGTGCGCAGGTAGCCGAAGACGGTGATCAGGGTCAGCAGGGCCGAGAGGATGGTGAGGGCGGCGCCGACGTCCATCGACTGGACGGGGCCGAGCGGGAAGCCCGGGGCGGCCAGCAGGGCCAGGCCGGCGAACTGGCAGGCGATCTTGGCGGCCTCCAGCTTCGAGCCGCCGACCTTGTTTTCGTTGCCAAGGGCTTCGTTGAGGGTGGCGACCACGAAGCAGCGGCCGGCGAGGACAGCGGCGGCGGCGGCGACCCAGCCGTCCAGGGCGCCGGCCACGGCCAGGCCCAGCACCATGACGAAGGTCAGCAGGCGGTCGCCGACGAGGTCGAGCATGGCGCCCAGGCGGGAGGTCTCGTTCAGGCGGCGGGCGACCTGGCCATCGACGACGTCGAGCAGGCCGGCCGCGAGGTAGACGGCGACGGCGGGCCAGCCGGCGTTGCTGATCAGCAGCCAGAACAGCGGCGCGATCAGGGCGATGCGGAACAGGGTGATGGTGTTGGAGATCATGCGGTGAGGGTCGCTGACGGATGGCCCTGCGGCAATCGCGGTTTTCAACTCTCCGCCCTTGGGGCGGAGGACAGGTTTGGAGCGTGAGCGACAAACCAGGAGGCGGGACGTCCACCGGCGGAGGTGAAGGGCGAAAGCCGCCGCCGGTGGGTCAAGGAAACGCGCCAACCTTCCGACGCCGGTGGGGCCCGCCTCCTGCTTTCTCGCTTGAAGGCTCGAAAGCGGTCCTCCGCCCGGAGGGCGGAGAGTTTAGACAGTCGCGCCCACTCCAAACCCCTGCCCGCCATCGAAACTTCACAGCCCCGTCCCTTGACTCCGTTGGCCCCCGCTCCTACTTCCCCGCCACCGTTGGCACTCACGGGAGAGGACTGCTAACAGCGGCCGCTCCCATGCCTGCGAACCAACAAGTCAGTCATCGAACGGAGAGCATCCGATGAAATTTCGCCCCCTTGGCGACCGCGTCCTGGTGAAGCGCGTCGAAGAAGAGTCCAAGACCAAAGGTGGGATCATCATCCCCGACACCGCCAAGGAAAAGCCGCAGGAAGGCGAAGTCGTCGCCGTCGGCCCCGGCGCGCGTGACGACTCCGGCAAGGTCCAGCCCCTGGAACTGAAGGCCGGCGACAAGATCCTGTTCGGCAAGTGGTCGGGCACCGAGGTCAAGGTCGACGGTGAAGACCTGATCATCATGAAGGAAAGCGACGTCCTGGGCGTCCTGCAGGCTTAATCAGCCACCGCTTCCTTCCCTCCAATTTCCTACTGAAAGAAGGCAACCATCATGGCCGCCAAAGACGTCTATTTCTCCTCCGACGCCCGTGACCGCATGCTGCGCGGCGTCAACATCCTCGCCAACGCGGTGAAGGTGACCCTGGGCCCCAAGGGCCGCAACGTCGTGATCGAAAAGTCCTTCGGCGCCCCGCGCTCGACCAAGGACGGCGTCTCGGTCGCCAAGGAAATCGAACTGAGCGATCGCTTCGAGAACCTCGGCGCCCAGATGATCCGCGAAGTCGCGAGCAAGACCAACGACAAGGCCGGTGACGGCACCACCACCGCCACCGTGCTGGCGCAAGCCATCGTCGTCGAAGGCCTGAAGTCGGTCGCCGCCGGCATGAACCCGATGGACCTGAAGCGCGGCATCGACAAGGCCGTGGCCAAGGTCATCGCCGAAATCCAGTCGACCTCCAAGAAGGTCTCGGCCAACAGCGAAATCGCCCAGGTCGGCACCATCTCGGCCAACGGCGACAGCGAAGTCGGCGAGATGATCGCCCGCGCCATGGAAAAGGTCGGCAACGAAGGCGTCATCACGGTTGAAGAAGCCAAGACCGCCGAGACCGAACTCGACGTCGTCGAAGGCATGCAGTTCGACCGCGGCTACCTGTCGCCCTACTTCATTACCAACGCCGACAAGATGGAAGTCGTGCTCGAAGAGCCGATGATCCTGCTGTTCGAGAAGAAGCTGTCGGGCCTCCAGCCCCTGCTGCCGGTCCTGGAAGCCGTGGTCCAGTCGGGTCGTCCCCTGCTGATCATCGCCGAGGACATCGAAGGCGAAGCCCTGGCCACCCTGGTGGTCAACAAGCTGCGCGGCGGCCTGCGCGTCGCCGCCGTCAAGGCTCCGGGCTTCGGCGACCGCCGCAAGGCCATGCTGGAAGACATCGCCGTCCTGACCGGCGGTGAAGTGATCAGCGAAGACCTGGGCATCAAGCTCGAGAACGTCACCCTCGAGATGCTCGGCAAGGCCAAGAAGGTCACCATCACCAAGGACGACACCACCATCGTCGACGGCGTCGGCGCCAAGGAGGGCATCGAAGCCCGCATTGGCCAGATCAAGAAGCAGATCGAAGACACCACCAGCGACTACGACAAGGAAAAGCTGCAGGAACGTCTGGCCAAGCTGGCCGGCGGTGTTGCCGTGGTCCGCGTCGGCGGTTCGACCGAAGTCGAAGTGAAGGAAAAGAAGGACCGCGTCGATGACGCCCTCAACGCGACCCGCGCGGCCGTGGAAGAAGGCATCGTCCCCGGCGGCGGCGTGGCCCTGCTGAAGGCCTCGAAGATCCTCGACGGCATGGTTGGCGACAACGCCGACCAGACCAACGGCATCGCCATCGTCCGTCGCGCCCTGCAGGCCCCGATCCGTCAGATCGCCGAAAACGCCGGCGTTGAAGGCTCGATCGTGGTCGGCAAGGTCCTGGAAAGCGACTCGGCCACCTTCGGCTTCAACGCCCAGACCGAAGAGTACGTCGACATGGTCGCGGCCGGCGTCATCGACCCGGCCAAGGTCGTCCGCACGGCCCTGCAGGACGCGGCCTCGGTCGCCGGCCTGCTGATCACCACCGAAGCGGCCATCGTCGAGGCGCCGAAGAAGGCGGCCGCCGGCGGCGCCGGTGGCGGCATGCCCGGCGGCATGGGCGGCATGGGCGATATGGACTTCTAGTCCACGCTGCTTGAGCTATGAGTATGGGAAGGGCGGGATCGAAAGGTCCCGCCCTTTCTTTTGCGCGAAGCGCCCTTCTCCCGACAAGCGGGAGAAGGGGCGAGGCGCAGCGGAAGGCCGACGGCTGAGGGCGGTAACGGCCGTTGATGCCTGCCCGGGTTCCGATTTCTCCCCCCATATTGAGGAAGACGGCATGGCCGAGGCTGGCCCAAAAGGCAGGCGAAGGAGTCTGTCCGCGATGCGTGCCTGTTTCCCTGTCCTCTTGGTCGTCGGCCTCCTGCTGAGCCTGGCGACGCCCGTCGCCGCGCAATCCAAGCGCCCGGCCTGCGGAAAGCCGTCAAAGCCGGAGCTTCAGTATCGGGTTGAGGTGCCGGTTACGCCGGGGGCCACGAGCTTCGTGCGGCACGCCGTCATGACCCGCGGCTGCAGCGCCCGGGGCTGGGCGAGCTGGATCGAGCATCTGGTGGTCGATGAGCGCGGCAAGATTCTGGCGTCGGGCGGGGGCGAGATCATTCCGCTGTCCGCGCGGCATGCCGTGCAGCAGGCCGGGTTCGGACGGATCCGGGTCGTGGTCTATGGAAAGACGCCGGGCCCCGAGCTGCCCTATCTCTGGCCGGGGAGGGACCGCTCGCTGCTCCCCGGCGCCGACCCCGGCGCAGTCGCCGACCGGCCGGTCATGGTCGGTCCAATCGTGGTCGGCTACCCGGTCGTCGGTCCGGGGGACTCGACGACCGTGACCATGGCGTTGTTCACCGGCGACAGCCTTCAGCCCAAGCTGGTGAGCGGCCTTGGGGGCCGCGCCGTGTTCGGCGTTGATCGGTTCGGCCAGGGGAGCGCGTCCGGCGGCGGGATCGGCGCCACCACATTGGTCGACGCGGTGATGCCCCGGGCCGGCTCGGTCATGTTCCAGAACTTCACCGCCCCGGACGGCACGGGTCTGGCCCAGGTTATCGACCGCAACGGCGAACCGATCAGCGCCCCGATCGGCCTGGTCGAGGTGTTTCGGTATCCGCACGGGTTCGGACGCCATGGAGGTCGTAACTCGCCCTGGATTCAGCTGGCCAGCCGCGTGGCGCCCCTGGGCCCCGACTTCCCCGGCATGTGGCTCTACATGCCCCTCGACCGGGAGGGGCGGCCGGTCGCGCCGCTGGAGGGTTCGGTCGGCTACACGGTGCTGCGCCAGGCCGATGACAATGACGCGGTCCTCTGGGGGGCCGTCTATCGAAGCCCCAAAGGATACCAGGTCGCGTTCGGCCCCCAGGCCGATGGCCGGCTACCCGGCAAGGTTCCCGCTGAACGCTACACCGCCCTGCGGTTCTTCGACCTCGACAATTATGTAAAGAGCTACAGTGGCGTCGGTCGGCTGACCTCGGGTGAATGGGCGGTCGTCCAGACCCACTGGAACGGCCCGCGCCAGGGCGCGCCCAATCGGTTCGCCAGCGCCCAGGCCGCGACGGATCAGGTCCATCGCTGGCAGGCCCAGTACGACGCCGAGGCCAAGCGCCGGGAAGAGGCCTGGCGCACCGCCAACCAGGCGCGCCTGGCCCGGGAGGCCGAACAGGCCCGCCAGGCCGAACTCAACACCTTCGAGGCTGGCATGGCCCAGTCCGGGACGCTGGTCTGCTACACCTTCCCCCTGCAGAGGGCGGCGCCCCTGGGAGATCAGGTCGTCCGTCGCTGGTACGAACGCTGCGACGTGCCCCTCGAACAGTTCGCCAACGCGCGCCGGCTCGGCGTCCCCCAGGCGGTGTTCGACCGTTCCCTGGAAAACGAACGGCTGCGGCAGGAGAACGCCGCCCGGCTGCGCGCCATGGGGGCCCGG